>CAYUDZ010000025.1:862-24097 GCA_964443575.1 uncultured Chthoniobacteraceae bacterium | reverse complement strand
CAAGCACCTCACGCTGCGTCTCGCTACGAAGTTTGTGATTGATCCGGGCTAGCGCTGTGCTAGAACGTCCGCTTCGTAGTTTCGGACTTCTTCCAGCCAGGCCATATCGCCCGGCGTATCGTGGCGGCGGCAGAACTCCTGCCAGACTGCGCCTGCCGGTAGCATCTGACTATCTTGCATCAAGGCCAGCCGCCCGGTGAAATCGCCGGATTCTTCCATTTCCCGAAGTTTCTGGTTGGGAGCCAACAGGGCAAACAAGAGGGCTTTCTGCGAGGCCCTCACTCCAATGCACCAGGCGGCAATCCGGTTGATACTGGCATCAAAAAAATCCAAGCCGATATGTGTCCGCTCAAGGAATTCACCTCGCACCAGTTCCTCGAAGATCGCTTTGGTCGCATCATCAAGGATCACCACATGATCGCTATCCCAGCGCACACCACGGCTGACATGCAGCAAAATTTCAGGTACGTATTGCAGTACTGCTGAGATCTTGTCGGCAATCCCTTCTGTAGGATGAAAGTGCCCCGCATCGAGGCAGTAAAGCAACTGGTTCTTGATCGCATATCCCAGATAGAACTCGTGCGATCCAACCACGAAGCTTTCTGAACCAATGCCGAAGAGCTTACTCTCCACCGCGTCAAGATGGTGCGCACGATCCAACGGTTCACTGAAAATGTCATCCAGGCTTTCGCCTAGTCGCTGGCGATAACTTTTGCGGTCTGCCGGGCTGTCTTTCATCCCATCGGGGATCCAGACATTGGTCACACAGGCGGAGCCTAACTGGCGGCCTATCTCGACGCTAATTTCACGGCACCGCTTGCAGTGCTCGATCCAAAAATCCCTGATCCCCTTGTCGCTATGCGATAGCGTAAAGCCATCATCCGCTCGCGGGTGACTGAAGCATGTGGGATTGAAATCCATGCCCAGACCGTTTACCTGACACCAGTCAACCCAACTTTGGAAATGCTTGATTTCTATCGCATCACGGTCCGCTTTACCTGCAGAAAAATCGCCGTAAATTGCATGCAGGTTGAGCCGGTGCTTGCCGGGGATCAAACTGAGTGCCTTTTCCAGATCCTGGCGGAGTTCGTCAATCGTGCGTGCCTTGCCCGGGTAGTTACCGGTCACTGCCAACCCACTACCCAACTCGCCATCAGGATTTTCAAATCCACCCACATCATCCCCCTGCCAGCAATGGAGCGAAATCGGCGTATCACTCAAGGCCTTCAGGGCATTCTCAACATCCACACCAATCTCGGCATACCGGGCTTGCGCATCTGCAAAATGATTCATCCCTTGATTTTCTTTAATCAGATTGTAATTGAAAGCTCAGAATTGCCAGTGAAACTCATGCCTTAACTGATCCGATAGGGTCCCACATTAAGGGTATGCTCTGTTAGACCATCTGTAAACAGGTTTACTTAGTTTATTTCCTTATGACCGCTTTATCTTTACGGCGGGGACGCCGGCGTTTAGTAAACAGTTCCTGACGATCTTCTAAAGACATACTTTCATACTGGATCTTGACGATTTCTTTCAAGGGTTTGACGTAAGGACTTTTGGGATTCCAGGTAAACATCCGCGTGCGTCCTGCCGTCTTGGATACCAGAATCCCCGCTAACTCCAGCTTCTCCAGTTGGCGTTGAACATTCAGTAAGGAGACATGCTTTGGAAAATCATCTACGATGGCACGACCATAGCCCTCCCCGTAATGGAAGAGATGCAGCAGGCACAACTCCGCTGTTTTACTGCCTGTCAGTTCTTTTAAAACACCATTCATATAGACTTGCAATATAAGTCATACGGCTTATTCTGCAAGTCATTTATGAAAGAACCAAATTGGCCAGACTGTTCAGAAAAGGACATGTGGGAATATGTGGCAACCACCCTGGCCCACCATGGAATCGAGACAGTGATGGTAGGCGGATCCGTCGTTTCCGTCGACACTCGGGGGATGTATCAATCCGGCGATATCGATCTCGTCAAATCGGGGACGTCCCATGAGGAAATAAATGGCAAGTAGGAAAGTAGTGTTTATCAAGGTTTAGTAGGGGCTATTGGCGGTTTGTCATATTGATTGTTGATGAGCGAAGGGGTGTTATTTGGGTGTGAGACTGCGTGGCTGGCCCATAACTTAGCGGGCGAAACCTGGCAAATAAGCCTGTTGCCGGGTAGCAAGGGCACGATAGCAGCCGCCTGCTGTCCAGCAAAATACCCTAAAAGCCTGATAGAATCAAGCATCCCGTACGGGACTCGAACCCGTGCCGCAGCCTTGAGAGGGCTGTGTCCTAACCAACTAGAACTTTATTAATTAAAATCTGCAATCACGGCTGAGGCAACCGAAAAGTTGCAGCCACATCAATTGCTAAACGAAAAGTTGCCGGTGGCCTACAGTCTCACCAGGTCCCTGAGAAACTGGAGCCACAGAAAGACTAGGCCGCGCCAGGAGTACAGCACTCCGGCTGGTGATTTGCGTAGCAGGCCAATTTCGAGGTTATGCTTTACCTGCCGGATAAAGTCTTGCTGCAGTAATTGCGGCAACTGATCTGGTTCAACCGCGAGGATCTCATCATCTGCCGCAACCCGGTTGCCGGCAATAAAACGTTCGTGAGCAGATACCATGTCCCCTGCCCCCTCTTCCGCCGCAACATGGTTCACTTCGGTAAGCGGGTGTAGTTTCAAGCTGCCGGAAAATGGATACGACCAGGTAGTCCGCTGGACACCGGATTGGTGTCGGGTTGTCACCATCAAATAGGAGACAGTCAGCCCACCCTGCTGCAGCAGGCAAACAGCCGCCTGAATCTTTTTCACTGGATGGTATAGCAAACGGTAAAAGTGGGTCTGCGATGGCTTTTCCCACCCGGTATCACCTACCTCCTCAAAGCCATTGTCTTCAAAGGCCTCAGCCAGATCACGCAGCAACGGCCTACTATCCTCGGGTGGCCGCAACCGCTGCTTAAAGTCGTCTGCGCTCGGCAACTCAGTCTTACGTACGCGAGTTAATAATTCAACCCAGGGCAAAAATAACCAGCTCGCCGCGCACGCGATGCCGACCAGTATACTGTCAGTCGGCAAGTACCCGGCTAAAAAGGAAGTAACCAGCAAACTGAGCAAGGCCAGCTTGTGGGCTACCGGATGGGCAATCGTGCGCAACGCGACCGTCAACACGGCACAGCCCAGTATTGTCAACAGGTCAGCAATCACCGGGCACTGCTAGGGTTGGATTTCATGCTGGTGCAAAAATTCGGCTAACTGGTCGGTATCAAAGTCCGGCAATACCAGTGTCCCCACTACCAGGGTCGGTGCATATGTTTGCCCGGAAACAGCCTTCATCTCCTCCATACGTTCTGGCTGCGCGCGGACGTCAATCTCATTATATTGGTAGCCCTTGGCATCCAGCCAACGCTTTGCTTCAGCGCACCAGGGGCAGCCGGTCTTAGTATATAAATTCATCAGGTTGGATAATCTATCAATGCCAATACGCTGCGTCAACTGGCTGGACGTGGGCATAGCTCTCCTGCTACAGGTGGGAACGTGCACGAAGTTCATACTCATTTTACCGGCTGGGACTGGGCCGTCATTGTCGGCTACTTGGCCTTGACGACTTTGGTTGGCCACCAACTACGCGGCCGCCAGGCCTCGATCCGCGATTTCTTCCTTGGTGGTCGCTCATTGCCGTGGCCTGCCGTTTGTGGCAGCATCATCGCTACCGAAATCAGTGGTGTCACATTCATCGGAGTCCCTGGCACGCTGTTTGCCCTGCAGGGTAATTTCACCTACCTCCTGTGGGGCATCGGCTCGCTGATCGGGCGGGTTCTCGTCGCACTCTATTTCGTACCAGTGTACTATGAGCGCGAAATCTACAGCCCCTACGATTACATCGGCGCTCGCCTCGGGCGCCGCGCTAAAGCTCTCGCTACATTGCTATTCACACTCGGTTCGATCCTGGCTCAAAGCGTCCGGGTACTTGTCGCCGCTATTCCGCTGCAGGTGGTGACCGGGCTCGATATCGGCTGGTGCATCGTCGCTATCGGAGCCTTTGCCATCTGCTGGACGCTGATCGGCGGCATGCGCACTGTGATCTGGACTGATGTGATGCAGTTTGCCCTGTTTACTCTCGGTGGCTTATTGGCACTCGGATGGATTATCAATGGTCTTGCCGGTGGCTGGGCTGAGTTCTGGAGTACCGCAAATACTTTCGGGCGGCTGCAAGTTTGGGATGCACGCCTCGAGGCCCACTTGGAATTTACCATCTGGGTTGCTATCTTTGCTGTCCCCTTCCAGAATTTATCTGTGTTCGGCGTCGATCAATTGAACGCCCAGCGCATGTTCTGCTGCAAAAACGCCAAGGCTGCACGCAAGGCTCTCATCTTTAGCAGTGTTGGTGTGCTGCTGACCCTGTTAATGCTGCTGGTCGGTGCAGCCTTATTTGTCCACTACCACGAAAATCCATTCACCAAAGCAGAAGCACAAATCCTTTATCCCGCTGAGAGTGCACAAGCCTCGCAGCAGGCTATGCAGCAAGCGCCGCTGCTGGCCCATCCCGATACCGCGGCTGAGTCCAATGTCCATCAACCTGCCGAACCTGACTACGTGTTCCCGATGTGGATCACTACGGTGCTGCCGATCGGCTTGTCCGGACTGATACTCGCCGGGGTCTTCGCGGCAGCAGTCTCCTCGCTCGATTCCATTCTTGCCGCACTCAGCCAAACCACCTTGTCGCTGATTTATCACCCGGAAGAACGCTCGGCTAAAGAACTCGACGCTCTCGGCCTGGTTTGGAAGTCGCGTCTGCTGGTGATCATATGGGGGATCGCTTTAACCCTGTTTACCTTCCTGCTTTATGCTGCCCGTGAAGGTATTCCTATCCTGCCGCTCGCCTTCGGTATGACCAGCTACACCGTGGGCCCACTGCTCGGCCTGTTCTTGTGCGCATTGTGGGGTATCGGTTCGCTGCGTGGCGTAGCTGTCGGCTGCACGCTCTCGATCCTGCTGGTACTCTTCATGCGCACCGACGTCTGGGTCCTACTGCAAAAGGCCGGACTGGATATCGATTGGCTGGCAATCCTGCCAACTTATTCTTTGAATGAATTCGGTAAACTCACCGCCAATGTCTTCACCGCATGGGCCTGGCCGGTCACTACACTCCTCACTCTCGTCTGCGCAATCAGTTTTCCAAAAAAAAATTAACTTTTTTTAAGCCCCAATAGTCACCCAGCCAATGTGACGTAATTGACACATTGCCCGATAGTTAATGCACTTTTGCCGACTCAATTCTGCCCGCCGCCGGACGCTCAGTGAACATTTTCAAAGAAAAAATGCTTGCCCAAATCCGGTTACCCTACTTAACATTCAAGGCATCGCCGAGGCGACAAGGAACTGATGTGAATAAGTTGTTAACAAGTTTACCGGATTGGTATCATTGGCAGGTCGCGACCAGCGCGCTGACGCGGTCAACAACCCGAAATGTGTCCCGTGTGAGCTTAAATAAGAAGTTATGTTATATTGATAAGTATATGCCATTCAGTTATTTACATACATTTTAACTATTTTTTACCATACTACTGAATGCCTGCCTATCACTCACCCCAAACACTTGCTCAGTGTTCCAAGTCAGCCCCAATGTTACAAAACTGAAACATAGAATTGTGGACAAACAACTTATGGACGATCATTTTCAGCCGATTTGGGAGCAAGTCACCAACCACCTGACCCCACTTATAAGCGAGGACGCATTCGAACGTTGGTTCGCCCCAGTCAAATTAACCAAGGCCTGCGATGCCGAGTTCTGCCTGCAGGTACCCAACAATATCTATCAACTTTGGATTGAAAGTAATTATCAAGATCAATTAAAGGCAGCGATCATGGCCTCGCTAGGCTCAAATCCGGCCATCTCGTACAGCATCGATAAAGCATCAGCAAAGGGCCAGGATGCCAAGCCTGCCAAGTCGGCAAAGGACACCAACAAGAGTACGGCTGCCAACAATAGCCAACGCTCGAGTCGTCAAGCCGGTCGTGCCACAGCAACACCCGCAACCGCAAAGTCCGGGGCCAATGGCGTTTCCGGCATGAATCCACGCAATACATTTGAGTCCTTTGTAGTCGGCTCGAATAATCAATTTGCCCATGCTGCGTGCCTTGCGGTATCTCAGGCACCGGGCCGTACTTACAATCCGCTATTCATCTATGGCGGTACCGGGTTGGGTAAGACGCACTTGATGCAGGCAATTGGCCACTACATTTTGCCGCGAACCAAATCATCCCGCGTGCTTTACATGGCGAGCGAGGTATTCACCAATGAATTCATCAATGCCATCCAGAATGGTACCCTGGTCAAGTTCCGCAAGCGCTACCGGCAAGCCGATGTGCTGATGATTGATGACATCCATTTCCTCGCTGGCAAGGAACGTTCACAGGAGGAATTTTTCCATACCTTCAATGCGTTGTTCGACGGCCACAAGCAAATCATTATGTCCAGCGATCGCCCAGCCAGCGAAATTTCCAATTTGGAAAATCGCCTGGTCTCAAGATTCGAATGGGGCATGACAGCCGAGTTACAACCGCCGGACATGGAAACCCGCATGGCGATCCTACGCAAAAAGGCCCAATCGATGAGCATCGAAATCGCCGATGCCGTCATGGAGTTTATCGCCGATCGTATCCGCAGCAATGTACGCCGTCTCGAAGGCGCTTTGGTCAGGGTCGCTTCGCTGGTCTCACTCGGGAAAAACCCTGAACCTGAATCGATGGAGTACCTGCTTAAGGATATCCTGCAAGAGGAAGCCAAACGCGCCGTCACTATCGAGCAAATCCAACGCCGGGTGGCAGAACGCTTTGATATCCGATTGGCTGATATGACCAGCAAACGCCGCCCCGCTAACATCGCCTTCCCGCGCCAGATCGCCATGTATCTGTCACGGGAACTGACCAAGTCATCACTGACCGAAATCGGCGATGCGTTTGGTGGCCGCGACCACGGCACCGTGATCCACGCGCACAAGCTGGTGCGTGGAAAAATCGCCAACGAAGAGAATGTCAAACAAGTCGTCGCGCAATTGGAAAGCCAGCTGCAACGCTAAATCACCTGCCCTCTACGGTAGCTTCCCTCACCACTCGCACCACTCATTTGTCGGCATCCAGCAAAGCAGCCAGCCGCTGGAGATAGCTATAGCTGTATAGCCCGGTATTATGGCCGTCGCTAAATTCAAATTTTAACGCATAACCACCGATCACTTGCCAACCGACCACCCGGATTCCGGGAAATTCCGACTGGTCGGTCCCACCATGGACGATCCCCAGCAGATCAGCCTCGCCGACATTTTCTGCGCTGGGTGAAACCGCGCGCAAGAGTTCCATGGGAAAATAGCTTTCATCGCCATCGGCCCATTGGATAGCGATTTCATCACCTATCGCCTGAATGTTTACCGGAACAGTCATTGCTATAATGGTATTTTTTAAGCGGTCGATCAGTAACTGGTTCCGGCACCGGGTCCAGACCCTCCCCACCCCAGGGATGGCAGCGACCTATCCGACATAGAGTTAACCAAAGCCCGCGCCCAACACCATGTTTTTGTAATGCTTCAATCGCGTACTCCGAGCATGTTGGTAAGTAACGGCAACCACAGGCGCCTCCACCGAGAGCATGCAAGACCGGTGACAGCACTCTTTTATAACAGCGCAGCAGCAGAATCAGCACATCCCGAAGTACTTTTTGCATAACTTCAAACTTGGTTATTATGTCGAACGAATCAAGTGATAACCATCCTTGGCATCCTTAACTTCCCAACCGGCATGGCCTAATTGCTCCCTTACGGCATCAGCACGCGCCCAGTCACGCGCCTGCTTTGCCTGCCACCGTTGTTCTGCCAACTCCTGGATTTCAGCTGGCACTTCAACTTGCCCCTCACTGGCCGTCAAATCCTGCAGGTCTTCCAACCCAAGGATTGTCAGCACTTGTCCAAAGCCGTCAGCAGCAGAAGCCAATTCACTGTCAGGCATGGCCTCAAGGGTATTCACGGCGTTGAATAAGGCACCCAGCGCACGCGGCGAATTCAAGTCATCGCGTAATGAGTCAACCACCGCTTCAAAAAGACCGAGGTTGCCATCTACTCTATCAACCCCGCAGGCTTCCAGGCGTTGTTGCAATCTGCTCAAGCGGCCGACAGCTTTGGTTGCCGCATTCAGTGACTGCCAGGTAAAGTTGAGTGGCTGCCGGTAGTGACCGCTCAGCAGTAAATAGCGCAAAGCCAGTGGCGGAAACCCGCGCTCAACCACATCGGCAAGTGTGTACAGGTTTCCCAGAGATTTGCTCATCTTGGTATCCTCCACCATCAAATGGGCGGTGTGAAACCAATGGCGAGCAAACTCCTTGCCGGTAGTACACTGTGCTTGTGCAATTTCATTTTCATGATGCGGGAAAACCAGATCCATTCCCCCGGCATGCAGGTCGAACGACTCACCCAGGTGCTGCAGAGAGATCGCAGCACACTCAGTGTGCCAGCCCGGACGCCCCTCGCCCCACGGACTACTCCAATAGTTTTCACCATCTTCAGGCTGTCGCGCTTTCCATAAGGCAAAATCAGCTGCCGCTTCTTTGTCGTACTCATCGACACTCTGACGCGCTTGAGTTGCTGCTCCCAGCTTCAACTCGCGCTGGTCCAAGTGGCTCAATGCTCCGTAGCCATCAAAGGAACTGACCTTGAAGTAGACTGAGCCATCCTGCCCGACGTAGGCATTACCGCCGTCAATCAGCTTGCCGATCAGCTCGATCTGGCATGGAATTTCGTTTACCGCACTAACTTCGCGATGCGGTGGCAACAGCTTCAGCTTAAGGCTATCCAGATGAAATTGGTCAGCCCAGTATGCAGTAAAATCCGTGAGTGATTGCCCGGCCTCGCGGGCACCACGAATGGTTTTATCATCTACATCTGTCACATTGCGTACATGACAAACCTCAACCCCCTCAAATTCAATCAACCGTCGCAGCAGGTCCTGCAGCACAAAGGATCGGAAGTTGCCAATATGCGCCGGGCCGTAAACCGTCGGACCACAGCAATAATAGCGCAATTGTTTGCCATCAGATGCCGCCAACTTTTGCTCTGTTCGGGTCAGCGTATCATACAGCAATATCTCGGTTTTTGACTTATTCACAACAGGTAATGTACTGGAAAATAATTATTTAAAGAAAGTTGTCTTGCTTTTGGCATAATATTAGCTTCAATGACAATTAGCATGGCGGTTAATATTTCAGCCGACGAGCAGGAGCAAATCCTGCAAACAATCAACATGTTTGAAGTGATCACGGAAATGAATCCTGATGACTATCAATCATTGTTATTGCTCAAGGAAGCCTACGGTAAATTGGGCCGAAATGAAGAGACCGTCAAGACCAGCTGTCAAATAGTCGAAGCGTACATGCGCCTCGAACAGTTGGATAATGCCGGCCACGAGCTTGAGTCATTATTGGGAGTGGCACCTGACAATGACAAAGTCAAGGATCTGCTGACGAACTACCAGAATTCCGGTGGCCAGGAAATTCAAGTCCCGAGTCCAGGATCCAAAAAGTCCAAAATTAAGAAGCCTAAAGCTGAACCACCCCCCCTCCCCGAAGCAGATCTGGTCGAGACAAGCAATGGCTTTGAAAAAATCGACTTCTCCGCGGTCGCCAGCGCCGACACCTCGCTGACAGAGATCGATAAAACTTCTGATAGAGGAGAATCCCATGGGATTGATTTTGACCAGTTTTCGATGCCTGAAGATGACAGCCTGGAACCACTCGCTGACTTCCTGCTGAACCAAAACCTCGCAACGCCGGAAGCTGTCAAACAAGCTCTCCAACATGCCAGGAACTCATTCCAAAACGTTCCGGAAACAACCGCCACCTCACTCCTCCTGGAGGTAATCAAACAAGGCACATCTCAGGACGAAGAGCAAATTTTGCTCAGTATCCTGGACCATACCAAACTTGGCTTTGTGCCATTGGAAAGCTACGACATTGATCGTCAGGTAGTTAAGATGATCCCCAGGGAACTTTCGCTGGGCAGGCTATTTGTCCCCTTCGAGCTAATCAGCAGAACAATTATGATAGCGATCGGCAATCCTTTCGATGCTCCAGGCAAACAAGTCTGCCAGTCACTTCTCGACTACAACATTAAATGGTATTTTGCCCGACCGGATGCGATCGACCGCACCTTGCGCAAAGCGTACAAAGTCGACCAACCTCAATAACACTACGCCATGAGTCTTAAGTCATTTGGAGATCGCGTTGCAGAGCAATTGCTCGAGGAGGGACTACTGCTTGAATCCCAGCTTGAGGAGGCGAAATCCATCCAATCCAGCGGCGGCGGCAAAATAATCGATATCCTGACGGATAAAGAATTCGTCAACGATCAGGACATGATGATCACGATGGGACAATGCCTCGACGTCCCGCCTATCAATCTCGCACATATCCAGCCCCCGGAGGAGATCGCTGATCTGGTGCCGCGCGATTTATGTGAAAACTACCGCTTGATGCCAGTCGCAAAAATTGGCTCGCGCCTCTTCATTGCCATGGCGGATCCACTCAACGTGTTGGCGCTTGACGATTTACGGCATCGCACCAAGCTGGAAATTTCGCCCATGATTACAACCTCGCGGGCGATCGACGATGCTCTCTCACGCGTCAGCACCGGCGGCGCTGCAATGGATGAGGTCATGCAGGAAGCCATCGATGCCGCATCTGATGATGATATTTCTGTTGACGAATCCAAAGACGACGACCAGGTCGACTTGGACCGTATGGCCGCCCAGAGCGAAGATGCCCCGGTGATCAAGATTGTTAACCTGATTCTCGTTCAGGCGCTCAAAGAAAAGGCCTCAGACATTCATATTGAACCATTCGAAAAAACCTTAAAGCTGCGTTATCGTGTCGATGGTGTTTTGGTGGAGGCAAGCTCGCCACCCAAGTCGTTGCAGTTGCCAATCGCCTCCCGTATCAAAATTCTGGCCGGCCTCGACATCGCCGAACGCCGACTGCCGCAGGACGGTCGCTTCCGCATCCGCGTCAGCGGTAAGGACGTCGATCTGCGTATTTCCATCCTACCTACTGTGTTCGGTGAAAAAATAGTGATTCGTATTCTGGACAAGGGTAGCCTCGGCAAGAGTATCGACCAACTGGGGATGGATGAACAGACGCTGGGTCTCTTCCGCAGCGCAATCGAAGCGCCACATGGTATGATTCTCGTTACCGGGCCGACCGGGTCAGGCAAAACTACCACCCTTTACACGGTTCTCACTGAGCTGAATAATCCGGTTTACAATATTGTAACCGTCGAAGACCCGGTGGAATACCAGCTCAACGGCGTGAACCAAGTTGCCGTTCGTAGCGAAATCGGCATGGACTTCGCCAGCGCCTTGCGCTCGATTCTGCGTCAGGACCCCGACATCGTGATGGTCGGTGAGATTCGTGACAATGAAACTGCTGATATTGCTGTGAAAGCTGCGCTCACCGGCCACCAAGTGCTCAGCACGCTGCATACCAACGATGCTGCCGGTGCCATCTCGCGACTTGATGACATGGGGATTGAACCGTTTCTGATCGCCAGCTCAGTTCTGATGACATGTGCGCAACGCCTGGTGCGACGACTCTGCAACAACTGCAAAGATATCACAGCCATCGACGATAAGGTCTTCGAGCGCTTTGAAATGGATGATGAATACCGCAACTTTACTTACTATTCCGGCCAAGGCTGTGACCGCTGCAAACATCGCGGCTACTCAGGGCGCGCGGCTATCATCGAAGCTCTCGGCGTGAGCGAATCCATCCGTCGCTTGATAATTAAGCGGGCTTCAGCTAATATTATCAAAAACCAAGCCTTGTCCGAAGGAATGTTAACTTTAAGAATGGCAGGCATTAACAAAGCAGTGGAAGGAATAACCAGCCTCGAGGAAGTCTGGCAAGTGACCTCAGAGGAAGGCTGATCTCTGCTGCAACAATTAGACAAATTTATGGGATTTTTAGACTGGATAAAAAACAAATCGGCTAAGGACGCAGAACAAGCTGCACCAGACCCTGAAAGCAGGAGGATTGCACCACCACGACAGCTATCCAACACCAGCGTCGTTCCGAAAAGTGTCAAGCCGGTTACCTACAAGCAGCAAGTGGAATCCGAAAGCCCCAGCGAGCAGGCCGCCGCGGTCAATGCCAACCTGCCTGAAAAGGATATCACTTTTTCCGTTATGGATATCGCCACCTTCCTGCCTGAAGAAGTGGCAATCGGCGTGACACCCGACACCACTTTTTCCATTCCCAGTTCCGACATCGCGCCAGAGCTATCGCAGGGCCGAGCATCAATACCGGTCGAAACCTTAGAGGCCGCATGCCCTGGGATCTTTGAAGGAACCGAACGCGGCAATTTGCCGGAACGGATCAACCTGCCATTAAGCAAAGTAGTCAGCCAAATGGGTGAATTTCTCACCCGTAGCGATCAACTGGAGGCGGAGCAACCCGAAAAAACCTTTAATACCCCATTCCTTCAGGGTGCCCTGGAGGATAGCCAGCAAAGCAACCATAAGTCAGCTAAGCCGCAACCTGCGCCCGGCATACCGCCAGCCCTGCCAATCCAGGGCACCACAACGAAAAATGTTAATGCGTTGCCTACTGCCGCTGCCGGGAGCTCTGGCTCAGTTGATAAAAAAGGCAAAAACAAGCGCTACATCACTTCGCTGATGCCTGACTCACGCAGCAAACGCCGTCCACCGGCAACAGTTCGAGCCAGCGTAGCCGGAGGCAAAATCAAAGTTGGCGGTTATACTACTTCGCTAATCAAGTTGCCAGCCGATGCCTCAGAGCATGTCAGGCCGGACAAATCAGCCAAGCCTGCAGAACAGCCCAAAGATCCAGCGGCTCAGCCCGCTGCCGCAGCACAGCCAGAACCGGCACAGCAACCACCACCACTGCCCGCGGCACCAAAATCGTCAGATAGACCGAAGTCTGTGCAAATGCCCGACTCGCCGTTCAAAATGGCTTCACCAAAACCACTAGCTGCAGCAGAACCACCTGCCGATACGACAGAGTCAACACCGCCAGAGCAGCAGGCTCCCGCTACTTCTGCTGGGCCCCCAAAACCCTCAACCAAGGCGATTCCTTTCCCATCACCATTTGCCAAAGCACAGGAAACCAATAAAGCGCCGACACGACCCACATCACCAGCACAGCCTGCTGACAAGCAGCCACCTGTTGTACCACCAGCTGCAAAACCACCTGTTTCCGCAACCGATGATAAACCCGCACAAGCACCAAGATTAAAACCCGCTCAGCTAACAGTACCCGCAACGCAGACGGTGCAAGAACCCTCAAGCGAGGATATCCTTCTTCTCCCACTGTCAGCACTAATTCGGTCGCTGCCAGTCGATCAGATCCAGGGTGATCCCGAGAGCATCAGCTCAGACATTGCGATCAAATTACCCATGCAACGGGTTGTTGACCAATTGCGTAGCGGAAAAGTAACTGCCAAGGTCGGCGAAATACGCTCTTCCCTGCCGCCACGCTATGCCAAAATCTTTGGCGATGCCGATGAAAGCTACGAACTCAACCTGCCACTGAAGGATATCATCAATGCTATCCCGCCTGATTACCTGCGCAAGCGCGATGACCAAATAGAGGAAACACCCGACGAGACCTACGAAACTCCATTCTCGCAAAAAGCTCAGGAGGATGCTACCAGGCTCGAGCAGGAAGGTAAGAAAGTAACCGGTGAAAAAGAACCCGCAGCTGATGACTCACCACCTGAAACAAACGCACAGCAATCAACACCTGCAGTACAGCACGAAGAGCAGGCCAACGATGAACCGGCTGAGGAAGCCACGGAACCTGAGGAATCCAGCGAGCCAATAAGCACTGAGCAACCTGTAGCCGATGAGGCAGCAGCAACAGAAGCGCCGCAACCCGCTCCCGGTAAACCATCCCCTGCAACCCCGCAGCCCGCTGCTCCCGCCGCCAAAAAACAATCCTTCATCTCCAAGCGAGCTCTGCGCTTTGCTGATACTGGTGGTAAAAAATTACCGTTGCCGGCTGTTCCTCCGAAGCAACCCACTCAGGATACCGAGCCCGAGCAACAGCAGCCGCCTGCAGCCAGCGAACCACCTGCAGCTACCGCCCCACAGCCTCCGGTCACCCCACCGCAGCCAACTGCACCCATGCTCTCCAAGCACCCACTGCCAGCAAGGCCGCAACCGACTCCAGAGTCAGCCCCGAAACCTCCACCACTCGTAGTGCCTAAGGAGAGTTCGGCAAGCCCTGCCAGCCCAGGTGCCGAATCGAAAAAGCATCATGAAATTGAGGCTTTCACCAAGCCCTTACGTGATGTCTACGAGCAGGGCGACCGATCACTGACCGATGACGAATTCTCCGATTCAGAATCCCATTTGAGCGAAGATGAAGAACGTAAGCTGGATGCGATCGCCAGCCTCAAAGAAATCTTCATGACCGAAGAAAAAATTGATGCCAAGAGCGTGATTCTTCACATCAAGAAATTCCCCGGCATCAAAAATGCCCTGCTGACTACCTCCGACGGACTCAAGCTGGCAGGCAGCCTGTCCAGCCAGTGCGACGCCGAAGCGATCAGCGCCATCAGCCTAAACTTTATTTCCAAGGTCAGTGATTACGCCAAGGAAGCAGGTATCGAAAATGTCAGATCATTGACACTGTCATCGCCACCGAACCTGATCACTTTATTCAGCAGTAAAGGCGCCTGCCTGATCGTCGAGCATCCCCGTAAAGAATTTGCCCCGGGAACCCGCAGTCGACTGGCATCGATTATCGAACACTTGGCAACGATCTATTCTCTGGTATAGATAATGTCCACTTACTAACAAGAAATCAGATTTTTTATGTCGATTATCAACTACGCACGTAAGGAAATTCAGTTTAAAGTCGTTTACTACGGCGCCGCTTTATGTGGCAAAACGACCAACCTTTCCTACATCCATAGCCGCATCGAACAGCAGGCCAGGGGTGACCTGGTTTCGCTGGCTACCGCCAGTGACCGTACCCTGTTCTTCGACTTCTTACCGGTCAATGCGGTCGTAATCAAAGGCTTCAGTACCAAGTTCCAGCTTTACACTGTTCCCGGACAGGTGATCTATAATGCCACCAGACAGCTGGTACTGCGCTCGGTCGATGGCATCGTCTTCGTGGTCGACTCCCAGTGGGATAAAATGGAAGAAAATGTCGAAAGCTTCCAAAACTTGCAGGAAAACTTGCAAAAGCAAAACCTCAACCTCGATGAAATCCCGTACGTCGTCCAATACAATAAACGCGACCTCGATAATATTGCTCCAATCAACTATCTTGAGTTCCTCTTCAATAACCGCAAAAAAAGGGTACAAACATTTGAATCAGTCGCCAGTACCGGCGAAAATATCTTCTCCACACTCAACTCAGTCTCCCAGTTGCTGCTCCACAAATTCAGTAAAGATAACGAAAACAGTTCTCCGGTGTCGGAGGCGCCAGTAGCCGTCCCCGCTGCCAATCCCTAAAAAAATAATATTCACATAGGCATTCCTATCTATCATAATAAATATAATTACCATGGAATCCATACCTGCTCTAACTATTGAAGATGTCGCCGATATCGATTCGATGCTCGATAAATTTTTATCGAGTTCCGAAGCGACGTTAACTGTAATCGTCGACAAAGGCGGCAACGTCATGTCGCAAATGGGTGACATCGAAGTACTCGATATCACGATCATTGCTGCGCTAGCTGCCGGCTCGTTCGCAGCAACTAAAGAGCTTGCCAAGCGCATTGGTGAAGTCGAATTCAATGCGCTGTACCATCAGGGTAATGGCAGCCACATCCTGATGACTTCTGTCGACGAGGATACCATACTCATTACGGTTTTTAGCGGAGATACTACCATCGGACTGGTCCGGCATTACGCCAATGATTGCGCTAAGGATTTATCCAAGTTTTTCCACAAACTACGCGATCGCGAACCAACCGCCTCACCATTCTCCACAGCGGACATCAGTCCCGCTGACGTTTTTGAGGAACACAATTAAGCTGTCGGGACATCTTGGGCCGGATCGACCGGTAGCACCTGACTGCGTCCGAAATACCCGGACACCCTGGTAAGCAAGGTCCACAGATCATCCAGAATCGCATACAGGCAGGGGATCAAGATCATTGTAATCAGCGAGGCAAATGACAACCCCCAGACAATTGCCTGAGCCATCGGCGCCAGGAATTGCTCTTGTCCACTGGTCGTCAGGGCCAACCCCATCAAGCCAACTACTGTGGTGGCAGTCGTGAGGAAAATTGGCCGGAACCTGGTTTGACCGCTTTTGAGGATCGAGCTCCAGCGCGCCCAGGATGAGAGATTTTTCGGGCGTTCTCTTTCGTTTTCGCGCTCCATATCCCCGGTAAATTTGGAATGGCTATGGCGGTAACGGTTCATAAAGTCGACGAACACCACCGAGTTATTCACCACGATACCTGCCAGTGCTATCGTACCCATGATGGTCATCAATCCCATCGGTTCACCCATGAAAACCAAACCGATCACCACGCCAACTATGGCAAACGGAATAACAGCCATGATGATTAAAGGCAACGCGAATGAGTTGGTGATAGTCGCCAGCAATGCATAGATCACCAATAAGGCGACGATCGCCGCAAATTGCATCGCTTCAATGCTCTGCTCGGTATCCTCGTTTTCACCGGTTAATCTGATAATGTAGCCGGGGTTATCCGCCAGTACCTCGGGTAGCCAGTCTTTCATCTGCCCGTTGACTTCCTTGGATGTAATCACCCGGTCGTCTATCCCCGCAGAAACCGTAATCTGGCGCTCCTGGTTCAAGCGGGTGACCCGCGACAGCCCGGCCTCTGGCCGTAATTCTGCAAATGACGTCAGGTTGACCAACTCACCTCGGTTGTTTTTGATCCGGAAGCCACGCAGCAACTCCGGGTCCTGGCTGAACCGTTCAGCTGCTTTCACCCTGATGGTGACCTCATCATTTCCCCAGCGTAGTCGGGCTGCTTCGATTCCGCGGAATGTCGCCTGGAGCGCCTGTCCGACCATGGCAATATCTACGCCAAGGGAAGCTGCCTTTTCTTCATCTACAAGTACCTGAAATTCGGTTTTACCACGCGGGAAGTCATTGGCGATATCTACCACGCCGTCGATCTCAGCCAGTCGGTTTTCTACTACTGCCGACAGCCGTGTTAATTCTTCATATTCCGGCCCGCTGATCTCAACGTTGACTGCCGCCCCCACCGGTGGCCCACCTTGCTCCATCCTGGCGGTGGCCTTGACGAATTCCGGAAAACCCAACAACACCTCGCGCAAATCACGCTCAATAGTCGAAGGCTTACGACAGTTCGGGTTTTGCTCATCGATGTCTACTGTGATCATGGCCAGGTTACTGCCTATTTCCTGGAATTGATTGTCGACGCCCAGCTTGGCACCCACCCTGGTTAATAATGCCACCAGGTCGTCCTGCGGTAACTTCTCGGCAATCGCCAGCTCGAGCCGTGCCATAAGCTCTTCCGTCTGCTCGATCGAATAATCGGAGGGCAACTCACCTTTGACCAGGATGACATCGGCGAAGTCGACCGCAAATAGCTGGAACTTCACCAGCCCGGCACGCATCGATATCGCCACCGCCGCCAGCATCGCGATAAAACCGAGCAACACCAGGTAACGCCGCCGCAGCGAAATCGTCAGCAAATGCCGGTAGATCTGGCCGACTGCAGCCAGCAATTCATCAACAGTCTCACGCATCGCAATGTACAATTGCCCCAACCATTTGAAAAATCGCATAAGCGGGCCGCTGCTTTGCCTGGCAACCGGAGTGACTTGGTCATGCCGGTTTGCAGGATCTCCCGCGTAGGGATCAACTTTGGGACGCCGTCGTTTAAGGAAGTCCGATAAGTGGCTGGGCAACACGATGAACGCCTGGAATAACGAGAAAACCAAAGCCGAGACCACCACGACCGGAACCACAGCGAGGAACTTACCGATGATCCCTTCGCCCCAAATCAATGGCAGGAACGCCGCTACAGTGGTGCTCACACTGCCGATCACCGGCCACATTACTTCCTGGGTGCCGGCGATCGCAGCCTGTACCCTGGTGTAGCCGATCTCGTAATAGCGGTAGACATTTTCGCTGATGACCACGGCATCATCCACCACCATTCCCAGCGCCATGATCATAGCAAAAAGTGACAGCAGGTTGATTGAGTTGCCGGTTAAATAAAGCACGATAAAGGCACCGGCAAATGACACCGGCAAGCCGAATGCCACAACCAGCGCCAGCCGCCAGTCGAGCAACAGCATCAATAACAGAGTAACCAGGATCAACGCCTGGATGCCATTCTTAAGCACAGTCTCAAGCCTTGTCCGGACATACTTGGTCTGGTCGGCCACGATTTGGGTTTCCACCTCAGGCGGCAGCAGCTTCGCTTCTTCCTTGAAAATTTCACGGGTACGCTCGGCGGTTTCGATCACATCGATGTTCTTTTTTTTGACCACGCTGAATGTGACTGCCGGTTGCAG
This sequence comes from uncultured Chthoniobacteraceae bacterium, assembly GCA_964443575.1. Taxonomy (GTDB): domain Bacteria; phylum Verrucomicrobiota; class Verrucomicrobiia; order Chthoniobacterales; family CAKUMP01; genus CAYUDZ01. The sequence continues at coordinate 5,557 of CAYUDZ010000025.1, read as the reverse complement.
GTTGACGCGTCCTTTTCTTTCCGCCTCTTCGCCACGCTCCTTGATGCTGGCAACATCCCGCAAGCGGATTACCTGGCCGTTGACTTCCCTGATGATCAGCGTCTCCAACTCCGACGGGTCATTGATTTCGCCCAACACACGCACGACCCGCTGGCCACCCATCGCATCCAGCCGACCACCCACAGTATTCACGTTGCGGCGGCTCACCGCATTGACAATTTCGTTCAGCGAGACGCCAACGCTCTGCAACTGATACGGATCAACTTCTACCCAGACCTCACGATCCTCGAGACCATCAACCAGCACATCCGATACCCCGGGAGACAGCTTCAGCTTACGTTCGATTCGTGTTAGCTGCTGGCGTATCTGTTCCAGATCAAACCCGGGAGGATAGGCAACCGTAAAAGTCAGCAAGGGAAATGGCAGATCAAACTTTTCGACCACCGGGTCCTCAGCAGTCGTCGGTATTTCACGCTTGGCGATATCCACCGCTTGGCGGATATCATTCACCACTTCATCGACTGCCGTAAGGTCCGGATCGATCTCGATAAAGATCGTCGAGACATTGTCCTGTGAGGTCGATCGCACCAGGTCGATTCCCTCTACCTCGGCCAGCTCCTCTTCAATCGGCACGGTAATCGTCCGCTCGATGTCTTCCGGCAAGCTGGTCGTGATGTCGATCGTTGTTATCAGGACAAAATTGGTCGTGATATCCGGAAATAAGTCCAGCTTCAGCCTGGTGCCGGCAGCCATGAACCCGGCAACCAGCAACGAAACGGTAAACAGGTTCACCGCCACCCGGTTGCGTACACTCCACTTCGCTATACTCATCCGTTAATGACTTTCATCGCTTAATCCTACTGGATCAGAATGCTGTCACCTTCCTCCAGCCCAGCCATTACCGGATAGAGTCCATCAACTTCCGGACCAATCTCAATTTCTACCGATTCATAACTTGATCCACCATCAACTGTTTTCGCCACTAGCGCCTTCTCGCCGGCCAGCCGCACCGCCGCCGAGGGTACAAATAATGTATCCTCGTAGGAATTCACTACCGCAGTGATCGTTCCCTGCATCCCGCCACGCAAACCGTCTGGGTCATTGATTACCGCTTCAACCCTGAACATTCGCGTCATCGAATCAGCCGCCGCGGCAACAAATTGGATCTGCGGCGTCAATAGCGCTTTACTGCTATCATTCAGGCGCAGCTCAATCGATGTGCCCGGCTTAAACGCATCAACTTCCCGTTCACTAACAAAAAAGACCACCCTCAGCCTGCTCGTATCAACCAGCTCCAACAATGGAACCCCAGGTGAGGCCAAGTCGCCAACATCCACATGCCGCGCGTTCACTGCCCCGCTAAATGGTGCTACGATCGTGTGTAGCTCCAGGTTTTGCCGCGCCTGCTCCAATTGCGCCTCAGAGACCACCAGGCGTGCCTTGGCTGCTTCCAATTCCGTCGCCGCGGCAACATTTCTGGTAGCCAGTCGCTCAACCTCATCCAGTAACCGTCGGTTTTCGCTGACCTGCGCCTCGGCCGCCGCCATCGCCGCAGCTTCAACATCACTATTCAAATGCACCAGTTCGTCGCCCTTACTCACGGCATCACCAATCTCTACCTCAATCCGCTCAATCGTACCCGCTACCTCAGCCGACAAAGTCGCCGTTTGCCACGGATCAATGTTTGCCGAAAATTTGCGCTCCTGATCGCGGTTGGCTCGCTCGATCACGTAGATGTTGGGCGGCCGTTGCTCTAGGTTCGCCTTCTCCGCCAAATACTGGCGCTGCTCAGCCAGCCCGGCAAAAAATCGCGCCGATGCAAAAAATATCAAAAGCAATAATAGCCCGATAAAAAAGAACCCCAATATGGCACGCTTGCGACGTCGACTTAACATGACGAAGAATAGTTTACATCGTTAACTAATTTTTTACAGCCGGATTTTCTGTCATCTGCAAAAAATTTCTAAGGATTCCTTGGTTTGTGTGTCCTTACCTTTAGAAGGACGATGAAACCGTGCACGCTCGAAGCAAGAGAATTAACTCCCCACCAGCTGGCAAGCATGTTAATAATTTAATTTCACTCCCTATGCCCGCCCCTGCCACGACTTTAGTCGACCTCTTCGAGGATGAGGAATCAGCCTTACTCAGGTTTGCTACCGGCATTACCGGCTGTCGCTCCGCTGCCGAGGATATCGTTCAGGATGCATTCCTGAAACTGCATGAGCTGTGGGCGGAGGTCGAAAATCCTCGCGCCTGGATCTACCGCTGCACCCGCAACCTCGCACTGAACAGGCAACGCAAGGAAAAACGCAGCAGTTCGCTCGACCAGCAACCGGAACACAGCGATGAAACGCCACTGCCGGACGAGCAACTCGCGCGACTCGAAGCCAATGGCATGCTACGCCTGATCGTCTCGGAACTGGAAGCCACCGACCAGCAATTGCTCAGGCTCAAATACAACGACCACAAATCATACGGTGAGATCGCTGCAGCGACCGGTCTGAGCATCTCCAATGTCGGCTACAAATTGCACCATTTACTCAAGTCACTCGCTGCCAAAATGAAGGAGGCAGGTATCGAATGCCCTGCCGGATGAACCATGGCTACTAGAAAAAATACCTCCAAAGCTGCTAAAGAGCGCGCCGCCCTCGAGGCCAGGATCGTTGCGATGCTCGCAGGCGAAGCCTCCGAGTTCGAGCGCGCCGAACTGGCCGAACGCATGGCCGCTGACCCGAAACTGGCCGAGTTCGCCCAGCAGATGGCCACAGTCCACACCCAAACTACAGAAGCATTCTCGGTCGCTGATAACAGCCAATGGCAACTCAATTCGTCACGTCGCTGCCAGCTGTTCGAGAAAATTGGTGCCCCGGCTGATAGTCTTACCAAGATCTCTGCCTTCACTGATGACCAGACTGCCGCAGACAAAGTCCGCCACTTTCCATGGCGTCCGGTAATCTATGCCGCTTCCTTTGCCATACTCCTGGTGATCGGTGCCGGCCTAATGCTGCCAACTATTTTTACAGTCCGTGAACGAAGCTCCCAATTAGCCGCTGCCAATGAAATGGAACAGGCTTGGTCTGAATCTCAGGTTCTTAAGGAAGAGTCTGAGTTAGGCATGACTGAGCGAGATGTCGCCGGCTCGATTAACGGTGGCTTCGTTGCCGATACAGCACCAGCTGCGCCTGCCGTGCAGGCGCCTGCATCCCAGACTGCCAGCGAGAGCAGGCGGCGCGAAAATGAACCTGCCGACGCTCTGGCGGCTACTGAAGGCCCCACTACAAGTTATGGCTACGGCGGTGGTGGGATGGTTCTTGGCGGCGACGAGGCAGCCATACCGAAGGAAGTCCTCGAAGGGACACCAGTGGAAATTACCCGCGAGTCCATCGCACGCACCCATCAACGCCAGCAGCTTGCACAAACGGAAGAGAGTGAACAACTGGCTGCAACCAGAGGAACAGTACAAAACAACGAAAAAGACAGAGATGGTAGCGAAGGCGGATTCAGCTTTATCGCCGGCTCCGGGGTCCAGCCCCGGTTGGAAGTTGCCAAGCCCTCAGCTGAAGAGCTTAAACAACAGCCAACCGAAGAACTAGCTGCCAAAGAACGCGCCAGCAGTGGACTGGTCGACGCGGAAGACAGCATACGCGAAGACACCCCGGAGAAAGCTGAAGTACTTGGGGATGTGCCTCTGGTTGGCAGAGTATTTGATGGAGATGATTCTTATTCTGATGCCACTCTAGGACTCAGCAATCAGGACAAACTTGCTGCAGCACAATCCTCGCCATACCAAGCTGGTAAGAAACGCAAACTGGATGAAGTTCAACGCGCCTGGGAATCGCCAGTAAGAGAGTATCGTGTTGATGGGGAAATCGTTACGGGTAAAGACAGGGGCCGTCTGGCCGAAACCCAACGTAAGCTACAGACAACGATTATTCCTGAGCTTAATTTTAAGAACGCAACTTTGGAAGAGGTTCTAGAGACACTCCAACAAAAGAGCAAGGTCTTAGGTACATCAGAGTCAGGCGCAGATAGCAGTAGTTTGTCAATTTTCCATAAGTCCGACCAAGGTGTGGAAATAGCTAAATCCGTTGAACAAAATGACTCCAAAAGGCGCATCACCATGTCGCTTACTAACGTGCCGCTGGAAACCGCACTAGAGTATGTCGCTCGGCTGTCTGACAAAAAACTCAAAGTAGAACCGCACGCCGTTACTATGGTACCCCTCAGCACGCCAACTGAAGAAGTACTTACCAAAACTTATGAGTTACCCTCCGGGTTAATTCCCAATGATGATGATGGGATTTTTAACGCTAAAGATTACTTACAAAGTAAAGGCATCGAATTTCCACCCGGCGCTACGACAACCTACTTGCCAGAATCCGGCAACTTGGTGGTCCGCAACACCCCACAAAATCTGGAATTGATTGGCTCTCTAATCGTTACCGAAAAAGCGAAGGCCCCTAAAAAAAGCCTGTATACTGCCACCGCCGAATCCCCGGTCTCAACCTTCTCGCTGCATGTTGCCGATGTGTCATTCCAACTGGCACAGGCTAGCATTCTTGAACAAAATACTCTGCCGGATCCAGAATCGATCCGAATCGAGGAATTTACGAATGCTTTCGACTATGGTGACCCGGCACCTACCAGCAGCAACCCGGTCGAACTGGCTCAGGGCCAGGTCGCCCACCCGACCCA
>CAYUDZ010000025.1:333-852 GCA_964443575.1 uncultured Chthoniobacteraceae bacterium | reverse complement strand
GTCGTGGCCAGCAGCAGGCTCTGAATTTGACTGTCTTGCTCGATAATTCCGGCTCGATGGAAAGTGATGAGCGCACTACAGCCGTCAGTAATGCCCTCGATGCCCTGGCGGAAAATTTGAACCCGAACGACCAGGTCAGCTTGTGGGTCTTTGATCGTACTGCTGAGTTGGTTGCCGACCGAACCCCTGGTGATCAGGTGGTTCAGCAATTCGAGCAGGTACAAAAACGCATCGGCGACAGTGGCACAAACATCGAGGAGGCCCTGCAAGCCGCCTCCGAGCATGCCCGTCGAATCTTTGATCCGCAGGCGATCAATCGCATCGTCATCCTGACTGATGGCATCGCCAATCTCGGAGCAACACTACCGGCGCCATTGGAACAGAATGTCATTAGCAACCGGGCGAACGAAGTAGCAACTGATGTCGTAGCAATCGGTGCCCGCGAGATAGATAACCGTCTGCTGGAGGCAATGGCCCGTAAAGGCGATGGCCGCCACCTGCTGGTCAAGGGAAACCCGG
>CAYUDZ010000025.1:0-323 GCA_964443575.1 uncultured Chthoniobacteraceae bacterium | reverse complement strand
TAACCAGCTCGGGAGCCAGATTGCCGGTGCCTTCCGTCCGGCCGCCCGTAATGTCAAAATCCAGGTACGCTTTAATCCGGCCCGGGTCGAAGGCTACCGCCTGATGGGATTCGAAAAGCATTTGTTAAATGAAGAAGACTTCCGCGATGACACCGTCGACGCCGCGGAACTTGCCTCCGCAGAGGATGCTACCGCTGTCTACCAACTGCGCTTCCAAAACAACGGTCGCGGCGAAATCGGCCAGGTCTCGGTGCGCTTCTTCGATGTGGCCGGCCAGCGGATGGTCGAACGCAATTGGACCATCCCTTACCTTGAGTCCGCCC
>CAYUDZ010000024.1:0-24212 GCA_964443575.1 uncultured Chthoniobacteraceae bacterium | reverse complement strand
CCGGCTCGATCTGGTATAGCTGCTGACCTTCTTCGACCAGCGTGCCTTCCTCGAACAGGCGCTGCTGGATTATACCGCTAACCTGCGGACGGATTTCAGCCACCTGATACGCGACGACACGACCAGGTAGCTGGTCCGTATGGCTGACCGCAATTGGCTGCACCTCAATAAGCTCAACTTCGGTAGCACCAGTCGGCGGGCCATTCCCCTCATCCGATTGCCTGGTGCAGCCGCCTGCAGTAATGAGGACACCAAGTGCTGCAAGGGATAAAAATTTTTTGAGTATCATGGTGCCAAATTACCTGCTTTAAATCGACCTACGCCTGACTATTTCTCCACTGCAACAGGACGCGGTCGAGCGACTAATCAACGTGACACATCACTCCGCCAAGTCAACTTGCTCGGGCTGGACAAATTGATTCAGACGTTCTGAACTGGCAACCGAAAAGGCAGATTACTAACTCTGAACCAGAAAAAAATAAGCCAACGCTGGCGCGGCTGGCCAGGGAAAAGGGGGGCACCCATCAGGCAAGGTGTCTAGGATGAATACAAGTTAAATTGACGCACAATATGACGTGACAAGGGCTGGCAGCTCTGCAGTATCGGCGGATGCTTGTCGCTGTCGTCTTGCCTCTAGTACTTGCCTTCATCATGTTTTCCCTTGGTCTTGGACTCAAGGGCAGCGATTTTGCCCGGGTCTTGCAGCAACCCAAGGTGATCGCAACCGGGCTTGCCAATCAACTGATCCTGCTACCATTGGTTGCCTTTGGACTGGTTCACGCCTTTGGGCTGCCTCCATTGCTGGCCTTGGCGACGCAAACTGCACAGCCAAGCGTAGCGAAAACAACTAAACAGGATTGCCCTACTACGTCATGACTTCGAAGGGCAGGCAGGATGAGCAGGATGGACAGGAGTAATTCCGAGGCCAGAATGCCTGCTTCGTAAGCATAATCGTAATCGTGATCTTAATCGATTTTTCTCCCGCAGAGCCGCAGTGACGCTGAGATTTTCTGGCTCTTGGTCCGTGGCTATTTTTACTGCAAACTGACCACTGCTTACTGGCTACTTACCTCCCTCTGCGCCCCAGCGTCTCTGCGCGGCTAAATAATAAATCAGACAGAAATTCATCATATCTTCTTCGTGAGCTTCGTGTTCTTCGTGGTATAAAATTTTTTGGTCTAGGGGTCTTGGCCCCGACTAGCTCGGATCTGCAAGGTGAGAAAAAATAGGACCGTAACTTAATGCGTCTGTCCCATAATTATATTGCGTTTATCTGCTGTTGAACAAGCTATGCGAAAAGAAATTACCTGTCCCGCTATGAAACTTGCGGGAGGGTCATGGTCCCTCTCGCGTCACATTAGCTAACCCAGGCACTTGACAGAATTGGGGATGATTGGTCGAATGGCCGGGCAATGAAAGAGGGAGATGCAAAAGGTATCACGCGTGTGGCCGTCCCGTTTCTCGGGCGCAGCGTTTGAATCGAATCAGTAAGCTATTGGGTGAAAATTTCTTAACCATGTCCAGCATCACACAGAATCAAATGAGCAGGAACCAGCCGACCGTGCATTCGGATGGGCAGTTGATTGACCCGTTGCCTGACGGGGTGCTGGTGCGACCGATTACCACGCATGCCGACCATCGCGGCTCGCTCTCCGAGCTATTTGATTTACGCTGGAACTGGCATTCTGCGCCGCTGGTCTCGGCAACACTGGTGACTATCGACCCGGGTTGTATCAAGGGGTGGGCTTACCATGAGGTCATGGAGGATCGGTTTGCGCTGATAGCGGGCAAGGCGTTATTCGTTTTCTATGATGACCGGGACGACTCGTCGACCAAGGGCAAGGTCATCGAATACTTTGTCACTGAAAATAACCGTCAACTGATCAGTGTCCCAACCAGGCTCTGGCATGCCGTCCAATGTTTTGGAACCAAGGAAACGGTGATCGTGAACTTTCCGACCCAGGCCTACCAGTATGACGAGCCGGACAAGTTCAGTTTGCCACCGGACACCGACATAATCCCATACCAATTCAAGAGAAATTGCGGGCATTAGAGGGTGGAGCAGCTGTGAAATCACCGCAGTTCAGTATTCTTCTTCCTACCCACAACCAACCGGATACCCTGGCCGTCGCGCTGGAGTCGGTGCTGGCACAAACTGTAAGCAATTTTGAGTTATTGGTGGTTGGCGATGGTTGCACTGACAATACTGCCGAAGTAGTCGAATCGTTCGGCGACAGCAGGGTCACCTGGCTCGACTTTCCCAAGGCACCCGGCTTCGGCTACGCGAACCGCAACGTCGCCTTGCAGCAAGCACGTGGTGAACTGATTGCCTACCAGGCCCACGACGACATCTGGTTTGCGGATCATCTCGAGCAATTTGCACAAGCCTTCGGCAACCCGCAGATCGCCATCGCAGTCAGCCGCCCGGTTTGGGTCCTGCCCTCCGGCTGGATGGTACCGGGACGAATCACCCTCAACGATCCAGTCTTGAACCGCGATTTTTTCACCAGGCAATCCAACATGCTGCCGGCCCCATCGTTTGTGTATCGTCAGCGCCCGGGGCAACCACGACAGCTGTGGAATGCAGAGCTGGATCGCGAGGGTGACTGGGATCTGTGGCTAAGAATCCTTGGGGAGTGCGGACTGGGCAGGTTGGCTCAGCTCCCTGAACCAACCACCCTGCACTTCCGCGCACGCTGGCGAACTGCCGATCAAGCTCCCGATGAATGGATCTGGAACAGTCTCAGCGATGCCGGACGCCTTGCCGACAGCCTGCGCTTGCCTGCAGAGGGTGGGACAGTGCAGCAAGTTGCGGCGTGGCAGCAGCTTGGTGCCGACGGGGTGGCCAAGTGGATAGAGCTGCGCCGGGAACTGTCACTGGCCGCCGATCAGTTCGCCGGCGAAACCCTCAGCAAGTTGGCCCATTGCCACCGCCGTGTCGAGCGGTTGCGCGGGGAACTGGACCGCAAGTCGGAATGGATTCAGCGCCAGAAAGACAAGCTCAAAACCTCCTGAATGATGAAATCCAACGCGCCCATCGCAGCAGCCAGCGAGACCGGTACCGGTGACCGCTTCCTCGGCCATGCATTCAGCATCTTTTTTGCACTCAATGCGCTGCTGTATTTTGTTCGCTTTCCATTTCAAACACCCTGGGGGCTGTTGCTGGTTGTGGCGGTTGGCTGGTTGCTGGTGCGTCCGGGGTCTGTACTGGCATTGCTATGGTTTTCTACGGTAGCCATCGGGCTGTATATTGGTGACGCCCCTATCGTCTCCAACTTCCTGACGCTGACAACGTTCCTGTGCCTGCTGCTGTGGCTGTCAGCCATTACCCTGGTGATCGAACGCCGGAGCCTGCAGCTGGACCTGCTGACCTTGCTCGAGCGCTTCCGCCCGCTCATGATCCTGTCGGTCAGTCTGATCTATCTGTTCTCCGTCCTGCATAAACTCAACACCGCATTCCTCGATCCCCAGACCAGTGAGGCGGTGCGAATCATGCGCGACATGGCGACCTATGATTATCCCTGGCTGCTTGGCTGGGTACCACACATGTTCCCGGATATGCTCTGGGTAGACTATGGGGTCATCTACGGCACCTTGGGGGTTGAGACGCTGATCCCGCTGTTGTTATTGATCCCGCGGTTTCGCATCTATGGAGTCGGCCTCGACTTCGTGTTCCATTTGTTCATGGGCTACCGGATGTATCCCGCATCGACGAATTTCCCCTGCCTGCTCATCGCGTGCCTGATGCTGGCCCTGTCGCCACGCGCCGGAGCTGAACTTAAAGGCTTGCTCGAAAATTGGGTGCCAGTGGTTTTTAAAAAAATCATCAACTCCCGCCGCTGGGTCATTCTTGCGATTCTCGTCGTACTCTTCTTGCCGCTGACTTTCGTAATTCCCGAGGAAGCGCCGTGGGTCCATGCCGTACGCGAATTCCTGCGGGGGGGATTCTGGAACCTTTGGGTGATCTTCTATGCCGCTCTGTTTCTCAGGCTGGCTTGGCAGCACCGGTGCCAATTATCAGTGCTGGGTAATTCCACAAATGTGTTTGCCCTACGCCCGGCCTGGCTATGGGTGATACCCGTCCTGTTCGCGTTCCAGTGCATGGGGCCTCACCTCGGTTTTAAGTCGCGTGGCTGCGGTGAATTGTACAGTGGCTTGATGACATTTGGAAACCGCACCAACCATGTGTTCCTGCCAACATCACTGCAGGTTTTCCCGTATCTGAAAGATGTTGTGCAAGTCTCAGGAGCATCTTCATCCGGATTGTTAGAACATTTTGCCCGCAACCATGCGGTGATGCCAAAACTTGAATTCGTCCGCCAATCCGCCCGCCGGGGAAACCATACCGTCCAGTTCACCCATGCCGGCGTGACCTACGACCTCGAGAAATTGAATCAATGGCCACCCTACAAAAAATCCGGGTACTCATGGTGGGAAAAAAAGTTTTTAGCCATGCACTGGATTACCGGCGAGGAATATGAACAAGCGCGGTAGCCATCGTCAGAAATTCATTCTATCTCCTTTGTGAACTTCCTGTTCTTCGTGGTTGAAAACCTTAGCAACTCAAAAGGAGGTCGTGTATTTATATCTGTCACATTCTCGATTGTGCGTTAGTAAATAATAAGACAGACAATTAGATGGTTGGAGCTTAGTATCGTTTTAGAAACTTACTCTCCCCTCAACGCAACATCGGAAATGCCACTCACCACCGCATGGATCAACCGGCTGCCGTCGATAGCGCTTGTCATCGCAAACCTGGCGGTACTTTGTATCGCCGCTTTTCAGCAGTTGGGATACTACTATATCCTCAGCGTATTCTGGTGGGAGACCGTCATCATCGGTTTTTATAATTTATTCCGCATCATGGTTGTCTGCGCCAAAGCGGAAAAGACAGGACGCCTGATCGGTCTTCCTGATGCGGCCTCGCGCATCATGTGGGCGTTGGTGCTCATCTTCTTTTTTACATTCAAGTTCGGCGCCTTCATCCTCGTTATCGGGCTGTTTGTATTCATGGCTCCCGGAATGGTAAGCCCCGACGCCAACGGCGACGAACTGGCCGTTGCATTTGACAGCGCAAAGGCACGGAGATCACGGAGTTGAAGAATTAACCGCAGGTGACAGCGATGGTCACAGATTTAAACTTTAGCACTTGTGCTCTGCCTTGGTTCAAGACACAGAGAAAGAGATTTTTCATTCCCTAACTTTCGAGTCTGTCTCGCAGGGCCTGCAGACAATTTTTCCAAAAATCTGCCGGCATGGCCTCGTAACGGACCACATCGTCGTTGACCCGGGTACAGTAGAGGATGTTGCTCGGTTCGTCAGCCAATTCGTCCAACATGGTGCGCCGCAGGTACAACCGCAATTCCTCCGGGCACTCGAGGTGCGGGTCCGGGTTGCAACCGTCAGCTGCGGCTATCAAGCCATCGATCACGGCCCGCAAGTCGTCCGGACCGAGGACGATCTTCATCCGCTCAGCGGTTTCGAAGTGCGGAACCAGCAACGACCGCAACCGCTTTACCACACGCCTGATTTCAGCAGCTGCATTTTCCACCTCCAACTTACCTGGCGAAGCATCTGGTAAAAGATCTTCGACGACAACGGAACCACTGCGAACTTTCACTAGGACATATCTTAAGTGTTAGTTATTGAGCACCCTCTTCATCGGAAAGAAACGGATTGTCCGAACCCTGCAACTCTTCGATCGGTACGGACGGTGCTGTAGTGTCCTGCGCGGAAACCGCAGCTTCGTCATCAACTTCGGGCGCAAAGTCTACAGTTCCCAACCCGGAAGTTGCAGGTCTCCTGTCCGTGGCTGGCGCAGGCGCTTCAACTTCCCGCCCGGAAGCTGCAGGTCTCCTGTCATCAGTAGTGGCGAATGGGTCGGCATCTGGTTCAGAAGTCTCTGCTTCATCTATTGCAAATGGATCAGCCGTCTCAGATTCCTGTTCGGTAAAAGACCCTTCGTCCTCTGCTGCAGGATCGGGAGTCAGTGGTTTATCCTCGGAAGCAGCGGTACCTTCGTCAGCAGTAATCGCGAACGGGTCGGCATCCTGTTCAAATGTCTCTGCTTCGTCTAATGCGAATGGATCTGTCGCTTCAGGCTCCTGTGTGGCAAACGAGTCCTCGTCTTCTGTAGCCGCGTCTGGAGACATTAACTCATCCCCGGAAGCAGCGGTACCTTCGTCAGCAGTAGTCACCAAAGGGTCGGCATCCGGAGCAGAAGTCTCTGCTTCATCGGTTGCTAATGGGTCTGCAGCTTCAGTTTGCTGCTCGGCAATTATTTCTTCGCCCTCAGCGGTGGCTTCTGGAGAGTCAGTGTTATGCTCGGCAGTCGTTGGCTCACCCTCGGCTGCGGGCATGATAGTGGTTGCCATCGTCTGATAAAAACCGACGATTTTATCCCAATGCGAATCTTCCCGTTTTTGGTTGTCATAGAAAAGGTACGCGGCAGCTCCGACTAGAAAGACGAAGAAGTAGATTTGCCCGATGGGAACCTTCTTTTTCTTGGCTCCCCCCTTGCTTTTCGTGCTGTATTTGCTCTGGTACGACGAACCGGATCCGGAACTACCCATAGTTGGGCCTGGTGTGCCCGACCCCTGCGGTCTCATACTCATTTCTCCGGCCGGTTGCGGGCTGGGAGCAGTCAACAATTTCGGTTTATTGGCATCGAGTCGCACCGGAGTAAACTCTGCGCCGCAGTCGCACTGCATCTTGGCACCAACCAGATTTCCATCAATTTCCAGCTCAAGGTCGCAATTGTAGCAGGATATCTCAAAAGTACCCTTGCGGCGCACCGAGTAGAGTATTTCGCTGCAATAACTGCACTGAAACATCTTCTCGATGTAGTCATCAGAGATATAATTTTTATTCCCGCAATGCGGGCAGGTCAGCGAAGAGTTCATTTTTGTGGTTTTCTAAAGGTAGTTTGTGATGAGATTGCTTTCGGCTAAGCGTTAAAAGCTGCTGTCAGGTCGAGCGAAATTTATCGAAAACGGAACGCACTTGGCGCCAGCGCACTCTCCCCGAGGCAGCCAATTTTTTCAAATTGTTTTCACCGGATTCAACAGGTGCTTGCTTATCAGGAGTCGTCTCACTCTCAGGAGTTGCTACAGCTGTAGGAGCCTTGGCTGCCACTACCCTGGGCGGCGGCGGGAGTACTCCTTTGGGCGGTTGCGGCGGTGGAGGTAAGACACGCGGCAACGAAGCTTCAGTTTGCTGGTCTATTTCGACCGCATCGGAGTCATCCTCACCGTCGTCGACGATGCAGTCTCCCAACGTATACCATTCTTCCTGGTCGGTAGAAATTAGGTCACTGCTAGAGGCACTGCCGTCATGGAGCAAACCTAACAGGGCTTGCTCATTATAGGGACCGGAAACCTCGTCTCCAGCATCTGAATATAAATAATATTCCATATCGACAGCATGAGACGATGCAGTAAAAATTCACCAATATCAAGAAAACTAATTTTTGTTGCTTGAGCCCGTCCGCGCCTTAAATCATGCGGATTTCCCGGGTACCGACGCAGCCACTTCCTATCATTCTCTTTTTCCTCTGCCTTCAATCATTGTAGCGACCACCGATCTATGCTAAAAACATTTATTATGAGCGGGCAATTTACTATTCAAATTGATTCCTGGAACGATGGCGCAGCAATCCCGGCACGCTTTGCCTTTGGTCAACCCGGCACCGATGCCCCCTTTGCACCAAGTGATAACATCAGCCCGGAGATCCGTTGGTCGGGTGCCCCTGAGGGCACCAAGTCGTTTGCAATAATCTGTGTTGATCCTGATGTCCCGTCGTCGGGCGAAGACGTCAACCAGCAGGGCAAGACGGTTCCGGCCGATCTGCCACGGGTCAACTTCTACCACTGGGTGCTGGTCGATATCCCGGCCGACTGCACCGGCATCGAGGAAGGTGCTGCCAGCCGGGGCATTACGCCACGTGGCAAGCCGGTCGGCGCCACGCCGCATGGACTGACCGGCAAGAACGATTATACTGGCTGGTTCGCCGGAGACCCTGAGATGGAGGGAACCTACGGCAGCTACGATGGCCCCTGCCCGCCATGGAATGACAGCATCATCCACCACTACCACTTCGAGGTCTTTGCCCTGGACACCGAGTCGCTGGGGCTGGAGGGAGAGTTCAGCGGCCAGCAGGCAGTTGAGGCCATGCAGGGCCACATCCTCGCCAAGGCATCGCACATGGGAACCTACTCGATGAATCCTGAGGTTGCTAGTTAGCCCGGAGACAACGCAAACTCAGTAATGGTTCGGCTCAATCAGCAACCATTCATGCCAGTTCACGATAACCGCCGGATGGATTGATAAAGCCCTGCATACTTTCACGGTTTGCTGGAAATGGTTTTAGAATTTCGACCAGTTTACTGACGAATAGCTCCGGTTCGGCATGAATTTCTTCCAACCGGAAAGTGTGCCACGAATCTATTTCAGGTTTGAGTCTTTGCTCGAAATCGCGCACTAGCTGGGTGTGGTTACGCGCGACCTGTAGCAAGCGCTCTCCCTCAACCTCCCAGTCGCGCTGGTCATGTTTGGCAGACGAGCGCGCTATCGCTTCCGGGTCGCGGTAAATAAACAAGTAGGTGGGATTGATCAGAAGGTGCCGGATCTGTTCGATATAGTAGATATTATTGGGCAACTTCCATCCCCAATATTTGTGCTGCCGGTTGCGTTGCAGGATCGCAGGAAAGAGCTTGCGCTCTGGGTCACCAAATTTCGACTCCTGAGGCGGCAGTCGAAATTCCGGATCCTCGTATTGAGTGGTGCGGTAACTACCCATGTGAATACCTGCAGCGGCAAGGGCTCCAGCAAGCAGGCTGGTACCGCCACGCGGACAACCAAGCACAACAAAAGTGCGGCAGGTTACCGGTGATGTGAAGAGAGAATCCGCCATGGCCAGCAGTTGCTCGTCGAAGCCCTGCGGGATGACATCATCGCTACGCGGTGCCTCGATGTCCCGATAAAGTTGAATTTCTTCATGCAGCTCACGAGTGAAAAAGGCCGCCTGCGAAATACTCATATCTGTGAGGAAACGGTTCGCCCGGCCAAGATTCAACTGGGTTTTCCCCGCTGCTTTGACCCTGTCGGCGATAGCTGCCAACTCTTCAGCAGCTAACTCGGGTAAGTTAAGCTGCCCGGTAAGAAGCTGCAGAAATCGCACCGTCTCAAAGGCAAATTGATAATAATCGTAGCAAACGCCACCTGCCTTGATCCACTCCCGTAGTTTGCTCACTCCTTTCTTGTGGAACTTCATGGCATCGTGAAAGGATATTATCGGCAGAAATTCCCCTTTACCTTTTTCCTGAGCTTTACGCCCGGCATCTTTAAGGGACAGGATAACCTCTCGCGGATCTCGGTAGCTACCAATCACAGAGATTTTACCCTGCTTGACCAGTTCGGCTAACTGCGGCGTGCAAGGTGCGTGGGTTTTAATCACCGTCCACTGCGGGCTATCGATGTATTCCCGGGAGCGTTCAATCCATTCAAGATCTAGCAACATCTCATCGCTTACATAATTGAGCACTGCTCCTTCTTTTTTTACTCCTGTGGGCAGTTCTGGTTGCAGGTGGCCATGTGCTTCACATAAAGCACAGACCAGCCTGTAGCAAAGAGTCGAGCCGGTTTTTGTGGGTGCCGCACACAGGGCAATCATAGCAAATTTTCACCAGGCTGCCGGTCATTACTCTGCTGCCGGCGTTCGATGGCATCAAGACGCTCACCAAGCAGCTTAATCAATTCGTGCAGTTGGGCATTTTCAGCCTCCAGAAAGCGAATCCTTGAAAGTAAGCTATATTCTAGTTTTTTTGTGGTCTTGAGCGATGCGGAAATGGCCATACGATGGTTCTTCTCCACATGATCAAAACTCTTCTCAATTTGCCGATTTAGTTTTTTAACTAACCAGTTACCGTTGGTCTTGCCCTTGCGTGAACGGGCCAGCAACTCGTAGGCACGCTCCATGTGCGAAGACTCATAGGGGTAGTTGGGCAATTTTTGTTTCGCACTATCAGGTGACGGGTTATCAGCCAATAGCTCATGTACCCTGCTGGCGGTAGCAGCGATGCTGAAGTTCTCCAGCAAGTCGGCACGGGCCTGTGCGCCTTTGCCGATAGCTTCTTGCGGGTGAGCCAGCACGTGCCGCATCAGCTCCGCTGCTGCATCAGTGTCAGGATCAGCCCACTGGGAGTTATGATCATAGTGGAAGTTGCCCTTACCGACTTCCACCATGCGTACCGGACACAGGTAGCTATTGGCATCATTCATGAATTGCAGGTTGCCGGAGTACTCTGACGCGATGCACGGCTTCCCCTCAATCATGGTTTCCATCAGGGTCAACCCCAAACCCTCGGCACGATGCAGCGATACATAACAGTCGCAGCGCCGCATTAGGGCGTCCAGTTGCTCACGCGGCAAGTACTCATCGACATAGATGATATCCGGCCGATCGGGTAGTTGTTGCAGGAAGATGCTGCGCTCTACCGGAGCAGCATCCGTGCACATTGCCTTGATGAACAGGACCGGTCCAGTCTCGCGCGGTTCCGGGAAGGCCTTGACGAAAGCATTAACTGTACCGATGGGATTTTTGCGTAGATAGGAACTGCGGCCATCAAAAATAAACAAAAATAGCGGGCGCCCGGAAAACTGCCACTTATCAGGTAGCCTGCTGTTGCTGCGGCTGCGTTCCTTCATCGGGTGGGGTAAATAGCGTACGGGCTTGTCGGTGATGGACTGCACAGCCTGCCTGACAAAATCTGACATCACCCACACCTCATCGACGTACATCAACCCATTTTGGTGTGCGTGCGAAAAATCTTCAGTTTCCCAAAAAAACAGACCGATATTGCGTCGGTTTTCGAAAAATGCCTTACCAACTTTGCGGGCAAAGTGGGGGACCGTGTCACCATTCAAACACAGCAGGTTGGTCGCGTAGGGTGGATCTTCCAGTAGTGGTCGCAGTGTGCCATCATCCTCCGAGTTATCGCTAAATTGATCATAATCAATCTGGACATGCTCAATCCCTGCTGCGTCAATCGCCTCAACCAACAGGCGGGCAGTCTCACCCAGCCCGAAACTGGCAGAAAAAAAACCGACAACATTAAGGCCGTCAGAGCCTTTGCCTGTACCTGTCTCTTGAGCTTGCATATTGTGAAAAAGTAGCTTCTGCAGGCAACCTCTGCCCGCCGCTGAGAGACTAGCTTAGGGCACATTGGTGTCAAACAATTGGACAACCTAACCCTAATATTTCAGGGACTATCGGGATTTGCCCAGACAGACGATAAGGAGGTATTCTATCCTGCAGCCGAAGTCAAAGCGGGGCACCAGGCTGCACTGTCACTGTTCGACGTGTACGCTGCTCATTCTTGACCAGTGAGTGGAATGGCATCGTAGACAATGACTTTAGACCAGAGCTCTTTACATTCTGCTACAAACTCCTGGTGTGCCGGTTCTGCCTGGTATTGTTCTTGGGCTGCAGCTGATTCAAAGCTCAGGATCAAGGCATAGGTAAATGAATCATCAACGACATCACGAGTCGCCAACGGCGGCACTCCGATGAAACGTGTCTTGGCAAACTTTGAATCATGCATGAACTTCTTGACCGCTAATTCGAATTGCTGCCGGTCATCTGCACTCTCCGGGTTCTTCAGCCAGAAGTACACTACATGGGTAAAGGCCGGGTCGAATTCAGAGCTGGCAGAGGCGTCATCAGCATATTGCGACTGGGCAAAGATCAGGCAACAAAGCACAGTAAGGAATATCGGTTTAATCATGGCTGCAAAATTAGCAACAACTCCTTCACGGCCAAGCAGAAAAACCTCGAATGCGTGCGTCCCAGCGAACGATATGGAGTCTACAGGAGTCCACTACCACCATGTGCACCTCCCATAGAATAAACAATCGCTTTCATCAATTGAGAAACATGCCCGCAACACCACCAGAGTTGCGCAATAATCAACCTGCTGCCAGCGGCTTTCTCCTGAGCATTAATGCGGCACGCACTGGCCTGCTCTGAAAATTCCCTGGTGCCTTAGTGGTTTGGTGAGAGTAAAGTAGTCCCATACGGTAACCTCCCCGCAGATGAAAAGCCCATACCAAAAGCAAAATGGCGATCGTGGCTCAACTGCGCCACGCTATGGTGTACGCCAATGGATCGGCTGGGTTCTCGGTGTGGGCAGCCTGCTGTTGACCTTGCTGGTGCCGCCGCCAGACGGGTTGTCGCTCAGCGGTTGGTATACGGTCGGTGGTGCCATCTTGATGGCGGTGTTCTGGGTTTGCGAGCCAATCCCAATTCCGGCTACTGCTTTGATTCCGCTGGCGCTATTCCCGGTTTTGCAGCTGGGCAGCATCAGTGAGATCGCCGCGCCCTATGCCAACCCGATCATCTTCCTGTTTCTCGGTGGCTTTTTGATCGCACTGGCTATGCAACGCTGGAACCTGCATCGCCGGATTGCCATTGGTATCATCGGCAGGGTTGGCACCCGTCCGGCGCGGCTGATCGGCGGCTTCTTATTGGCATCGGCCTTAACCTGATCCTGGTGGTAATTCTGGTCGGTATGACCTGGTTGCTGGGGTGCCTCGTGTTTGATATCGAACTTGGAGTTCTGCCAAGCTGGACCAACAGCAGCTAACTGGTTGAGCAAGGATTCTAAGCCCGGTCATGTCCTACCCGAAATGCCCGACTTGCTAGATGACTAAGTCCGACAACACTTTTAACGCCGTATATGCGATTTGGTTTGCTTGCAAATTAGCTCGCAGCAGTAGCGACCCCGGCCAATAATTCAAACTCATGGAACAACTTGCCATCATTGTCACACTGGCTGCCGCGGTAGCCATTCTCTTTTGGCTTCTGGCGCGGCATGCTTCGGACCGCATCGCAAAACAGTTTCAGTTGCTGGCCGCGCGGTTTGATGTTGATCTGGATCAACCGCCGGCCAAGCTCCTTGGCTTCCACCGCCCGGAGCCATCGCTATACGGGGAGTACTGCAATCGCGAAATTTCAATTTCGGTGCCCGGCAAAGGACTTAGCAACACCCGCCAGATCGAAACACTGATCAAAGTCGAGTTGAACGACCGGACGCTGGCCGCTCAGATCACAGCGGTAGGAATGTTCAGCCAATTCATAGGCAGGGTAAATAAAGCTGATCCGGTCTGGAAAACCGGCCATGCTGAATTTGATGCAGTGATCGAAGTCAGGACCAACAACACGCAGAGCATGAGGGAATTACTCACCCCAGAGCGGACGCACTGGCTCAAAGATACCCTGACAAAGGCCAAGGCAACCGTATATATTGGCAGTGGCAATTTGGCTTACGCCGAGCTTGGCCTGATCACCGATGAGATCACTCGCCAGCGGTTCGAGGCAACCGTCGATTTTCTGTGCGACCTTGCAGAATCAATCGAGGATTAATTGAAACTTCACCGACACCGGTCAGCATATTCTGCCCGTATAATTAGCAGTATGGAATATTTGTGCTTTATTTAACTATTGCTGAAATCAGCAATGACGTCACCGACCCGATGAAAACCCTCTGTATCCTGATCTCCGCTGCCGGCTTGTCCGCTGCCCAAATCGATCACACCACGCCCGCTGACTGGGCGCTGGCTGCAGAGTTACCGGCAAGCACGAAGCCGAAGGTTGAAAACAGGTTCACCATCATCGGCAGCGTTGGCTCGGTCATTTACACGGTTGAGCAAAACGGCAATAGATGGGTAGCCGGTAGAACTTCGTTCACCGTGCCGATGATTGGAATCCTGCAGGATCGGGCCCATGCCGGCATGCTCAAGCATATGCAGGAAACCAGCGGCGGCAAAATTACCGCAAAAAAAGAATTCAAAGTCGGCAAATTCAGTGGTCACAAATATGAAATGAAGACCGCCAACGGCATTTTCCATACCGTACACGTCTTTGCCCGGAATTCGCTCTATCATTTCAACTTTAGCGGACCTTCCGAACAACTCCCCACGGCAAGCCAATACTTTGCCACCATCAAAGTCCTCGACGCTCGACAACCCGACTAAGCCAGCATAGTTTTAAAACTATGTTTCCCGTCATAGCTAAAAACAGGTTATCTGAAACGCTGACCGAAGTGCTGGTGGAAGCACCGCTTATCGCCCGTGCCGCACGGCCCGGCAACTTCGTTCTGGTCCGCCGTAATGAATTCGGCGAACGCATCCCACTAACGATTGCCGATTCCGACGCCGATGCCGGTACGATCACATTGGTGATGCAGGAAATCGGCAAAGGAACCAAAGATTTAGGGGCGGTTGAGCCCGGACAGGGATACCAGAATGTGGTTGGTCCACTGGGCAAGGATACGCAGATCCACGGCCCCGGCCGCACGATTTGCTGCGTCTGTGGCGGGGTCGGGCTGGCTCCGATGTTCCCGCAAATGAAGGGGCATCGCAAAGCCGGCAACAAAGTCATTTCCATACTCGGCGCCCGCGATGAATCGCTGCTGTTCTGGCAGGATAAGGTCGAGCAGGTTAGCGATGAGATCCACGTCACGACCGATAATGGCTCTGCCGGACGCAAAGCCTACGCGGCTACCGTCCTTGATGAATTAATCGCCGGCGGCGAAACAATCGATGAGGTAATTGCCATCGGCCCGGTACCACACATGAAAGCGGTCGTCGAGTGCTGTAAACATGGAGCCCGAGCCGTTTCATGTTGAACCCAAACAACGCAAGGTTGCAGTAATTGGCAGTGGTCCGGGTGGGCTGACCTGTGCCGGCGACCTGGCACGCATGGGCTACGATGTCACGATCTTCGAGGCCTTCCACGACACCGGCGGCGTGCTGCGCTATGGCATCCCCGAGTTTCGTCTGCCCAAAGCGATCGTCGACCGCGAGGTCGATTACATTCGCAGCCTGGGCGTGAAAATCGAATTGGACATGGTGATCGGCAAAGTACTGACCGTCGACGGCCTGATGGAAAACGGCTTCGAGTCGGTTACTGAAGAAATCGATTCGACGACTGTACCCGGCTTGATCTTGCCCGGATAGCGGATATGCAATGGTGATTTTACCCCGCCCTCATCCACCGATCCTTTTTTACCTTTGTAGCCGTCGATCCAGCGATAACCATTAGGCCCGTTGTCATTGAAATAAACTACTATCGTGTGGTCAGCTAGCTGCAACTCATCAAGTTTTTGCAGCACCCGGCCGACGTTCCAATCGATATTTTCACACATGGCATAGGCGGCTCGATCATGATCGCTGGTCCCTTTCTGCCGCGGATTCAGCTGCTCAAATTCCTTATCCTTAAAGCGCTGCCAGTACTCATCCGGCACCTGCATCGGCGAATGCGGCGTGTTATAAGGAAGATAAGCAAAGAATGGTTGACCACTTGCCAACGAATCTACATTCGGGGTCGCCAACTCACGGTTGCCATTGAAGCTCAGGTCACCCCAGCCCTGATCGTCTGATATAAAGACTACCACGTTAGGCGACGACTCCAAACTGGCAGCAGCCTCGAGCATCCAGCCGGCACCAGCCAATATAAGGACAAGAAAGCGGCATTTGATCGCAGGCATATTATTTTACTCCGTATTTTACCATGAATGAGCGTGCTAAAAGTTAACCCATCAATTACAGTTTAGCACGACTAATGCAAACACCGCCACCGCCTCCGATCCCACCGCCACCACCTGTCGTTTTCCACAACCCCAATCGGGACAACGAACACGTCAAGCTGTTGGTGGTTTTTCATTATGTCCTGGCCGGGCTACTGCTACTTGGAATCCTCTTCCTGGGACTCCATTATTTTGCATTGAATACAATCTTCTTGACTGAAGATATTTGGGAAAGTGCAGAAGGGACGCCGCCACCCAAGGGGTTTTTCACTTTTTTCATCTGGTTCTATATCTTGATGGGTTGCTTCCTGATTGTTCAAGCTGCCGCAAACATTCTCTCTGCTATTTTTATGCAGCAGCGTCGCTACCGGATGTTTTCTATCGTGATCGCCGCAATCAATTGCCTCAATATTCCGTTTGGCACACTGCTGGGCGTGTTCACCATTGTCACCCTGATTCGTGAATCCGTGATCTCCAGTTACAGCGAGTCCGAGAAAGTTTGAGCAAACCTTCCACTCCTAATCCACCATCGAAACCAGTTAAATTGGCACCGGCGATTGCCTGACGACACGCCGTGTATTTGGTATTGGCTGCAAGTGGATCGGGCTGCGCTTGGCCAGTCCAAATACCGGCGCCAGCGGCGTCTCACTCGGGCTCAAATAGCCGGATTCTATCATTTGATCGAGTGCCTTATACAAAGTGTATTCATTGTATGGCAATCGGCTCAACAAGGCTTCCAGCGAAACAGACGACTTTTGCAGTATTTTCCAGATATCACGATAAATCGGAAAATCCAAACCCATCGCTTCGGCATCTACATCCAGGCTGCAAGGCAAAACCGTGGCATCAGCTGATGGCATCCGCTCGAGCAAAGCATTAAATTCATCGCGCATCTGCAGCGCATTCAGCAGGAAGTCATCGGCCGGGCGCGTGCAGGTTACTTCGACACCTTCCCATTCGTTTTCCGTCATCCGCGCAAAACTGAATGTCCCTGAAGTATCGCGCAAAAACAGTTGCCACAGCGCCTCCTCGCCTTCGAGGTGCGCCAACTGCCCGGCTTTCGGGTGCCCTTCACGGAACAGAAAGCGGCCAACCGGGGTGTCCTGCTCATCACTAATGACTAATTCGCCAGTCTGGTTCGATTGCAGAATCGTCTGAAATACGGTGACTAAATCAAAATTGGACAGATTGCCACTCAACTCCAGACAGTTACTCTGGATTGCACTCAATTCGTTAATCTGAGCCAGTTGGTGCGATAATTGTGAAGCAACGTAGCGCATGAAAGCCGGCACCTTAAGGTTCAGCTCCTCAATACTTTCCTTGGGAATCCGCTGCACACTGGATGTCTCACAGGCCCGTACCGTATTCGAATAATTACTATCGGTCAGCACCGCAACCGCCCCCACCATGTCACCGCGCGATAAATAACAACGCTGGCCGGGATCCGATGACTTGGTAGCCTCCTCCCATAACATCTCAACCACTCCACGCGAAACTATATATAGCGCGTCAGATTCATCGCCACTCTTGTACAGAATATCCCCTTCGACATAATGCTCTGTCGAGGATAGCTGGCCGAGGGTCCGTAACTCAACCGGCTTCAACGTCGTACAAAAACTAAAAAAATCGCGACGCTTCATAGACTCTATAATAATAGCATTTTCAGTTCCACATTATCAGCAAGTGTGAGCTTTTCCCTATCTACTCTTAAAATTTAGCCGAAATTACGCCAAATTCATATAATTTTTTAAATTTATTACATTTATTATAGTTTTCATATCTGTGTGAGAATGGCTTGCTGATAAGGAAATTCTCAACCTTGCGCTGCCTTTAGCGACTGTCGGGTAGCGAATTGCTGGTAGATAGACACCTTTCTTCCACAGCTTTTCAGCCGCCGCCAGAGCATTTTTCTCGGAGCCGACAATGACCGGGACGATCGGTGTCAGGGTGTCCGGCAGTGCCCGGCCCAGCGAGTCAAGCAGATAGCGAATATTGTCGTGCAAACGATTGAGGAGAAGTTGCCCTTCGTCACGCTGCAGCAGCTCAACCGCTGCAGTGGCCGCAGCAGCGGCGGCAGGTGTCGGTGCGGTTGAGTAGATAAACGGGCGGGCACGATTAATAATCAATTCGATCAATTTGCTGGAGCCCGCAAGAAACCCTCCGGCGGCACCCAGTGCTTTGCTTAGCGTCCCCAAATGCACGGTGATCTGCTCGACCAGCCCGAGTTCGCTGGCCAGACCGCGACCGCCCGGGCCGACCGTGCCGGTGCCATGCGCTTCGTCCACCAGCAGCATAGCTCCTGACGCACCGCACAAGCGTGCTATTTCCACCAAAGGTGCTACATCTCCGTCCATGCCAAAGACCGACTCTGTCACGACCAGTACACGCGCCCTGGCAGACAGCTTAGCGCGTGCCCAAGCCAGCAAGGACTCCAACTTCTCTGTATTATTGTGAGGGAAAACACGGATTTTGGCCCCGCTAAGGCGGGCGCCATCGATCAGGCAGGCATGTGCCAGCTTATCGAGGATGACCACATCGCCACGACCCGCCAATGTACTGATCGCAGAAAGGGCTGCTGTGTAGCCGGATGAAAAACTCAATGCCGCTCCGCAGTTTTTGAATGCAGCCAGTCGCTCTTCTAAATGGACGTGAGGCTCTAAGTTCCCCGAAATCAACCGCGAGGCCCCGCTGCCGGTTCCCCAGTCGCGGATCGCCCGAACAGCAGCTTCAGTCAACGCCGGATGGGTGGCCAGACCAAGGTAATCATTGGCAGAAAAATTGATGAACTCTTTTCCATCGATACTCAGTTTCGCACCTTGCGGGCTGTCTATTTGCCGCAATTTCCTGAGCAGTGCTTGGTTCTCAAGATCGAATAATTGATCCTGCCAGAGTTGTTGGTGCTCATCCATCGGGTCGCTGTGCAGCATCTACTACAGATGCCGTCGCTGGCGCAGGGGCTTCTTTGATCACACGAATCCCAAGCCCCCAGGCCAGGAAGTCATGCGAATCATTCCACACGCTATCCTCGCCAGCCCCGAGCAGTACACAGAGTAGATCACGGCCACCAAAAGATCCGCTGGACACCAGGCAATAGCCGGCCGCGCGCGTGTAGCCGGTTTTCATACCATTACAGAATTCAGCGGCAAGCATTACCTTATTGGTATTCTTGAATGTTTTGGTGCGACCGTCATGGTAGCGAAACTCCAGCTCACGCATGGCAACGATCGACCGGATCAGTGTGTCGTAGTAAGCAGCTGCCGCAATCAGCGACAGATCGCGCGCCGACGAGTACTGGCGTTCGGCAGTCAGGCCATGCGGGTTGACGAAATGTGAGTTGCGGCAACCCAACTTCCAGGCCTTGGCATTCATTGCCTCGGCAAATTTGGTGATCGAGCCCGAGTGGTCACGCGCCAGTGCCAGTGCCGCATCGTTGGCACTTTTTACCAGTATCGCCTCGAGCAACTGGCGACGCGTGTATTGTTGCCCTGCCTGCAGCCACAGCTTGGAGGGCTCCACTTGGGTATCAGACGCAGAGACTTCAACCTGCTGGTCAAGATCACCGCGCTGAATCACCAGCATCGCCGTCAGCAGTTTCTGGATACTTGCCGGAACCCGCTGCACGTCCGCATTCTTTTCATGGTAGATAACGCGCGATGCCGGGTCCATGACCACGACCGCTGCCGCATTAGTTGCCGGTGGTGGAAGATCCTGCGGTGGCATCGAGCCGGCCGCGTAACCCAGCGCCAGCAGCCACAGCAGAACCGCCATGTATTGATTCAATACCCTCACTCCTGCTCTTCAGTTAATCACTGCTTTTCAAGCCGCTGCAATTTCTCCTCGACCAGCAAATCCGGTTCGCTACCCAGCTCGACCGAGCGCTCATAATGCCGTTGCGCCAGCGCCAGCGGCGGCGGATTACGCTGCAGGTAAACCAGTGCCAGGTTGAAGTGCGCATCGGCATAGCCTGCATCGAGGTCGATCGCCCGCAGCAATTCGGATTCGGCACCCATCATCCAGCCGAGTTCGGCCAGCGTCGTTCCGAGATAGTTGCGGGTGCGCGGGTTTTTCGGGTCGATTTCCACCGACCTGGAAAAGGCGGCCAGGGCCGAGCGCAATTTCCCGGCTTCCAGGCAAATGATTCCCAGTTGGGTCCAGACTTCTGCCCGGTCGGGATCGATCCGCAGCGACTGCCGCAGTAAATCCTCCGCTTTATCTAAAAAACCAAGTTGAAATTCCGCTGTAGCCAAATTGACCATCGCCGCCGGATGTTCCGGAGCCAATGCCAGCATCCGCTGGAAGGCCATTGATGCGGCGGTGAAATCACCCTCCTGAAACGCCGCCATCCCTTCGGTGGCAGCCCTTCTGGCTTCCGGGCTCAGCTTGGGTGTTTGGGCCGCTTCACTGCTTGCTGTTGCTTCTGCCATGGCCTCGCCAGCTACGGCGTCTACGGCTGCCGCCTCTTGTTCCTGCTCTGGCTGATCGGTTTCCTCAGCGTCGACCGCTATTGCAGCCGCGCCCAGTAGCAATGCTACCAACCCGGCATGACGCATCACCTCCAACGTGTCTTTACACCATAAATTCATTGCCAGATAAGTATGCACACTTCATCACCAACTTGCAAAGGGTGATCGATTTCTAAAACCGATCCAAATTTTCCACCTGGCAATACGGTAGGCCGAATACTGCTCAACCAAAGCAAGCAATGAAAAAGTTGCGTCGCACCTGATGCTGCGACTAGTTTATTCTAATCCTCACTAACATTTATGGCGAAAGTTCTCATCCTGACAGCAGCTTTTGGCGAAGGTCACAACTCTGCGGCACGCGGTATCCACAGCGCATTCGAACGCAGCACTGACGGCTTGCAGTCGGAGATTCATGACCTGGTGCTGGAAAGTTATGGCAGCCTGGCCGAGTTTGCCCGCAAGGCCTACATCGGCGCGATCAACCACGCACCCAAGGTCTGGCAGAAAGTCTATGACCTGGTCGACCGCACCGATATGAGTTCCGGCAAGCTCGGTGTGCTTAGCCGCCTGGCTGAACGCATCGAACAACTACTTGATGACACCCAACCGGTGGCCATCGTCAGCACTTACCCGGTTTATGCTTACTTGCTGGAACGAATCTGGCAAAAGCAGCCGGAAAAGCGCGTCCCGGTCTTTACTATCGTGACCGATTCGATTTCGATCAATCGGGTTTGGACCAAATGCGCTAGCGACTGGTTCCTGGTTGCCAACGAGGAGACAGCCAGGGTCATCGAGGAGCTGGGGATCGAGCGCCGATCCATCAAGGTCACCGGCTTTCCGGTCTCGCCGCTGTTTGCCGATTTTCTTGAACAATCCGGCAAGCCACCACTGCAGCAACCATGGAAAATCCTCTACATGGTCAACTCGGGAAAAAAACATGCACCCGGCTTGCTGGCTGAATTATTGAAACGTGAACACCTCGAGCTGACGGTAGCCGCCGGTAAAGATGATCAACTCAAGACCGACATGGAAGAAGTCGTCGCCAACAGCGGCAGGACGGCCACGATCCTCGGCTGGTCAACCGAAATGCCACGCTTGATGTGCGGGCACCATATGCTGATCGGCAAAGCAGGGGGGGCTACCGTTCAGGAAGCGCTGGCCGCCTGCTGCCCGATGGTCATTACCCAGGTAGTCCCCGGCCAGGAGGAGGGCAACGCCCAACTGGTCGAACAGGGCGGATGCGGCATGATTGCCGGACATGAGGATCACGTGCCAGCCGCTATCGATGCCGCGCTGGCAGACGATGCACAACAACTGCGGCAGTGGATGGAGGCCATCCGTAGGCTCAGCCGGCCGCGCGCTGCACTTGACATCGCCGCCCTGATCGCCGACGAAGTTGCGGCATCATGATCAAAGCTGTCATCTTCGATATCGGTAATGTACTGCTGTCATTCGACTACTCGCGTGCAGTGCATGCTTTCCGCCAGCATGCCGAGATCGATGCACATGATGCGATGAATCAAATCCTGGCGTTGCGCGACGACTTCGAATGCGGGCGCATGCCAATTGCCGACTTTACTGCACAACTGCGCCGGATCACCGGACACCCGGGCAGCGATGAAGAGATTCAACAAGCCTACGCCGATATATTTGACCCAGTACCAGCCACCTGGAAGTTGGCCGAAGATCTGGCACCACGCTACCCGCTTTACTTGCTCTCCAATACCAGTGAGCTGCATATCTCGTTCGTGCGCGAAAAATACCAGGTTTTTGAGTTGTTCCCGCACGGCACCTATTCGCACGAGGTCGGCTGCATGAAACCCGATCCAAAAATCTACCAGGCTGCCATCGACTTGACCGGGCATGATCCGTCCGAGCTGATTTTTATCGATGACATCGAGCATAATGTCAGCGCCGCCCGCGAGGCCGGGATCCACACCCACCACTATCAGCTCGACCGCCACCAGGACCTGCTCGACTTCCTGGGCAACCACGGGGTGGTTTAACGCCTTTGCAACCGATTAGACTAATTTTAGTCCCATAAGTCACCTCTTCTGATAAGCCCGGTGGCCCCACAGCCAGCGGTCTTCCCATAGCAGGGAAAAGCCTAAGTCCTCCAACTTCTGAAAGGCTGGTTCAAAATCGGTCGCAATGTGCGACGGTCGCTCGGGATCGATATCGGCTGCAAAGCGGCCGAACAGAATTCCGCCGGGACGAATCGATGGCGCCAATTGGGCAACAGTCTCAGCCGGCTCCGGCACATGTTCGAACACATCCATCGCCGTGACGACGTCAAACGCATCGGACGGCAGTTGCTCCTCTTTCAGGTCCGTAGTGACCTGCGGTAACTCGCGCTGCTGCAAGCGTGACTTGGTGAATTCCAGCATCAGCGAGCTGATGTCGGCCGCATGGGTATCGAAGCCGTGCGCCTGGAACAGCAGGCTACCCGACCCTACCCCGCAGCCGAAGTCGAGCATCGACTGCCCGTCATGCTGCAAGGCCAGATGCAAAGCCGATACATAAGCCAGCGGCGACAAATCCTCATCCAGCGTATGCCACCACATCAGCTCAAATGGATAACTTTCCGTTGTGTCATAATACTCGGTGATCGAGGCGTTGTCGTTGGCATCAACCCCCGCATTCCATTCATCCCGCATTTGCGCCACCGCACCGCGGCAACGCTCAGCAACCTCCGCAAGCCCAGCCTGCGGCATGAAATAATCCCGCAGCTCACCCAGTAGGCTCTCGCGCAATGTCGGCGCACCATCCAACTTCAACGCCGCCGTCCAACCGTCCTTATACGCATCCAGCACAACCCGCTCGAATTGCATGAACTGATTTTGCTCAATTTCCTCCTCTTCAACCCGCCGCCAGGCTTCACACAAGCGGTCGGCAATCAAGTCGCCGGTTAAGACAGTTTCAAAGTCAATGGGCTCCAATAGCAGCTGGTTGGTGTCACTCATGCTACCATTAAAACATACGATGCAAGCAAAACGTCACTTGCTTCAAAATACTGACCAAAACGGTCGAGTTAAAAAGGTTGCAAATACAACCAAATTTATTGTGAAACAATTATACAACAAATTCTATTGTATTTCTTTTTTGCAAATCTATCAGTTTTTCGAAATCCGAGACACTTGCTTGATATGGAAATTTTTGTCAGTAAATTGCCCAGTATTCTTTCTATTCAGCAATCTGCAGTAAAAAATCTAGTGTTGTAATTTTTCGCAATGCTGCTATTGCTAGAGTATTAGAAATAAATGTTATGGAATTCCTAATCGCTAGTTTGATTCTGTTTGCTGTCTTGCTGCTCAGTCTGGCCATCGGATATCGGGACGGGCAACGTGAAAGCAAGAATGCAAAAAACTATGCCGGAGAATATCTGAACCATGCAAAAAAAAGCTGATCACGGTAGTGTAGCTAGTGAGCCTGTTCAGCATACCCAAGAAGAAGGGCTTGCCATAAGTAGATAAAAGAGGAATTCTTTCCCCTTTCCTACTCAATGGGCTATTCTGCATCTCAAATTTTTCTACTTCTGATTTCAGAAACAGTGCCTTGGGATTGTGTTTTTCGCTGGGAATTTGCTCGAGCGAGGCTGCTTCGAGAAAATCTATATCTACAAGCACCTCATCCTGGTAATATTCCAACTCCCAGGCAATTAACGCATCGCTAATGCCCCTGAGGATAACTTTATTGCGCCTATCCAATAAATAAAATGCCAGCCCTACTACTGTACTCAAAATACCAAAAACCATAAGAACCCAACTTTCAACCCGATCATCAATAAAAAGCTGCAAAGCTCCGCCAAAAGTGGCAATGAGAATGATAATAAAAAAATTGAAGGTTTTGATTCTCTGTTCTGCAACATGGTTATACCGCTGGATAAAAAGTTCGTAGATTTTTACGTTGCTGGTAAGTGGCTCTGACATGATCCTCACATAGCTCCTTTGCGAGCACTTCTCCAGCCATATCTCGTGACCAACAATCTACTTAGTGCACATTAAAACGTAGGCCCAGTTGCATCCCAACATAGCGAATATGAGGTGGCTAAAGATTTAACTCCAAACGGAAGTTGCATAAATGTCTGGTTACAATACTGGCTTACAACACTGCGCCCGGCGGGGTTCGAACCCACAACCTTCGGCTCCGGAGGCCGACGCTCTAT
>CAYUDZ010000023.1:0-24908 GCA_964443575.1 uncultured Chthoniobacteraceae bacterium | reverse complement strand
TTGGTGCCCCAAGGATCCGCCTCAGGCGGATTAACAGCCGATTGCTCTATCCGCCTCAGGCGGACTACCTGACTTTTTTAAAGTGCTGGGTTGGCGGGCCCATGCTTGAGCGTCGGGCCGTCGGCAGGCGGCACGATCCTGCGACGTCTTTTTTTTAATGAAGTAATAATTTCTTTTCCGGATCAGGATTGCGGTACTGACGATGGCGAATAGATAGGTGAAGCCTGTTAATACCAGCAATTTGGGATCTATTGCTGGCTGATAAAGGAGCGTGAAGGTCATCACGATGCAGCCGATGATACTGCATATGCTAAGTAATATCTGACTTCGGGATGCCGTCTTTCTATTGAAGCTACCTGAGCCCATGCCGTAATGCTAGCAACCCGAAGGCGCACCGTAAAGTGCGTGCTTACTGCTGGGTATCAAAGCAGACTACCTTACGCCCAATCGCGGCAGCGGGAGACGGCCTCATTCCACTGCTGGCGGATCGAATTTACCTCTGCAGGCTGTTTGAGTGGCTGGAATGTGTCATCTGCCTGCCACAGCTTGGCAATTTCCTCAGTGTCTGGCCACAACCCACAGCCAAGGCCAGCGAAGTAGGCGGCACCCAGCGACGTGGTTTCCGTGTAGCGCGGTCGAATCACGGATGTTTGCAGCAGGTCAGCCTGGATTTGTAGCAGCGGTTGGCTGTTGCTGCCCCCGCCATCGACCCGCAGCTCGTGCAAGTCGATCCCGCTATCCTTTTGCATGCACTCAAGCAGATCGGCAACCTGCAGCGCAATCCCCTCCAATGCTGCACGGCAAAGATGGGCGCGATTGGAGCCGCGGGTTATTCCCATCAGTAGCCCCCGCGCATTGTAATCCCAATGGGGAGCACCCAAACCGGCAAATGCCGGTACCAGAAACAAACCGTTAGCATCATCAACAGAAGCAGCTAAGCGGTCAAATTCCTGTGCATCCTTGATCAAATGCAACTCATCGCGAAGCCACTGGACAACAGCTCCAGCGATGAAAATTGAGCCCTCTAGAGCGTACTCGACCGTCTGACCAAACTGCCAGGCTACGGTGGTTAGCAAGCTATTCTTTGATGGTACGGGAGTGTTGCCGGTATTCATCAATAAGAAGCACCCGGTTCCATAGGTATTTTTAGCCATTCCCGGTTGCAGGCAGGCCTGCCCGCAGAGTGCGGCCTGCTGGTCACCGGCCACACCGCTAATGCTGGTACCGCCCAACGGCAAGCTACTATCTACCGTCCCGAAATTGCCGGCAGTCGGCAGCACATCGGGCAGAATCTGTCGGGGAATCTTCAGCAGTTCCAGCAATTCCTCATCCCATTCGAGGGTAAAGATGTTATACAGCATAGTTCGCGAGGCATTGGTCACATCGGTCACATGCCTGGTGCCGCCGGTGAGTTTCCAGATCAACCAGCTGTCAATCGTGCCAAATGCCAGCTGACCTTTAATGGCTTTGTCACGTGCACCTGCGACATTGTCCAACAGCCATTTGATCTTGGTAGCAGAAAAGTAGGGATCAATTCTCAGGCCCGTTTTTTTAGCTACAGTGTTCTCGTTGCCAGCCTCGATTAGCTCCTGGCAGAGGGCTGCGGTGCGGCGATCCTGCCAGACAATAGCATTGTGGATTGGCTTTCCGCTATCACGCTCCCAGATAACCACTGTCTCGCGTTGGTTCGCGATGCCGAGCGCTACCAACTCGGATGATTTCACACCTGCCTTGGCCATTGCTTCGGTTGCAGTTGAGATTTGGCTCGACCAGATATCCAGCGGGTCATGCTCAACCCAGCCCGGCTGCGGATAATGCTGTGGAAACTCCTTTTGTGCCATAGAGACCATGTTTCCTAATTGATCAAATATGGTACTCCTACTGCTGGTCGTACCCTGATCGAGAGCGAGTAAATAGATAGGTTTTGTGCTCATCCTATGCCCCATCATGGTGCGAAATGGTGCTACTGCCAAGCCTTGGAATTACTCTGTCCCACAAGCAACAGACGTTTTAAATAGTTGCTACCGCAGAAGTCCATCTGCATTCGGTCACTAGCTGCTGCTATTGTCAGGCCATGCGCCAGTACCACTTCCTCTGCAATACTGACAAATTTGGTAAGTGACAGCTTATGGGTATTAGCAAAAGCAAGAATTGCTCCGCCTGTAGCGGTCACCCGCGACGCCAGTTGCAAGAGCTTATTGTAATCCTGTTGCACCGAAAAACTCTTGCCGTCTTTGGTCCTGGAAAATGACGGTGGATCCAAAATAACCAGATCAAACTGGCGACCATTCCGGGCAAATCGTTGCAACCAGTTAAATACATCACCAAAGATGAAGTCCTGCTTATTAGTCGCGATATCATTCAGTTGGTAATTCTCCCTGCCCCACTGCAGGTATGGCTTCGATAAATCGATATTTACGACTTCTGCTGCCCCGCCGGCAGCGGCAGCGACACCAAATGCGCAAGTGTAGGAAAAAAGATTCAGCACCCTGAGCCCGGCAGCCTTTTGTTTTACCCATTGTCTGTTCTCGCGCTGGTCCACAAACAAGCCCTGTGAGTATCCGGCAGAAATATCGATTAAAAACTCCAAACCGTTCTCGCGGACGGGAAAGCGTTCGCTGAGGCGTTGACCTGCGAGATGTTCCGGTGACGTCTTGCCTGAAACAGTAAGCTTTTTCCAGTACAATGACTCAACACCCTGCTCGAACAGTGGATCGAGATCACTCTTAGCAGGCGGTGAGGCACACTGGACCAGCCAATTGCTGCCAAACTTGTCTATCACCAAACCATCAACCCCATCCGCGGTACCGTTAAATACACGAAATGCCGTCTGCCCTGCATCAATTAGCCGGCGACGTCGCTCGGCGGCCGACAAAATAGCCGGAATGGCAATTGCTAATTGCATGGGAAAAGGTGTAGTCAGAAGCCAATCATTCAGGCAAGCTGATGGTTTAATTATTAGCTTTCATCAAGGGTAGATGCCCATAGTAACATTTTATTATGCAAGAACTAGAGAAGAAACTAAACCAGGCTATCGACTCCGGGCAACTTCTGCAGGAGTCAGCAAAGAATATCGCCGACCTGTACCGGTCATCCGAGTCCGCAGTCGTCAAACAAAGTATCGACGAGCTTGTTGATAACGGGCAGTGGCAGGAACTGAATGACCGTTTCTTCCGCACCCTCAGTTTTGGTACTGGAGGACTTCGCGGGCGCACGATCGGCAGGGTGGTAACCACAGCGGAATCAGGAACCCCGAATGAACTGGGTCGCCCGCAATTTGCCTGCACTGGAACCAATGCAATGAACGACTACAATATCGTTCGTGCCTGCCTGGGACTTTGTGCGCAGATGAAGGAGTACTTTGTTAACCAGGCCAAGTCCGGCAAACCGGCTCTGGTACTTGCCCATGATACCCGACATTTCTCACGACATTTTGCCCAGCTGGCTGCGAAGGTAGCATCAGAGTCTGGAATAGATGTTTATCTTTTCGACGGACCACGTTCAACTCCCGAACTTTCATTTGCTCTCAGGCACCTTTCGGCAACAGCTGGAGTCGTACTGACAGCCAGCCATAACCCGCCACATGACAACGGCTTCAAGGCCTACTTTACCGATGGCGGTCAGGTCGTAGAGCCACATGCCAGCGGTATTATCGCCAAGGTCAATGCGATTGCCAGCGACAACTACACCCCATTACCTGAAGACCAGCAGGGCAGCATCCAAATCATCGGCGAAGAACTGGATCAAGCTTACATGCAGCGCCTGGAATCGCTACTGCTGAGGCCGGAATTAGTCCAATCACAGAATGACATGAAGGTCGTATTCACGCCAATCCACGGCACCGGTGGTGTTATTACACTACCCATGCTGGAACGGCTGGGATTCACTTACCTCACGGTCAAAGAACAGGATGTCATGGATGGTCGCTTTCCTACCGTCAAATCACCAAACCCAGAAAATGCAGAAGCTTTGGATATGGCCAAGCAGCTGGCAGAATCTGAAAATGCTGACCTCGTCATAGGTACCGACCCGGATAGTGATCGTATGGGCGTACTGGTGCGTGGTGCAGACGGCGAAATGAAACTTCTCACCGGCAATCAAATCGGCTCGCTGCTGGCATACTACCGGGTAACGACACTTTTTGAATTGGGCATATTAAATGATTCCAATAAATCCAATGCCACGATCATCAAGACACTGGTTACCACGGACCTGCAAAAAGCTATAGCTGAAAAGGCTGGAATCCGCTGTGTGGAAACACTAACCGGATTTAAATACATCGGGGCCAAACTGGAGAAGTATGAAAAGGCGATACCAGCCGAGCACAGTGCAAATTATCGCTCACTGAGCGAACAAGAGTCCCGTGAATTGCGACTTCAACACTCGACTTACTACGTTTACGGCGGCGAGGAAAGCTACGGCTACAGTGGTTATGACTTTGTCCGCGACAAGGATGCCAATGGCTCCGTCGTGATGTTTGCAGAAGTCGCAGCTTATGCCAAATCACTCGGCATGACATTGGATCAACTGTTGGATAAAGTCTATTCGGAGTATGGGCTGCACATAGAACACAGTCACAACCTCATCTTCGAAGGCGCTGAAGGTGCCGGTAAAATTAAGGATCTGGCTGCGTCTTACGCAGACTCACCACCGCAGGAAATAGATGGTATCCCGGTCGTGGATGTCATCGACTACGGCAACTCCCAGATTACTGACAGCGAAGGTGACCAGCTGCCAACAGAAAAAATGATCGGCATGCAACTGGATAATGGCTGGCGATTGAATATCCGGCCATCGGGCACTGAGCCAAAGATCAAATATTACCTGTTTGCCAAACTCACTCCCGAGGACACCGCGGCTAGCAACCTCGATACCCTCAAGGCTGAAACTATATCGAAATTACAAAGCATGTGGCAGTTTATAAACACCGATGCGCATGCTAGATTAGAATAAGAGAATAAAAAGTAATGACTGTTAATTTAAACGGTGGAGAAATCACCATCATTAAAACGCTTGGCTTGAGTGGCTCATCCATGAGCGGTGAGGTATTACAGCGTCGCGTAGGCGGCTTTGAGAGTGCCGAGCTGCTCGATACCCTGCAGGGTCTGATGCAAATCGGTTACATCTCCAGTACCCATGACAACCTGCGTTCAGTCAGGCAAATGGAGGCGGCTGTCTTTAAGGTCAACCCGAGTTATATCAAAACGCTACAGGAAGCAATCGATCCGCGAGCTCAAGCAAAAGGCAAAAAAAAGCGACGCCAACGCCGCAGCTAGGTAGCTGAAACGAACTGTCCCGTGATCTCGTTGCTAAGAGCAAGCTGGCCATTTGCTGCGGCACTTCTGTCCGGCGTAATGGCGACGTTATGCTTTCCACCTTTCAATCAGGCCTGGCTTGCCTGGATTTGTTTGACCCCGTTACTGGCTGCACTCTGGTATAGCAAAGACAAGGGAAGTACCATTTCCGGTGGTAAAGCAATTCTACTTGGATACCTCTTTGGGTTGGCGCATTTCTATACCGTTTTTCACTGGATCACTACAGTCACCATAATTGGCTGGCTTGCCTTCATCCCCTATCTGGCCTTGTATCCTGCAGTTTGGGCCTGGTTTGTGCAGCTTGCAGGCAACCCCTTACAGACAAACGCAACTGACTCTCAGCCGCTGCTTCTGAACTCACGTCACAACTTACTGCTGGCACTGAAATTGGCGGCGGCTTGGATTTCCCTCGAGTGGATACGCGGCTGGCTATTTAGCGGTTTTGGATGGAATCAATTAGGTGTCGCGATGCACCAACAGCTGCTGCTGATTCAAGTTGCCGACTTGGCCGGCGTCGCAATTATCTCCCTTAAAATTGTCATGGCAAATGTGATCGTCGTGCTCACAGTTGCCCGGCTGATCAAGGAAGCAAATAGCGGTCGGGTACGTCCGCACTATGATTTCAATATCACCGTGGCACTCATCGTCTTCAGTTTCATGTATGGCATCAATACTATCGACCGTCAGCCTGATGAAACCTCCACGCTGAAAGTCGCAGCCGTCCAGCCGGATATACCCCAAAACCAACGTTGGGATCCGCAATTCCAAATGACTATCGACAGAAAACTAGACGCCTTAACCGACGCGGCACTGGCTGCCGAGCCTGACCTGCTACTTTGGCCCGAAGCCTCCACCCCGATGCCGGTACTCAGCAGCCAGGCTACCTATGATCGCATTCGGCGAATTGTCGAACGTCTACCTGATGGCTCCGCATTTCTTCTTGGCAGTCTCGATTATACCAGCAACGGCGATTACAACGCCGCGATGTTTTTTACCGGAAACCCCGATGACACAAAGTTCTACTATAAATTGCACCTGGTGCCATTCGGCGAGTTCATTCCATTCAGGACATCATTCCCGTTATTTGCCTGGATAGTAGGTGATCTTGTACCACACGATTTTCAAAGTGGCGAAGCGCCTGTCGTATTTCAGATGCCAGCCAAACAGGTGCGGATGGCACCGCTCATCTGTTTCGAAGATACCCTCGACCGCCTGGTGGCTGAGTTTATTCCATTGCAACCGAATTTACTGGTCAATCTCACTAATGATGGTTGGTTTTTAACCTCGCCAGCCTCAGCCCAGCATCTGGCCAATGCTGTTTTTCGCACGGTTGAATTCCGCAGGCCGCTACTGCGCTGCGCCAACAATGGCATCACGGCATGTGTCGATAGCTCAGGCAGAATAACTCACATCTTGACGGACGAAACTGGTTCCACCTTTATGGACGGAATACTGATCGCAAGCTTGGATATCCCCGTGTACCCGCAACGCACAGTCTATTCGTTTATCGGGAACATACTGCCCGCAACTGCGCTTGTAGCCACCTTAATCCTGGCTATTATTTACTTGGTTAAAGCTCGAGCTCGATCCAATCAATAGCTATAGTTAGTAATGGAAATTCTTTTTTTTCTACCATTTTTGTTCATCTTTCTGATCTCTGTCCCGCTGTTCATATTTTGGATCTGGATGCTAATCGATTGTCTCCAGCGAAAGTTTGAAGATACTAACCAGCAACTGATATGGGTACTGGTCATCGTACTCACCAATTGGATCGGCGCATTAATTTACTTTTTTGTCGAACGCGCGAAACCACAGGCTCAACCAGCTCCGTTGATGCCCCCGCCACCACTACCAACCGATAAATCCACTAGCCAAGGCGATTGATAGTTATCCCACCAGCCGCTCAAGTGCTGGCCGGAAGCATTACGACTCAGTGGTCAATCCTCCAACTCTGTAAGCTCGGGCTATATCATCGCTAAAAAGTTTTGCGAGTACGATTATGATCATGATTATGAAAAGGATACTTACTCAAACCTCTTAGGAAACGGTATTAGTTCCCCAACTCCAGAGACTGGGATGGTTCACCATCAAGTAATGTCGGCGAGTGTGCATGCAGCTTAGGATTGGCAGGGTGATCACCAACTGTTGACTTGAACTTCATTTCTTTACCTTCACGCGAGACTACCAGCTCAATCTCCTCGCCGGGGCTAAGAAAAAAGGAAGCATCCAGAACGTCTGCCGGTACATTAACCTCGCGCTGACCAATCCGCAGAAGGATGTCACCAACCCGGATGCCAGTCTCTGCCACTGGCGATGCCTTATCGAGTTCTGCAATTTTTGCTGATGACTCTACAAATCCGGGTATCGAGGGTTCGACGGTAACCCCTACCCACCCATGTTTCATTGCGCCATATTGAGCATAATCCTGAGAAACTTTATTAATGACTGCTACGGGTAAAGCGTGACATGCGACTCCTCCATCAATGGCACTTACTAATACACCAACTACCTCCCCGTCCATGTTGAGGATCGGTGAGCCTGTTTGTCCTCTGGCAACAGGTAAATTGACCCGCATGTGGGTGACCGGCAGGTAGCGGCCAAGGTATTTCAGGTCGTGCCCGGAGACTGTTCCAAAAGTCGGCGCAATTTCCAGGTCCATCGCATAGCCAATGGCTATCACCGGACTGGCTAATTCCAGTCTTTCCGCCGTCGCAAGCGGCAAAAAATCGGTCTCCGCGTTGACTTTAAGCAAGACCATGCCGCTGCGCACATCGGCTAAGATCCGGGATGCTGCATACTTTCTGCTGCCAATTTCAATAGTGATGTCATTTGACATGCCACCAAGTGAATATGTAGTAACTATAGTGCCAGTCGGGTCGATGAAAAAGCCAGTCCCATTATGCACCCCATGCTTATCGACTGCTATTACCCTGCAAATTGCTGACCTCGCAGTCTTAAAGATCTTGTGGATTTCTTTCGAAATGGAATCTGCCACGCTGAGCGAGTCGTCAGCCTGGGATGGTTGAACCAACCCAGTTAATCCTAGCAGAATGATTACCAGAGTCCGAGTCGTCCTCGAGACAATTGTGCCAGACATATTAGAAACTGAAAGGCGGCTCATAACTGGCCGGGGTACTGTCTAATACGTAGTGCGGCAAAGACGCCATCTGGGTAGTAATCCGTTGATCATCAATTCTTCCTTCCGAGAACTCCAATCCGCTGAGAATCATCCCTGATTGCGTTGCACTGGATAACCTGATCGGCTTGTCGCTAACTGGCGCTATCTGATTACCACTGGCGACTAACTGTTGTCCGGAATTATCTGGCTGCTGAAGTCCGGGAAGTAGCAAAATAGACCCGCCAAATAATATGAATAAAGCGGTGGTCGCCGCATAAGCATAACGGGGCACTTCGAAGCCGACTAGCAATGCTTGAATCCGCTCCAGTAGCATTTGGCGCAGGGGTGTACGGAAAAGCTCCGTCCGCTGCCGCGCTCTAAATTCATCCAGAAATTTATCAAAATAATCAGGATCAGCCGGACGCTCATAGCGTTTGAGCCGCAGTAACTTCTGTATGTGATCTCTTTCCCGCATATGCTGTATGTTATTCAATGCTACTCTACTTGCAACTGCAACTAGCTTTTTCGATATTCCTCGAGATAATTTTGCAGTTGGCGGTGAGCGTAGAATAAACGTGAACGGACGGTTCCTTCAGATACCTTAAGTATTTTGCTGATTTCTGCATGTGGCATTCCTTGTATATCGAACATTACGACTACTGCTCTGTGTTGTTCTGACAATTTCATCAGCGCTTCGTTCAATTTTTGCTGTAATTCACCCAAATTAGCTTCCCTAACAGGATCACTTGATGCGGTGAGTTCTAGAAATTCTTTATCATTGCTAATACCTGTATCAATATCATCGAGGCTTAAATGATATCTTCGCTTCCGTTTTTTCAGGAAATTGATGGTCATATTGACCGCAATGGAATGGATCCAGGTGTAAAATGCCGACTTGCCTCTGAAGCCTTTGAGTGAGCGGTAGGCTTTGGAAAAAATATCCTGCAGCAAGTCGTTGGTGTCCTCGTGATTTGAGGTCATGTTATATACCAGCCCATAGAGACGTGGGCTGTACTTCCTAACTAATTCATCAAAGGCGTTAGGATCGCCCGCCCGCGACTTATCTACGAGCAATAGATCCTGTTCCTTTTCTGATAATTCCTCAGACATCGGGGCTGGATTTATAGCCCAGACCATGCCCACAGTTCAACTACAAGGAGTTTCTACGGGCACAAAATTTAACGTGGTTTGGTGGTTGAAAAGCCTTGGTGTTACTGGGAGCCAGTAGAACCAGTCTTGTAGCCGACAGTCTGTGGCTGCAGCGGTGTTCCCGGCTTCGGGTAATCCCCTGCCCGCTGCGCCGTTGTCGTAGGCACCAGACGAATAGCCCCTTTGGCATTATTGCGCCAGCCATTAGGATCTGCATATTCTTCCCCTGAGTCATGCAAACCGCCAACTTGATCTTCGAGGCCAGTCCCCTGTCCGTGTTCAAGTACTGTCGGGGTCACAAAGACCAGCAAGTTCCTTTTGACGCGAGCATTGACTTTTTCCTGGAACAAGTAGCCAAGCACCGGAATGTCCCCGAGGATTGGTACCTTAGTACTGCCTTTAGTTTGCTCGTCTTGCAGTAATCCGCCAATTGCCAGCGTGTTACCGCTCTTGATCAAGATATTGGATTCGAGCTTTCTGGAGTCAATAATCGGGCTAGCTACGGTTGCCCCGGCAAACACAAATGTGGCATCACCTACTTTATTGCTTACCTCAGGGACAACATTCAGAGTAATGAAGTCGTCCTTGTTAATCGATGGTCTGACCCGTAGGGTATTACCGAACTCCTTATCCTCAAAGCCACCGAAGACTGCCGTAGCGGTCTGTTCGTTAAAATTTAGCTGTGGCACCGGCTGATTCCGCGTAATGCTGATAGTAGCTTCCTGGTTATTAGCTGTTACGATTCTCGGCTGCGCCAGGAATTCCGCATCGCTATCCTCGTTGAGTAAACGCATCGTCAGCGACATTTGGGGTACGCTGAGAATTGCAAACTGTCCGGCTACGGCATCAAACAGTTGTGAACTCAGGCCATTGATCGAAACATTTGAGTTCTCGCCAAAACGAGCAAAGTCAAGGAGTTCCAATTGCCCATTATCTCCTACTTCGAACTCGTAAGTACCATCCTCAGCATCAGGGAACGGACTACCACCGTAACGCAGCGTCTGCGGTGTGCTGGAACCACCCACAACACCGGCCCAGTTAATTCCGTAACTCTGCTTCGGATTGGCATTGACCTCAACTAATCGTGCCTCAATCAGAACCTGTTCGGTCGGTAGATCAATAGTTTCCAGGAACTGTTTGATGTTGTCGACGTTGGAAACAACCT
The DNA here is from genome assembly GCA_964443575.1 of uncultured Chthoniobacteraceae bacterium. Classification (GTDB taxonomy): domain Bacteria; phylum Verrucomicrobiota; class Verrucomicrobiia; order Chthoniobacterales; family CAKUMP01; genus CAYUDZ01. Next base: position 14,161 of record CAYUDZ010000023.1, on the reverse strand, counting down.
CTTGATAGAAGACCGTGTTAGTCCGCGAATCTACCTGCACGGGAGCACCACTATTTAGCTGGGATGCGAGCAGTCGGGCCGCATCCTCCGCAGGTGCATAACTAAAGGTATAGGAGCCGCTTTCGGTGGGCTCTGAGGCCTTTTCGCCCTGGGTCTTAACGAAGAAATCTCCTTCGATTTCGTCCATAACCAGGCCTTTAGCCCGTACAATAAAGCGCAGAGTTTCCATCGGTGTCTTGTCTTGAACACGCAATGTCAATGAACCTGCGACCTGCTCACTCACGTATAAGTTAATCTTTGCCTGCCTGGCCAGTAATCGTAAAACCTGCGGCAAGTCTTCCTCTTGAAAGTCAACAACCCTCGAACTGCTGCCGCCCGCATCTAAAGCTTCGGCGCCATCAAATGCTTGCATCGAATCAATCCCCATCTCGGATTGCGATGCAGGATCCAACATGATGTCGCTCGGGGGATCGATCGGAGCCGGTTCCGCCAAGTCAAACTGATCATCGGTGCCGGTGGTCTCACCACTTGCCTGATCAATTGCAGGAGTTGTTGTTGGAGTAGTTACCGCGCTGCTGCCAGCAGCATCCGTCGCGGTGGCCGTGGTTGGTGAGTCCGGTGTTGTGCTCTCTACTGTGTCAGTTGCCGTCTCCGATCCGGGATCACCATCAGTTGAAGCCTCATCTGCCTCAGTCGAAATTGCTGTGGCAGCAGCATCCGCAGCAGTCGCTGTGTCATCGCCTAAATCCAGAGGCTCTTGTGCGGGACTGAAATTACTGAACAGACAGAATAACAACAGACAAGCCAGCCAATTGAAAACAGTTGTAAATTTCATGGTATTTGTTCCTTGGAATTTTTTTTGTATCATAAAAACTTATTTCACTACAGAGCAGGTTATGCGCCAGCTTCTTAAATATTAAGATATTCACAATGCAAATTGCAATGTTATTCACAATTTATTTGCAGTTTTGCGAATAAATACCAGTAATTAAAGGTAAAAAGACTGAGATTCCGCGAAAAAATAGTTACCGTTCTGACTAATATCAGGCGTTGGTACCAGTGTAAGCAGCACAACTAATTAGCGCTCGCTTTTGCCTCGGGGAGTTTACCATCGACGGAGTTTGCACCTTGCACGGTGGATTGACCGCTGATAGTTTCCGGTGTTGGCGAATGCATTTCAGGTATTGAAGCCCCCAGCTTTTCCAATATGGCGATTACTTTGTTTTGTTGGGTACGATCAAATAGCAGCAGAAATTTACGTCCATCCTGTGGATGGTGCAGGGAAAGGTTTTCACTGAGGAAGCGGGGTTCATGCTGCCACTTAAAGTTCTCCAATGGCAGTTCCTTGAGTACCCCTCGACCAAAGCGTTTCAGTACTGCCATGTACAGGGTATCTGGCTGTCCTTCAAGCTGCAACAACCAGCCATCTTTGTAAGGAGCAATCCCTTTCCATTTGCCAACCAGGCATTTGGCACTCCATGCCACTGCCGGTTTTTCTGCTGCGATTTCTCGGTGCAGGAGTATGTCGACATCAGCAGGTATGGTTGCATCCAGCACCGGAACAGTTTTGCCTCGCTCGAGATCGGCAGCAGGTGCTCGCAGTTTATGCCAGGCCAGCCACAGCTTAGCCCTTGCTGCACGAAACAGTCGTGGGGCAAACCACCACGCCACTGCCAGCAGTAAAACAAATATTACCAACGCAAGCACCGGATTAAACCAGAGCAACCAAAGCCCGCCTACCACACCCACGTCCTCGACCAAACTGACAGCCACATTGGTCATCGGTTCGGGTGAGCCATTGACCACCACCCTGGCGCCGGCTTTGATCGTGTGCGAAGCCAGTGACATGCCGCAGGCCAGCATGGCAACAACAACATCATAGACCGGGTGGGAGTCTCCCAGTACTTGGATTGCCAGCAATGTGCCACCAACCGGTCGGATGAAAGTGTGTACCGTATCCCAAGCACTATCCAACCACGGCACTTTATCGGCAAAGAATTCGATGAAAAACATTACCCCGGCCACGATGATTACAGCCGGGTGCGCCAGGATCTCGAGCTGCTGGTATTCAGCAGACAAGGCAATCCAGTCGAAGCGGATGGCCATGCCGGTCAGGAAAACTGTTAAGTAAAGGTTGATCCCGGCCAATGTTGCCAGGCCCAATGCCGTGCCAAGCAGCTGAATAGTTTCCATAAGCTATATAATACCTGATCCAATCAGCTTTGCACCAGAAAACTGGTATAAAAGGCTTCATCGGAAAGAAACCTACTCGGGCGGAACGCAATTTTCCAGAGCTAAGCACATTTGCTATTGATCCGGGCAGCTTGCCCGCTGTTGCTCGCGTCTTAGATAACCATCGATCATGAATGGACCAAATGGAATTAATGCCGCACCAATGACCAGCAGGGCACGGCGCGCTTTCCAGTCCGCTATCAGCCAGACAAGCGATGTTGCAAAACATACCATGAGGAACAGAATTCCGTGGGCCCAGCCAGCCAGGCTAACGGCCCAGTCTATTTCAGCCAGATACTTTAACGGCATTGCCAGAAACAGTAGTATTAGAAATGACACTCCTTCTGTTAATGCTACAATCCTCAGCCAATGTATTGCTCCAACACGTGTCACCCGGTCACGTTATGTCGTTATTTGCTCCTGGCAAATCCACAATTGCATAGCAAGGTAAAACTAATATCTTTGCCGTAGAGTTTGCAGCTATTAGCAGATCTACCGGCCATCTATGATTAATTATAAAAGCCAGCGCGACACCCCGCAGTACACTTGCACATGAACACATTAATAGTCAGCTACGGCAACATTGACAATAATAGCGGCTATCAAATTGTTGAGCTTGCGAGGTCGCTAATTCGTTCAGGCTGCCAAGTAGCCATTGCTGTACCGAAGATCGACAACAGCAGTGAATTTACCAATAAGTTGGAAATTCCACTGTGGCATTTTCGTGATCTGTTGGAGAATCCGGGACTTGCAGGTAATGTTGATCTGGTACATGCTTGGACTACCCGCGAGATCGTACGCAAGTTTATCCTCGAATTTCTCCAATTGCAGCAAGCACAACTAGTCGTGCATTTGGTAGACAATGAAGAGGCAGTCCGCGAACGGCTCTGGGCACCAGAGAGCGCTGACTCATCGATACCAGATGGCCTATCATGCCCCGATGGCTTCCGTGCGCTACTGGGTGCAGCAGCAGGAGTTACCTACATCCACAGCAAACTCAAAGAGTTCGTTTTGCCGGGCCAGCCGTCGACGCCGCTGACTCCGATTGTGGATTTCGAATTCTTATCAGCTACAGCGACATACAGCTGCCCACCGGGCCTCAACAAAGATGAAGTAAAGGGGGTAGCCGTCTGTTACACCGGCAACCTCAATCAGGCAAACCTGAAAGACCTGCGAATCCTCTACACCGCACTAAACAAGCTCAACAAGGATGGCTTCCCGGCAACTTTACTGAAAACCGGCCTGACTCCTGCAGAACTGCTGGCAGAGATATCACACGACATGGATTTTCCAAGTATCGACCTTGGTATAGTCCCGCGCGCTCAGATTCCAGCGATTCTCGCCCACGCCGATATTTGTGTTCAACCCGGCAACATTGATGAATTTAATGACTACCGGCTGCCATCGAAAATTCCCGAAATCCTGGCTATGGGCCGTCCACTGATTACCGGGGCCTGTAATATCGGCAATACCCTGAAGGCGCATCGCGCTGCTATGGTTATAAATGAAATGACCGCCGATAACTTGGCTACAACGATCCGTGAGCTTAGCGAAAATGCCGCACTTCGGGAGGAGCTATCCGCTAATGGTTTGGCACTAGCCAGAAAGATATTCTCCGCCCACGGAGTAACCGAACGGCTTACAGGATTCTACCAGCAAGTGCTGCAACGGTAAGCGTCCAGGCAGGTGACGCTACCTGCTACAAATAATGTCCTAAATTTGGAAAAACTACCAGTCGATTACCAATAAACACTTACCTACTCTGGTCTGAAAATCCTGCTTTCATCTTTCAGTTATGCATTTACCGGACGAAGTCTTAGCTGCAAAAAAAGCAACAGATATTCTACTCATTTCTTACCCGCGTTCGGGCAACACGTGGTTACGCCTTGTCCTTACTACGATTTTTTTACTTCAGAGGAACAGGCAAGCAGTCGTGGCCCTCGAACCTGAAATTGCAATCGGGCGGATGATACCAACTTTGCATGATTTTGGTTTTGTACGCAAATGGCAAGCTCACTATGAGACACCTCCTATCTTCAAGTCACACACCTGGTTTGCGGCGGACCGGTTGCGCGCCATCTATCTTTTTCGTGAAGCTGATGAAGCACTGGCATCATACTATCATTACGCCAAAGAACTGGCGGAAATCCCCGCCAACTACGATGCCAACCAGTTTGTTCGTGAAAGGTTTAGCGAGTGGCAAGAGCATTTGGAACGGGCCAGGCAAGCGCATGCGGAGGAATCGTCCGATTTGATCTTTTTTACTTATAAACAACTAATGGGTGAGCCGTTACCACAACTGAAACGCCTACTGCAATGGCTGGGCATTTCGGCGACCGATAAGGAAATCCAACTCGCAATCAGGCTCAATTCGCAGTACCGGAGCAGGAGGTATTTAATTACAGCTAATAATTCAAAATTTCCCATGCTGACGTATGACGGAAGTAAGCATCAAATAATTGATACAGAAACCAGAGATGCGATTCGTCAGCAAAGTAGTACTATATACCAGTCTTTACTGGCGTTGACCATGTGATGAGTAGGTCATGCAAAAGGCTGCTGTAGCCAGTCATTACCACCTGATGCCCGCGCGCATCAGCCACCAACAGACTAGGCCCCCTACCTGGGCACGCGTCACAGTTCGCGCCAATCCCTCCAGAGAATAGTCGTGTGCTAGCTCACGGCTACGTAAGTGGTGCATCTCAGGATAGCCTGACTCCTGTAGTATACTGCTGGTTTTTTGTTCCTCATGCTGACGAAAAACACCCATAAAATAGGGTGCTCTGTAGAAGCGTGCACCGGCCTTCTGGAAGCGTAGAATAAGGTCCCAATCCATAGCATAGTTGAAGTTAGTATCGATTCCGCCAACCTGTTCGTAAAGGCCACGCCGCCAAAAGCATGTCTCCTGCGGAATAAAGTCGGCATAGAGTAGCACCTCAGCGTCATGTGGTGGTAACACCCAGCGCCCGATTTCATTGCCGCCGGAATTAATTACCACCCGATGGCCGTAGATGACATCTACTTCAGGGTGCTCGCTGAAGTACTTTCCAACGTAGTACAGAGTACCCGGCATCAACATATCATCGGAGTTTAGCCAGCCCATGATCTCGGCATCCGAGTGCTTAAAGCCATCTGCTATTGCGGCAGTTTGCCCATCATCGGGTTTGCTATGCCAATAGCAAAAGTGTGTACTGTGCTGTGCCAGTAATTCGCGCGTACCGTCAGTAGAGCCACCGTCCATTACTACATAATCAAGATTGGGGTAATCTTGTGAGACCACGCTATCTATGGTATATTTCAGATAATCAGCCTGATTGTATGACGGCGTTACCAGGACGATCGACGGCAACTTCAGGTTGCCGTTTTTATTTTTTCTGCGACCAAATTTTTCCAGTGCGTCATCCCGTACCATAGGTCTAGGAGTGTACTGCTGCAATACACCAAGACGCATCCAATGCTTCCAGAAAAATTCGAAATTATAAATGTAGCGTATTTTTTCCAGAAACCTCAGCGCCAGGGGTGAGTCACCAGCTAAGTGTGGAGCATTCTTTAAGTCGTGCAGACTGACAACCAGCGGACTGGTGAGTTCCAGTTTTCTTTTCAGCCTTGAGTTTCTTTCACGGACCGTTGCCAACCGTAGCTTGATTGACTTTGTTCGGCGCTGCAGTTGTTTGCTTTCAGCCTGCTTCTCGCGGTATCTATCTTTTAGCTTCAGATGGTTAGCCGCGCGGTTTTTGTCGCTTACCTTGAGCCGTTTGATTTCATCATTGCGCAGCTCAAGAAGCTGCTGCAGGTTTTGAACATCATTGGCTGTGGAATCACTCTTGAGGTAATGTTGGGTGATGCGACGGGCACTCCAGTTCAGCAGGATGTCTTTTAAGCGAGCCAATGTTAGTGCTTACTGACGGCTGCTATTGGCAACCTAATTTATATCTCACCAGGGATTCAGGTTAGTAGTATTCAAACAGGATCCTTTAGGTAATTAACTCAGCGATCTGTACCGCATTTAATGCTGCGCCTTTCAGTAGCTGGTCACCACAAACCCAAAAGCTCAGGCCATTTTCCATGGCGCAATCCAACCGGATACGACCCACCTCGCAATCATCACGTCCAGTGCAGTTGAGCGGCATGGGATACTTACTTATTGAGGTGTCATCAACGACCTTGAGGCCGTCAAACTCAGAGAGGATTCTACGTGCTTCCTGCACCGAAGCCGGTTTTTTGAACTCTGCCGCAACTGCTACCGAATGTGCGCGATAAACGGGCACCCGTACACATGTGACCGAAGCACGAAACGTCGAATGCCGCATGATTTTGCGACCCTCGGTCTGTAGTTTCATCTCCTCTTTAGTGTAGCCGTTTTCATTAAAGCTATCGACTTCGGGGATAACATTAAAAGCAATTTGGTAAGGGTAAAGCGCCCTTTGGATTTCTTTACCTTCTGACACCGCCTGAACTTGTTGTTTTAATTCATCAATCCCCTCATTGCCGCTGCCTGAGACGGCCTGGTAGCTGGAGGCAATGACGCGCTTAACACCAAATGTCTGATGCAACGGGTATAATGCCATCAGGGTGATCGCCGTAGTACAGTTGGGGTTAGCTATAATCCCCTGATGCTTGGCAATTTCTTCTGCGTTGATCTCCGGTACTATCAACGGTACTGATTCTTCCTGCCTAAATGCAGATGAGTTATCGACAACGACAGCTCCGGCTGCAACTGCCAGCGGGGCAAATTTCCTCGATATATCGCTGCCCGCACTAAATAACGCTACATCAATGCCTGCAAATGATTTCTCCGTAAGCTCCTCAACCTCCAGCGAGTTGCCACGAAAATCCAAGCTTTTCCCGGCTGACTTGGCAGAAGCCAGTAATTTCAATCCCTTGCATGGCACCTTGCGACGCTCGATGACTTTAATCATCTCCTGCCCCACTGCACCAGTAGCTCCCACTATCGCAATATTCTTTTCGGTTTTCATTAGCAAGCCATCCAGTTTAAGTACCTGTCCATACAATGCAACTACCAACTCTGGAAATTAGAATAAATTTAAACAAGCAAATGCTGGAGTTAGTCGAACACGACCGGCTGCTCACGGGCTACCCGATTTCTTCCTCACCTCAAGGCGTCGGCTTTTTAGAAGGCAGCATGCAAACTCCTACCGGAAAATTCGCCGTGGTAGAGAAAATCGGTCATGGTTTACCCGCCGCTACTGTCTATCAAAGCCGAATTCCAACAGCTTTGCCATGCGATCAGAGTTCCCCTGAGGATCAGGTTGCTTCACGAATCATACGTCTCCACGGACTTGAATCAGCCAACCGCAACACATTGGCCCGCTATATCTACATTCACGGCACCAACCAACCGCACTTGCTGGGCAGCCCGGCTGGTCATGGCTGTATTCGCATGCACCCGGATGACATTCTCGAGATTTTTCCAAAAGTCTGCATCGGTACGCCAGTTACTATCCAATAAATGGGGAACCAATACCCGTGGATGTCAGGGCTAAGGGTTGGTATCGATCGCCTTGCGTTTCAAGTGGGGGAATAGAATCACGTCACGAATCGATTCCGCGCCGGTTAGCAGCATGACCAGTCGATCCACGCCCAGTCCCAAGCCACCAGCAGGCGGCATACCGTGCTCCAGCGCGAGCAAAAACTCCTCGTCCAGCTTTTGAACCTCTTCACCGGCTTGCTCAAGAAGTCGCTGGCGTTGAACCACCGGATCATTGAGTTCCGAATAACCCGGACTGATTTCCTGGCCGTTGATGATCAGCTCGTAGACATCGACCACTGATGGGTCCTCAGTATTGACTTTTGCCAGCGGCACTAACTCCTTCGGTACGTGGGTGACAAATAATGGGGCTATTTGCTTCTCCTCGACCAATTTTTCAAAAACCTGCTGGGTTACCTCGTAGTCAACCATGCTGTCACTGATCTCGACTCCCAGTTCTGAACAGCGCTGACGTCTCTGTTCCGGATTAAGTTCAAACCAACCGGGGGCAGCAGCTTCGATCAGTTCGCGATAGCGTGCTCGCTTCCATGGCCGTTTGAGGTCGATCGATTTCGCGACATTGCCATCAGCATCCTTATGCTCAAGTTGCAACGTGCCATGCATATCCATGGCCAGGCTGCAGATCAGCTCCTCGACCAGTTCCGCCATGCCTTCAAAGTCGGAATATGCCCAATATGCCTCGAGCATCGTAAACTCCGGATTATGTCGTCGGGAAATACCTTCATTCCTGAAATTCCGGTTCAACTCAAAGACCTTAGGGAAGCCACCTACCAGCAAACGCTTGAGGTAAAGTTCCGGTGCAATGCGCAGGAAAAGGTCCATGGACAACGCATTATGGCGGGTCTTAAATGGCTGTGCTGCCGCGCCACCGGCGATCGGCTGCATCATCGGTGTCTCGACCTCAATAAACCCGCGCTGGTGCAAAAAGTCACGTATGCCCCTAACGATCCGGGTACGCTCAGCAAAAATCCTGCGTGATTCTGCATTGGCTACCAGATCGAGGTAGCGTTGCCGGTAGCGCGCCTCGACATCGGCCAAGCCATGCCACTTTTCAGGCAATGGCCGCAAGGTCTTGGAGAGCAGCTGGAATTCCGACACGCGTACCGTTGGTTCCCCGGTACGTGTGGTGAAGCATTTGCCAGAGACGCCGAGGTAGTCGCCAAGGTCAATCTGCTTGAAAACCTCCCAGCGCTCGTCGCCAATCTCCTTGCGGTTGACAAAGATTTGCATGCGGCCACTCACATCGCTAAGATCCAGAAACTGGCTTTTTCCCATATCGCGATGCGCAGTTACCCGGCCGGCAAAGCAAACTTCGGCTTCTTCTGCAAATTGCTCCCGAACTTCTCCTACCGTTCCATCAACCGGATACTGTTGCCCGTAGGCGCCTTCGCCGAGTTGCTCCAAGCGCTCACGCTTTTCGCGACGAATCGCGATTAACTGGTTTTCATCTTCCTGCATAAAGGTGGAATGCTACACAACTACCAGACAGCGTCCAGCCAGTACCTGGCAGACTTTATGGCTAAAATAATTCGCCCTGCACATTCGCTGACGGTTTATTTTCTGAGTTGATTGCAAATCCTGCGGCTGCCGCTTCTTCACGGATCTCCTTGCCCATAGTCCTGAACTCGTAACTTGTAACAGCTTCGATTAACGATCCCCATTGTGGTTTGATTGTCAGTTCGCTCACGGGCCGCGGCAATGGCAGGTCGAGATCGAGTCGCACCATCTCGAGGTTGGCAATGATCTGATCAGTGGCGTCGGATAGCTTGGCCCGCAACTTTTCATTGCTCACCGCATCGATATTGCCAAGCAACTCCTTGATCCGGCCATGTTCGGAGATCAGCTTGGCAGCAGTTTTAGGCCCCACTCCTGGAACGCCGGGAATATTATCAACACTGTCGCCAGTCAGGGCCAATATGTCTAAAATACATTCCGGCTCCACACCCCATTTGGACAAGACTTGATCTCGGCCCAGGATAGCAAAATCGCTCTCGATATCCTTAATATCAGCCTTGGCTGTCGAGTAGATTCCGACCTTATCATTAACCAACTGGAACAGGTCTTTGTCGTTAGTTGCGAGTACGGTTTCAATGCCTGCCGCTGACGCTGCCACAGCATAACTGGCCATCAAGTCGTCGGCTTCCGTATCGGCCAGCCCAAGACTTGCCAAGCCGCAGTGGGGCATCAACTCGCGGATTTCCTCAATTTGTGGCACCAGGTCATCCGGTGTCTCATCGCGCTGTTGCTTGTATTCGGGCTGTAGCTGGCTGCGCCGTTCAGGGATCCCTTCATCCCACACAACCGCAGCATAATCAGGCCGCAGCTCTGATAACATCCGGCGTACAGCTTTTAAAAAACCAAATATCGCATTAGTCGGTTCACCACGTGAGTTGCTCAATCCACGAATTGCAAAGAACGAACGATAGGCATAATAATGACCATCAACCAGTAGTAAGCGCTTCATCGGTTTGCTCCATTGGCGGGGGTCGATACTCTTGCAGGCGGCTGATATCCTTTTTCGTCAATTTCCAAGCTTGAATAACCCGCCTCAAACATTGCGCTGCTCAGCTTTTCGTCTAAGCCATTCAGCTTATGCATCTCTTCGGGCGCAACCAGCAACCGCGCCTTAGCATCGTCACCACCATTAACAATATGACGCACTCGAAAAATTGTAAATCCCAGGGCGCGTACAGCTTCCTCCGCACGCTCGACCATAGCCAGTGACTCAGCATCGACCGGAGTACCCCATGGAATCCTGCTACTCAGGCATGGCTGTGCCGGTGCGTCAGCGGTAGGCAGGCCCAAGTCCCGACTGAGTTGGCGGATCTCCGATTTCGTTAACCCCGCATCGCGTAATGGCGCCAGAACCATAAACTCCCTGGCGGCCTGTGCTCCCGGACGCACCATCTCAGCATCATCTGCATTCTCACCGTAAGCTAATGCCTTGTAACCACCCGCTACCGCATAGTCATCCATTCTGCGGAACAATTCGGCCTTACAAAAATAACAACGGTTTGGCGGGTTAGTGGCATAATCAGGGTCATCCAGTTCGTTTGTTTCCAGAACAACTACCTTGGAATCAAGCGACTCAGCCAGCGCCAAAGCTGCCTGTAATGATTTGCGTGGCAAGCTCGCGCTATCGGCAATGGCAGCCGTGACACCATTCTTACCTAATACATTCCTGGCCTGCGCCAGAAGATAAGCACTATCTACCCCGCCGGAATATGCCACCAGCAATGGCGCGTGATCAGCCAGAATCCTATCTAGTTGGGCTGACTTTTGAATAATCGACATGCCTCCACTATGCGTCATGTATCAACGATTTCCAGAGGAATTCAACAGCCACCTGTGATATGCTGAAGGCATGCGATTAGCTTTTTGCTTAGTTTGCCTGATTTTGCTGACCTCTTGCAGCGGGATGCGCAACTGGAGTTACCAACCTAAGCCGTATGTATCTGCTAAACCAACTCCCAGTGGGCATGCTCGTCCGCCCATGCGCGCACCCTCTCAGGTGATTTCAGCTATCCATGCAGGCAACCAGATTACCGGTCTTCCTTACAAGTATGGTGGTGGGCATGCTTCGACATTTGACAGTGGTTATGACTGTTCCGGGGCAGTCTCGCGGGTACTCATTGGTGCCGGCTTGCTGTCCGGCCCAAGGCCATCGACCGGGTTCTTCAATTATGGAAACCCCGGCGAAGGAAAATGGATAACCGTCTATGCCACCAAAGGACACAGCTTCATCGAAGTTGCCGACCTACGCTTCGACACCGGCTGGCACGGATACCGCGAAGGCCCACGCTGGACAGCCAAAAGCCGTCCACTCGGTGGCTACGTCGCCCGCCACCCACCAGGATTCTGACCAACTCCTAACTCCTAACTCCTAACTCATAACCAATAACTCTTAACCATCTGCGCAGCCCTATAATTTGAAAGTTGAACGTTGGCTGTTGAATGTTGAAAGTTCAGTATGAATTTATCAGCCTACAATAATAGTACTTTTGACCGTGGTGCTGCGCGCTGGAAGGAAGTGTTGTGGGTTTGCTGCAAACTTATATTTTTTCAGAATCCAATCCCGTGGCCTACTGAACTCAGGGTAGAGCTGCTCCGGCTGTTTGGGGCCAGGATCGGGCGCGAGGTAGTTATCCGTCAGGGCTGCAATATCACATTTCCCTGGCGCCTTGAAATTGGTGATCATAGCTGGATTGGCGAGGAAACTACCATCCTGTCACTGGCAAATGTCATCATCGGCTCCAATGTCTGCGTCTCACAGCAAGCTTACCTCTGCACCGGCTCTCACGATTTCAGCAAAGACACATTCGACCTGATAACCAAACCCATCCGCATAGGCGATGGCAGCTGGCTGGCGGCACGCGTGTTTGTTGCTCCCGGGGTCACGGTCGGCAACCATGCATTGGCTGCCGCAGGAGCGATCGTCATCGATGATGTTCCCGACAATCAGATGGTCGGCGGCAACCCGGCACAGGCCATCAAGTGACACGCGCCAGATGCCACAACTAACTAACCCTGATCTGAACGACGCCTACGGCTCCGCAATTTTCGACTACTATTCGGGTCTGGATGCTATCGAAACTGTCGAGCGTAACGATGGCTTTATCACCGCATCATCGGGACCAGCCATCTATTTTGCCGAGTATCGGGATTGGCACCTCCAGGAACAGCAAGCACTGCAGCAGGTCAGTGGTCGAATTCTCGACATCGGCTGCGGGGCGGCGCGACACACACTCTATTTACAGGATTCCGGGAATGAAGTTGTCGCTATCGACAGCTCACCGCTCGCGGTAAAAGTATGCAAACAACGTGGTGCCCGTGACGCCCGTGTCATGCATACCAGCGAAATCAGCAATGCGCTGGGAGAATTTGATTCGTTCCTGTTAATGGGTAACAACTTCGGGCTGTTACGTGACCGTAGCTATGGCCCGAGGCTATTGCAAAGGCTGCGACGGTTGGCCAAACCTGAGGCAACAATTGTCGGTCAGTCACTCGACCCCGATCGCGAGCAAAATCCTTTCCATCTCGATTACCAACAAAGCAATCTGTCCCGTGGCAGGATGCGAGGGCAGTACCGATTGCGTCTTCGTTACCACGAGTTTGCTACTCCGTGGCATGACTACCTGTTCCTCTCACCGCAGGAATTGGAGGAGTTATGCCAAAATACCGGCTGGTGCCTGGCCCATGTTTCAGACCACCACCAAGGCTTGTATACCGCCGTACTAAGTACAGCAAACCCCAATTAAACGTAAGCAAGTCTCTCGGCCACCGCCTCAACTTGATCGGCGTTATCGATCAGCTCAGAAATCGGATCCCACTTGCCGGCAAGTAATGCGTGACGGGCAGCTTCCCGTATCTCAATCGGCCAGCTGTTCTCACCACCGCGCACTTGCTTGGATTCCAGGTCAATAGTCAGTTCCATCTCCGGGTTCTTTTCGATTAATTTGACCATTTCAGAAATCGCCTCAGGAGTCGCACTGACACATGGCATGCCCAACTGTGTGGAATTGCCAAAGAAGATTTCGGCAAAGCCACCGGCAATCACAGCGCGGAAGCCCGCACGGTAGATTGCCTGCGGCGCATGCTCGCGCGAACTGCCGCAACCAAAGTTGCTACCACTCAACAGAATCGTTGCCGCGCTGAAACGCGGATCATTCAGATTGTGCTGCTTGTCACTACCATCTTCATTTTTGCGTACATCGTGGAACAGGTACTCACCCAACCCGTCAAAAGTAACACATTTCATAAACCGTGCCGGAATGATCCGATCGGTGTCGATGTCATCCCCGGGGACATATACCCCACGACCGGTAACTGCTGATATTTTTTCTAAAGCCATAATGATTCCTTAAGCTGTAACTTCTGCACCGATCCCGAAGACCTCACGCGCATCGCTAACCTCGCCGGTAACTGCTGCTGCCGCTACCATTAAAGGACTCATCAGGATTGTGCGACCGGTGGCACTTCCCTGGCGGCCTTTAAAGTTGCGGTTGCTGGAGCTGGCACAAAGCTGGTCGCCGACCAGCTTATCAGGGTTCATTGCCAGGCACATCGAACAACCGGCACCCCGCCACTCAAAACCAGCTTCCTTGAAAACCTGATCGATGCCTAGCTCCTCAGCTACTTTGGCAACCCCCTGCGAGCCAGGTACACAGATCGCCTTGACCCCGTCGGCTACCTTGCGCCCCTTAAGGTACTTAACTACCTCTTGCAAGTCGCTCAGGCGTCCATTGGTACACGAACCAAGGAAAGCGACATCGATCTTCTTGCCACGAATTGGTTCACCTCCAGCAAACTTCATATGCTCCAGCGCTTCCACTATACCGGCACGCTCACTCTCGGTCCGCCCGTCCTCGGGGCTTGGAATGTCTTCATCGATAAATATGCCCTGCCCCGGGTTGATACCCC
>CAYUDZ010000022.1:0-25048 GCA_964443575.1 uncultured Chthoniobacteraceae bacterium | reverse complement strand
AAACAAGCGCCTCACGCTGGTCGCAGTAGATGGCTTGTGATTTTTCCGGGCTAGCCCGAATATTGTCGGCAATATTCGTCCATGTGGCCGATTCGTTTCAATGTTATTGGGACTATCGGTGTTAGTCCACTGGCAGAAATTCCTTTTGCAGCATCACTTCATCATCGAAAACAAAGCGTGCCCGAAAATGCTGTCCCTGTAACAGTAATGGCAACCAGTGCCGGTCATCGGCCCACATTTCATCGTAGGGGATCGTTTGACGGTCCGCCCAAATTGGTGCCGCTTCTTCAGTTTCCGTGGGAGTTCCGGAAAACTTGCCGGCCTTGAACACAGAGCAATGTAAGGCATAGCCATCGGTGAATTGAAATGAAAGTTCCCCAGCCAGGATCGGGTCATGTGGTGTAATATGGAGTTCCTCCTGGCACTCGCGCACGGCACACTCCAGTGGCGACTCATCGCCTTCCAGGCGCCCGCCCGGTCCATTAATTTTTCCCGCACCCAAACCTCGCTTCTTCCTGATCAGTAGAATCCTCTCAGGCTCAACGATAAAACACAGGGTGGCTCGGTCCTGGGGCTGCCAGTTTGTCCAGTCGACTTGCAAAATTGATTATCCTTCAGCCATTTCCTCGACACTCGGGCAGGAGCACACCAGGTGACGATCACCGTAGACGCTGTCTATACGTGAGACATATGGCCAGAATTTATGGTCTCGCAACCATTGCGCCGGATACGCTGCGGTCTCCCTCGAATACGGATAAGACCATTCGTCAGCGCACAGGTCAGCCGCGGTATGTGGGGCATTACGCAACGGGTTATTCTCACGATCAGATTCTCCGGAGAGAATTGCCATTGCTTCACCGTGGATGGCCAGCATCGCATCACAAAACCTGTCCAATTCCTCGCGATCTTCACTCTCGGTCGGCTCGACCATCAATGTTCCGGCTACCGGCCAGGACATCGTCGGAGCGTGAAATCCATAGTCCATTAACCGCTTGGCAATATCTTCGACGCCGATACCAGTCTGTTCTTTAAGTGGGCGGCAATCGATGATGCATTCGTGGGCTATCAATCCCTGATTGCCACGATAGAGGATCGGGTAAGCTGCTTCCAACCGCCGCGCAATATAGTTGGCATTGAGGATCGCAACTTGGGTCGCCCGTTTCAACCCTGCCTCACCCATCATCCTGATATACATCCAAGGTATCGGCAGAATTCCCGCACTTCCCAGTGGCGTCGCCGAGACCGGACCGACTTCAGATTGATGCAACGAACCATCCGGTAGGATATGCCCGGGCAGGAACGGAGTGAGGTGCCCCGCAACACAGATCGGGCCGACTCCTGGACCACCACCACCGTGGGGAATGCAAAATGTTTTGTGCAGGTTCAAGTGGCAAACGTCAGCACCAAAGTCGCCCGGTCTGCACAACCCCACCTGCGCGTTCATGTTGGCACCATCCATGTAAACCTGGCCACCAGCTTCATGCACTATCGTACAAATTTCTCTGATCGTTTCTTCGAATACCCCGTGGGTTGAAGGGTAAGTCACCATCAGCGCCGCCAGCGCTTCACGATGTTGCTCAGACTTGCTGCGCAAATCGGCCAAATCGATATTGCCATCCTCATCGCAGGCAACGGCCACAACCTTCATGCCGGCCATCACAGCGCTAGCCGGATTGGTGCCATGGGCGGAGGTTGGAATCAGGCAGATATTGCGGGCAGCATCTCCACGCGCACGGTGATAGCCGCGAATCGCCAGCAATCCGGCATATTCCCCCTGTGAGCCTGCATTCGGCTGCAATGATGTCGCGGCAAATCCGGTTATTTCATTAAGCCAGTTGCAAAGTTGCTCAGCCATTTGCCGATATCCTTCAGTTTGGCTCGGCGGCGCAAATGGATGGATCGCAGCAAACTTCGGCCAGGAAATTGGGAACATTTCCGCTGCCGAATTCAGTTTCATCGTGCATGAACCCAGAGGGATCATTGAAGTCGTAAGCGATAGATCGCGCGACTCGAGCTTCCTGATATAACGCAGCAGTTTGGTTTCAGAGTGAAGCCGGGAAAAGATACTATGCTGCAACGGTTGGGATGTACGCGCGAGGTGCGTCGGAATGGTCGATTCGTGCTCGCTTTCTGCCATGGAAATGTCAAAGCAAGCAAGGATCGGATCAAGGTCGTCGATTGTTTCATCAAGAGATACCCCCAACTTCGTGGCAGATATCCTGCGAAAATTGATCGCGCGTTCGCCCGCACGCTCGAGCACACGCGCTACTGCTTGTTCGTTTGAGGAGACAGTAATTGTGTCGAAGTACGCTTCAGGTTCCACATTCCATCCTGCATGCTGCAGCGAGCCAGCCAGTTTCGTCGTTATCTCATGAACCGTCTCAGCGATCCTGCGCAAGCCATGCGGACCATGGTAGCAGGCATACATCGAAGCGATGACTGCCAATAATACCTGAGCAGTACAAATATTGCTGGTCGCTTTGTCGCGCCGGATGTGTTGTTCGCGGGTCTGCATGGCCAGCCGGTATGCCGCCCTGCCAGCGGTGTCAATCGAAACACCTACTACCCGCCCGGGGAGGCTACGCTTGGCCGATTCGCGGGCTGCAAAAAATGCAGCGTGCGGACCACCAAACCCCAAGGGCACACCAAAACGCTGCGATGTGCCCACGACAACATCAGCACCCATTTCGCCGGGGGGTCGGATTAATGCAAGGCTGAGCAAATCGGTTGCGACCACCAGCATCGCCTGCTGCTGGTGCAAGCTTTCTGCGAAGCCGGTGCAGTCATGGATTGCACCGTATGTGTCCGGTGACTGCATCAAAGCGCCGAAGGTAGCTGCCGATGGTTGATAGGACTCAGGATCACCCGTTACCAGTTTGATGCCCAGCGGGGCGGCGCGCGTACCCAACAGCGCCAGGGTCTGCGGGTGACAGGAATCTGCCACAAAAAATTCATTGGCATCCTTTTTTCGGCACAGGCGATGGCACATTGCCATGGCTTCCGCTGCAGCCGTCGGTTCATCAAGCAACGAGGCATTGGCAATATCCATCGCCGTCAGGTCACAGACCATGGTCTGAAAATTTAGCAGGGCCTCCAGTCGACCCTGGGAAATTTCCGGTTGATAGGGTGTGTATTGGGTGTACCACCCCGGATTTTCGAGAATGCTTCGCTGGATGACCGGCGGCGTATAGCACCCGTAGTATCCCATTCCTATCAGTGAGGTAGTCAGCTGATTGCGCTCGGCCAGTTCAGCTAACTCCTGCAGCGCTCCATGCTCGCTGAGAGGTGACGGCAGCTCGAAACCTCCTGCATACTGAATATCGTGTGGCACTGCCGTGTCGCAAAGAGAGTCGAGTGACTCGTAGCCGAGTATATCCAGCATACTCCTGATTTGCCCATGATCCGGGCCAATGTGCCTGGCACTGAATGGAATGTCTTCGGTTGTCTGCTTAGTTAAAATCATTACTCACGTTACGACTGCCGCGCTAGCTTATCTGCTTCGAATAGGCGTCGGCATCCAGCAGCTTCGACTTATCTGCAGCCTCCGAAAGCTTAATCTTGAATAACCATCCACCTTCATAAGGGCTGGTATTAACCAAAGCAGGATCACTTTCCAACTCTCCATTGGTTTCCGCAATTTCACCACTCAGTGGAGCGTAAATATCACTGGCTGCCTTGACAGATTCTACGACAGCACAAGCCTCACCGGCTTGAACTGCACGCCCAACCTCAGGCAGCTCAGCATATACTATATCTGTGAGTTCCTCCTGGGCGTGGTCAGTAATACCCACTGTGGCCATCTCACCGTCAATTTTAATCCACTCATGGGATTCTGTGTAGCTTAAGTTTTCTGGAATATTCATAATTATTTTTTGCCGGGTTTATAGAACGGTCTGCGGCAAGTAACTATCGGAAATTTCTTACCGCGTATTTCAATCTCCAATTTATTGCCGGGATTACTAAATTTTACAGGTAAATACGACAATCCGATACCTATTCCCAGTGTCGGCGATAGGATTGCACTGGTAGATTCACTGATTTTGCTCCCTTCTGCAAGAATAGGATAATGGGCACGCGGTGGCGGTGACTTGCCAACTACCTGAAACCCGGTGAGTTTTTCTTTCAATCCCTGAGCGAGCTGAGCCTCTAGCACAGTGCGCCCGATAAAGTCTCCTTTATCCATGTTCACTGCCCAGGCAGTGCCGGCCTCCAGTGGTGTATGATAAGCATCAAGGTCGGCACCATTGAGCGGGTAGCCCATCTCCAGACGCAGGCTATCACGGGCACCCAAACCACAAAGTTCAAGCTGGCCGTTTGCTGCAGCAAATAATCCATCCCAGATGGATTCCGCCCGGTCCACAGGAAAAAATAATTCGTAGCCCGCCTCGCCAGTGTAGCCGGTAGCAGCTATTAGCAAGTCCAGCTCCGGTATCTGTTGTATCCGGTTGCGTCGGGGTAATTCTATACTGATCCCTGCAGCGGTAAAAAACTTGTCAGCAACAAGCGAAGCCAGCGGCCCCTGCATGGCCAGCGCTGCACTCATGCCGCTACGATCATCAAGCTCAATGCCCGATCCCAGATGCTCGCGCAGCCAGGCCAGATCCTGATCATACACCGCAGCATTCAGAATTAGCAGATATTCCTCATCAGCCAGCCGGTAAACAAACAGGTCATCAATTACGCCACCTGCCTGATTAAGCAAAAAACTGTAATGACCTGTGCCCGGCGATAAGCCAGCTGCATGGTTGGTCAAGATGCTATCGAGCCAGGCTGGATTGCCACGCACATAGAGTTGGCCCATGTGTGAAATATCAAATAAGCCAGCCCGGCTCCTGACAGCTTGATGCTCAGCAAGGATTCCCTGGTATTGGATTGGCATATCCCAGCCACCAAATGCCGCCATCCGCGCCTGTGCGGCAGTATGTTTTGAATGAAATACTGTCTTTTTCAGATCAGCCATAAGCGCGCAGGATAGATGGGTCGTAGAGGGCTGTCAAATCCAGTCACCCTAAACCTGCAAATCCTGTTGTGTTGGCAGCAATTCCATGTACCATCACCAGTTCCCATGGTTCACCATATCGTACTATATAAACTGAAAGAAGACACAACGGAGGAGACTCTCGAGGAAATGATGATGCAGACCCGCATGAGCCTGCTCAAAATTCCTGTGGTCCTCAATGTTAAGTGCGGCAAGCAGATTTCTCCTGACTGCGAATGGTCTTTTTTTATGTGCTGCGATTTTGAATCGACGGAGAAGATAGCAATTTATCGTGACAGTCCGATCCATATCAAATTCATCGAAGAAGTCATTAAACCGCACACCAGCGAACGGCTGGCAATGGATTTTGAAATGGAACCCGGCAAAGACATCAAATACTCGTAACTACTTGATCGAGCTGCCCGATTACTAACAACAACAAGATGAGTAATTCCTCCGTGCGCGTTCGCTTTGCCCCTTCACCAACCGGGTTTCTGCACGTTGGTGGTGCCCGCACCGCCTTATTTAACTGGCTCTATGCACGCAAGAACAATGGCAGCTTGGTTCTCAGAATCGAGGATACTGATGCTGCGCGTAATTCCAGCGAAGCCATTGAGGTGATTTACCGCGGGCTGGATTGGTTGGGGATCGATTGGGATGAAGGCGGGCATGCCGGCGGTCCGTACGGCCCCTACTTTCAAAGCCAACGCGGTGATATCTACCAACGCTATCTCGATCAACTATTAGCCGATGGGCGTGCCTATGAAGACGCCGGATCGATACGCTTCAAGGTGTCACGTGACACCATCGTGGTGCCCGATGCAGTGCGCGGGGACGTTTCCTTCGATCTAACCGATGAATCGATCCATCCGGACTTCACGTTGCGCCGCCCCGACGGATCCTGGATTTTTCACTTTGCCAGCGTCGTGGATGATCTCGAGATGCAAATAAGCCACGTCATTCGCGGCGAAGATCACTTGTCGAATACCCCGCGCCATATCGACCTCTATCGTGCATTGGGGTCTGAGCCACCGGTATTCGCACACATCCCCTTGTTGCTTAACGAAGATGGCTCCAAGATGAGTAAAAGGGATCAGGGTGCCAGCGTAGCCTCTTACATCGAACAAGGTTTTGAACCGGCAGCTGTTGCCAATTATCTTTGCCTGCTCGGCTGGTCGCCTAAAGATGATCGTGAAAAACTGTCGCTGGATGAAGTAATCCAGCTGTTCGAGTTTTCCGGTATCACCAGCGGCAATGCATCATTCAGTATGGAAAAATTGCTGTGGTTACAGGGGGAGTATGCACGCGAAATTTCAGGTGAAAAGCTGGTCGAGTTAGCCACTACATCTTGGCGCAATGCAGGCTTGCCGGTCGATAATTATCCGGATGATTATGTGGCGGAAGCAGCTGCTACCTGCGAAGGAAAATTTAAACTACCACAGGAGCTGGTAGAGTACGCCGGATTTTATTTTCGTGAATCGGTAGAAATTTCTCCGGATGACGCAGCGGCTGGATTCGACGAACAGGGAATTGCTACCGTCCGCGGGCTAGAACAGGTACTGGCCAACTCCGATGATTTCAGTGCTGCAGGGGTTGAGGCCGTGATGCGCAGCTATGCCGCAGATAACGGCCTGAAGCTCAAGCACATCGTGCTCCCTGTCAGGTTGGCCTGCACCGGTACCCGCTCCGGGCCCAGCTTATTTCACCTGTTGGCTGTACTAGGTCGCGAGCGCGTGCTAGAGCGGCTGTCTGCTGCCAGCCAGTAAGCCAGATAATCATTGACATCGGCCTGTGTTATCCAGACATTGCCATCCCCGAAAATGCAACGAACCCTATTGAAAAGTAAGCTCCACCGGGCCACGGTCACGGGCGCTAGCGTCGATTACGAAGGTAGTTTGACGATTGCAGCCGACTTGGCCCAACGCGTCGACTTGCAGGAATTCGAGCATATTCTGGTCGGCAATATGGCGAACGGTAACCGCTTCGAAACTTACGTGATCTATGGAGAACGTGGCTCCGGTGTGATCGAACTCAATGGCGCCACTGCCCACCTCGGAAAAGTCGGTGATCGCCTCACCATCATGAATTTTGCGTCCTACAGCGAAGCAGAGGCTGCCCAACACCAGCCAAAGGTGGTCATTCTCGATGAGAATAATCAGGTCGTGCGTTCGACTTGAAGGGGCAAACTCCTGTTGCAATTGATGCTCGCCAGCCCGAAAACATCATAACTTCGTAGCGAGTCACAGCGTGGGGTTTGGATACAAGGCAGGCTAAGGATTACCTGCCCTTATTAAACCGTGCTACTTCACGCTCAGCTTCGCGTTTGGCGGTGCGGGCCTTAATGTCCTCGCGTTTGTCACGGGCTTGCTTGCCGCGCCCAACGCCAATCTCGACTTTGACCAGCGGGCCTTTCCAATACATGCGGATTGCTACCAGGGCGTAACCATCCTGTGTTGTGAAACCAAAAATTTTATCAATTTCACGACGATGTAATAGTAGGCGGCGTTTGCGCTTGGGTTCATGCTGCTCGTGGCTCGCCTTGTCGTACGGCTGAATGTCCAGGTCGTACAGGATCAGGTCGCCACCCTCAACACGGGCGTAGGAATTATTCAGATTGGCCAATCCACCGCGGACTGCCTTGACTTCTGTGCCACGCAACTCGATTCCCGCTTCAAAGCGTTCGACAAAATTATAATCCCGTAACGCCTTGCGATTGCGAGAGATATCTGCCGCCATCGATTATGGCTGCTCTTCGAGGGCAGCCAACTCATCATAACCGATTTTGCCCTCGATGATTTCGGTCAATGCTATGTCGCCATAGCTCATGAATGCAGTGGTATCTACCATCGGGCGGTGCCCCATGGTCAACTGCTTGACCCTTTTGGAAACCAGATTCACCAACAATGGTGTGCTGGGAATTTTTTCTGCAGCTTCTTCGATAAGTCGACTTGTCATATATGGCCCGCTATAATTCTAAATGGTGGTGGAAAATACCTGATCCCCAATTTTTACATGAGGTTATAAAAGCCGAGCAGATTGACAGTAAGGACAGCGATTGTCAACTCCGAAGATGAAAAATCTAAAACTCTTCGCCATCGCCGGAATCATCCGCAAAGGTCACACCGTTAATCTCTGCCCGGGCGCAGACATTAAGTACGTCGACAATTCGCTGGTGAACCGCGCTGTCATCAGCAGCAATCGTTATCAGCGGCTCTGCCTTATTGGCATCTGCAGCTTCCTTGAATCGTGACAGCGTCTGAAATAGCAGTTGCATAGTGCGATCATTCGGTTCGGCCATGCGTCGCTCGTTCAACACTATGGCTCCATCCGGCTGGATTACGATTTGCTGCTCGTCGGGCAGGTCGATGCTTTCTTCCTGGGCAACGGTACCCGGCAAACTTAGTCCGATATCACTTTCCTGCTTGATTGGTTTGGCGGTGACCATAAAAAACACCAGCAACAGGAAGACCATATCAATCATTGGCCCCATCGGGATCTCAGACTCTTCGAATTGTCTCCTCTTGATTCGCATAGTTACTCTGTCTGGTAACTGCCAAAGATCACATCGATCGCGCCAGCCTCAGCAGACAGGCGCATCAGCTCTTTGATTTTTTTTGCTGGTGTTTCACGGTCGGCACGCACGTAGAGTCGCAGCGGCGGGAAGTCCTCGAATCGCATATTCAGATACTCAGTAAGCTCTTCCACAGACATCGGGTTATTACCCACATAATACTGGCCATCACCATCGATATTGATGATGTCACGATCAGAAAGGTCATCAGGTATTACGGCATTCGCGGCGACCGGCAGGGCGACATCCAACTTGATTTGTTCCTTGCTGATCTTGGATGTCAGCATGAAAAAGATCAGCAGCAAAAAAGTCATGTCAATCATTGGTGCCAGCATGAAGCCCGGCTGGCTACCGTGTCTGCGAATGACTTTCATGACGTCCTGCTAGTGCTATCGCTTGCGCTTAATTACTCGCTATCTGGCTCGTCGGTTGCCACTTCGGCGGCACCTTCAAGTTTCAATTCTCCGGAAATCACATCAACCAGAAAGGTAACGGATTTTTGGATATCCGTAATCGCAATCATCAGTTTGTTGCGAAAGAAAAAGTATAGGAACATGGCTGGGATACCCACGATTAAGCCGCCGGCTGTGGTTAACATAGCCTGGCCGATGCCTCCGGCCAGATCTTGCGGCTCGCTGCGCCCTGCCGCAAGCTGGTCGAAGCTCTGGATCATACCGGTCACCGTACCGAGCAAACCGAGCATCGGGGCAATGGTGGCAAATACATTCAGGTAGTTTACCCACAGCATGTAGCGGGTCTCTTCCTCCGCCAAAGTCTCCGCGGCCGCCTGTTCCATCGATGGCTTATTGGCCAGGTCACGCTCAAAGTTCACTTTCAGCAATGCCGCACTGACCGTATTGGTAAAGCTGTTCGGGTTGGCTTGGCAGACTTCGTAGGCCGAGCCTGGATCACGCGACTGCATGTAGCCGTTGAGCGAGTCCACCAGCGCTTTTGGTCGCATTTTTTTCGGGTTAATCTGGATGAAGCAGTACACCCCCACCGCAATAGTCCCGATCGAGCAGAGCAGGATAAAATGCATTAGCGGGCCACCCTGGGCATAGAGATCGAGTAGCGACTTTTCTTCCACCTGAGCTGCTGCAGGTGTTTCAGGCTGCTCTGCTTGTGCCAAGAGACTGCTGGTTCCAAGAACGGTTAGTAGCACGGCCAGCAGTAATCCGTAAATTCGGTGAGTTGTTTTGTGTGTTGCCCTTTTCATAAAATAAAATTTCTGTAATTAGGTTGGTAAGATGACAGCGTTTCTCTCAGGTGAATCTGCTGACAAGTGTGTGAATGTTACGAAATTGTCATAATTGTCCGCCATCTACGGCAATAACCGTCCCAGCGTATCACCAAAAAGTGACACAACTGCTGCCGAAAAAGTAATCGCATAATCCAACAGCACTTCAGCAAATGACCCCCAACTCACTACCGGGCAGGCCGCTACGAAAAGAATCGTCAGCACGATCAGATTGAGCGTGAAGATGACAACCAGCGAAAAGAAATTCCCATGTTCACTCAAATCGCTTTGGCCTTTCGCTATCATCCAGCAGGTAAATGTTGCATGGAACCCCCAAGCCGCTCCAACCAGGCAAAAGATTACTCTGCGGTATGGCTCGAGATCATAAAACAGCCCAACCACCCCATAAATCAGAATTAAGAAAATTGCATAAACCGGAAAAAAGTATGGAGCCAGCGCGATCCAGAAGTTGGAAGTGTCGGTCTCGATCTGTCCACCCTCCCGACCAACCTGAAAGCGACTGACCTTACCGCCCATTAGCCAAACCCACAGTGCATGAGTTAATTCATGGCCAAATACATAGACCGTCACCGGCCGTGATAGACCGAAGAAGGTAATCAGCCAGAGAATCAACCCCAGCGAAAAAAACCAGAATTCTTCGGTCAACCAGAACATATGCCTGCTTGCCGAATCGGTAAAAGTCGCAAAAAATGCCTGTGTGTAAACACACACCCAGGGCAACAGAAATAGCGCTACCACAAGCTTGACCCAGCGGGTCGGAATCGTAAATGGTTCGGGCCGGTCTTCCCGCAAGTAAGGATCGGACATCTCCAGATTTAAGCGCCGTGCAGGTTTGCGCCTACGCGACCCTACCCTGCGTGTGAGCTTACCGGATCTTCTGGGTTGCCGGGCGGCCATAAGCTGCAAATTCGCTAGGTCCGGCTCATATAATTACCGGTGCGGGTGTCCACTTTGATCGTCTCTCCTTCTTTGATGAACAATGGCACCTGCACTTCCAGTCCGGTTTCCAGTTTGGCCGGCTTTTGTACATTGGTAGCGGTGTCGCCACGTACCCCTTCAGGTGACTCGACGACCTTCAAGTCAACTGATGGCGGCAGTTCAATCTGAGTCGGGCTGTCCTCGATATAGAGGATTTCCACTTCGGTATTTTCACTGACAAAGCCCATGACATCCTTAACCAGATCTTCCTGCAGGGTTACTGTCTCATAGGATTCCGGGTCCATAAAATGGTATCCGGTAGGATCGCTGTAGGAAAATTCCACTTTGCGTCGGGTGGTTTCAACTGTTTCTACTTTTTCGGTGGAGGAAAAGCGTACATCCATCGAGTTGCCAGTCCGGAAGTTGCGTAGCTTGGCCTGCACGAAGGCCCGCAGGTTACCCGGGGTCCGGTGCTGGACATCCATGACCGTGACGATGTCATTCTTGTAACGAATCGCCATTCCTTTTCTTAAGTCGTTTGCTTGCATATTTATTAAACTATTGCGTACACCAACTGATTACCATCAAACCAACTTGTGGCGTGTCAGATCCTGCGAATCAATCAACCCAACCGGACGTCCATCAGTGTCGACGACGATCAGGTCATCTATTCGTTTTCTTTCTAGCACATGCAGAACTTCGACTGCAAGCTTGTCGGCATTGATAGTGACCGGATCTGTCGTCATGAAATCGCCAACCGCCTGTGAGCCTAGTTCCGGGTTTTGCTGATAGTTGCGGGCAAAGTCACCATGGGTAAAAATACCGGCCAAAGCCTGATCCCTGGTGACAATAGCTGCACCACTCTTGGCTTTGGTCATTGCACGTACAGCGTCCAGCACTGTATCCGATACCTCGACCGAAGCTACAGATGGACCGCTACGCATAATGTCATCAACCCGCAACAGCAAGCTGCGGCCAAGAGATCCTCCGGGGTGATATTTGGCAAAATCTTCACGATTAAAGCCGCGCGCCTCCAACAACACCATCGCCAGTGCATCCCCGAGCACCAACATCGCCGTGGTGCTGGAAGTAGGGGCCAGTTGCAGCGGACATGCCTCGCTGGATACATGGCAGTCCAACACGATATCGCAGCGACGTGCCAGAAACGATGTGGCAGTGCCTGTAATTGCAATCTTCTTGACATCAAAACGCGCCAATGCCGGTAGAATGTTGTTCAACTCCTCGGTCTCACCGCTGTAACTGAGTGCCAAAACGCAATCACCGTCTTTAACCAATCCGAGGTCACCGTGGAGCGCGTTCAACGAGTTAAGGACGTAAGCTGGAGAGCCGGTGCTGGTCAACGTAGCCGCTATTTTTTCACCGATGTGACCCGATTTACCGACACCAAGAACGATAATCTTGGATCCATTTTCAACCACCTTGCATAGCAATTCCACAGCTTCGTTAAAAGGCTCACCGATGCGGTCACGCAGCAATTTCAACGCATCAATTTCCAAATCGAACACGCGCTGCGCTTTGTGTACATAGTCATTCTCCAATTGCGGCATCGCATCATTATGGTTGCCGCCCACTGGCGAGTGAAGCAGAAAACGTTTCGTCATTGAACGCCGGCGAGTTTACAGCAACCATAAGGTATGGATTTCTTAAACGGTTTAGAACGCAGGATCGGCTGGATCACGATTCCCGGGTTGATTCGCATCGTCGTACTTTTTAATGCGGTCGTTTATGTCTTGTTTTTTCTCAATCCCGGATATGTCGACGGATTGACACTGGAACCACAAAAAGTCCTCAGTGGCGAAGTCTGGCGCCTGGTCAGCTATGTTTTTATTCCACCACCGGCACACCCGATCTTCATTATTTTTGCCCTCTGGTTGCTCTGGATATTTGGTGAAGGACTCGAACAACAGTGGGGTAGCTTCCGGTTAACACTTTTTTACCTCCTTGGCATGCTCGGTACGACTATCGCAGCATTTTTGACCGGTGGGGCATCGACTAATGCGTACCTGAATATGACCGTGCTATTCGCCTTTGCCACGCTGTTTCCGGATTTTACGATCATGCTGTTCTTCATCCTGCCGGTAAAAATCAAATGGGTTGCCTTCATCTCGGCATTTCTAACCTTGGGTGCCATCGTTGTTGGTGATTGGGCGACCAGGTTCGCCATCATTGTTGCAGTTGGTAACTACTTTTTGTTCTTCGGGCCCGAATTTATCCGTAGCCTACGCGCCCGCCAACAGGTTGCCGAGCGCCGTGCCCGCTTTGAGTCGAATCAAAAAAGCGACAATGAACCGCTCTATACCTGCGCTGGTTGTGGAGCCACCGACCAGACCAACCCGGACCTCGAATTCAGGGTAACCGCCGATGGGCAGGACTACTGCAGCGATTGCCTGGCCAAACGCAAAGCACAAGATCCATCCACATAGCTGCCCACGTCCGTGGCAGATCGATACCCTTAGATACCAAAAACCATGCGGTACTTTAGTTTCTTAGTAGTTTTAACTATCAAGTTAACAACCTTCAGCTGTCTCTCCAGTGACCCCGACCCGTTGCAACATCGGGCACAGCAGATGGCAACTGCCGCCACCACATTCCTGGGCAGTCTTAGCCCTGAGCAAAAGGAAAAAGTCGTCTATCCATTTGCCTACGAGCAGCGCGAAAGCTGGAGTTACTTTCCCGGGATGCGTCCGGGAATTGCTCTAAGTGAGCTTAATCCTGCCCAACTGGAAAAACAGCACCAGCTATTGTTGGCCAGTGCCGGGGCGGTTGGTAAAGAAATGGCGCAAGGAGTAATCAAACTGGAGGAAATTTTGGGCGTACTTACCAATAACCACGACTACCGCGATAGTGATTTGTATTACACGACGATCTATGGCAACCCCAATGCAGGCACCTGGGGGTGGCGGTTTGAAGGTCACCACCTTTCATACAACTTTACGGTGGTTGATGGCCGTTTTATTGCAACCGCTCCGCGTTTTCTTGGTGCCAACCCCGCCAGGGTGCCAAGCGGTGAACATGCCGGGTTCCGGCTGCTGCATGCTGAAGAAGATATTGCCCGCGATTTGGTCCAGCAACTCGATGCAGAGCAGCTGCAGAAGGCGGTGATTGCCGACCAGGCCGAACGAGAAATTCTGACCCGTAGTGACTCTAAGGTGGAGCCATTGAAACCAAAAGGCATCATGTACGATGAGCTTTACCCCGAACAACAAACTACCCTGTGGAAACTGATCGACCTGTACCTCTCCCGGATGGCCGAAGAACCACGACAAGACAGGGAAGCCGCGATCAGGAAGTCGAACCTCAATCAACTTGGCTTTGCCTGGGCCGGAGGCATCAACTCCGGCGAAAAACATTACTACCGCGTGCAGGGTGAATCATTCCTGATCGAATACACCAACTTCCAAAACGACGGCAACCACATCCATAGTGTCTGGCGCGACTTCGACGGCGACTTCGGACGCGATCTGCTCAGAGCACTTGCATAGCGAACACTGATACTGAATCTTTTATTGGCTACCGCTCAAAGCAGCCTCGTAACGCTTCTTTGTTTCAAGGTAGGCCTGATAGGCTTGCTGCGCTTCCGGGGTGTTACCCTTTCCCTGGCTCATTAATTCAGTCAACCGGTTATAGGCAGAGATATACTGCTGGTATGCTTCATTACTGTCCAATGGCTTGGCTGTCGGCACTGCTTTCTGAGCTGGCTGATCACTATCCTGGGAGTCTGGTGATAGCGGGACTGCCTTGGCTACCGGGATGTCTTTCTTATCAGGAGCAGGTACCGGAATCGCCTTCGCTACCGGAATCTCTTTTTTCACTGGAACGGCCTTGGCCGGGACCGCCTTGGCAACCGGGATGTCTTTCTTCTTCGCGGCAGGCCTTACCGCAACCGCCTTCGCAACAGGTGTCTCCTTGGGTGGAATATTCCCGCTGGTCTGCTGAGTGTTCTGCTCGGGCTCAACCCGCCAAATACAGTACTCTACCGCATCCCCTTCAACACTGATAATCGTCGATGAATTCTTCAGTGTGACTATGTTGCCCTCTACTCCCATACTGCCGGTTTTTCCGTAAATCTTGATATCCTCAGCTTTACTGGCAACTATGTAAGTCCACACAGTTCCAATAAGTACTGCTAAACTGACTGCTAGATTCCTCAACCTCATTGGTTCAACCTGTTATCCATGTTGTCTATGCCGCTGTTTTGCCACTTTTGACCACCCTGCTGAAGTTCGATATCCTGCAAGAATTTCTCTCCCTGCTTGAACGGGAGTGTTACCTCGTATTCTTTCTTATGCCATAAGTCAGTTGCCAATGATTCCGTCTTTTTATAGCAGCGGATTCGATAGACTCCGGCAGGTAACCTGCCCAATTCAACACCAGTAAACCCAAAGTGTCCCTTTTCAGTATCACCAAATATGTTCTTAGCTGTCAGACTTTCTGTCTCTATGTTGCGGCCATCGATCCTGTTCAAGGTAACGCGTACCCCATCGATATAATTCTGCCCTCCATTTGAGTTCATATACACACGTCCGGATAGCAGCTCTTCAGTAGATTTACTCCAAGGGTCTTCGGCAGGAGGATCCTCTACTCCTGGCACGACTTTTACAAGAAAGGCAGATATTGAATACCCGGATTCAGTCCAACCTATCCATGCATAACCCGGATTGTCTGCGTAAAATAGGTCTCCTTCAAAATGACCAACTTTACCCTTCTTACCTAGTCCAGTAAAAAAGCCGAAACCAGATGTAAAACGTTTACCATCAGCTCCTTTTATCCAGAATTTACAAGCTTGGCCTACAGTTAGCTCACAGACACCAGGAAAGAACCTTTTCACATGTGAAGGCGGTGTTGGTACTTCCATGTTACCCCAATCAGTTGTGTCATAGCTATCAGGTTCTGCTCTCGCATCTGCTAATTGCTTGATAATCGCTACCGGTAAAGGCTTTCCTGCCGGACCTGAATTTGATCCGCTTCCACCTTTGGGTGGTGTGTCTTTAGGGACTTGTGGATCGCTCTTCTTTGGATCCTCATTGCTTTTCTTCTTTGTCACGTTTTTAACAAACTGTCCGGAGTCACAGGAAATTTGCTTCAGGTGGTTCCAGCTGTAATCATAACATCTGCCACCAGATCTGAGTGTCGCGCCGTATTTTTCAACCGACCTGATATCAATTCGCTGATCAAAGCTACGCTCGTTAGTAATTACTCCTGTAGCATAGTCTACTAGCCCGGATAAATCACAAACTTCGTAGCGAGACGAAGCGTGGGGTGCTTGGGTACAAGGCGGGCGATGGATTTCGCTATGAGCTGTATGAGTACATACTGTAAATAGCGAAATTCAAGCCCAACGCTGTAAACAAGCGCCTCACGCTTGTCGCAGTAGATGGCTTGTGATTTTTCCGGGCTAGAACAACTATCCATTTTTTTCTGTCTTTTGTGTATACAACAACTGGACCAGCTCCAGTGCCCCGGCCGCGGTATTGACTTATGCCTGAAGCAATTGTGATCCACTTTTTGCCCCAAGCATTACCTCCTGCTCCACGCACTCTTAGTAGACCATCTTTAAATTCAACAGGCCAGATCACCCCATTCCAGTTGAAGCTGGTGGGATTTTCTTGAAGCGAACTATCAGGCGGGATCCCGGCAACTTCCGCTATTTTACTCTCACAGCCTTTGGCCACCTGTAAAAATTGATCACGGCTAATGATGTCAGATTTTTGGTTCACTCCCTCAACTGGCGGACGGTGCATTTCCACCATGTAGTTACCCACTTGCATGATCAGTTGCTTGTTGCACCCTTTCTTCTCCTCGACATACAACTGGCGGTACCCAATGGGGACATCCGTTTGAGAGAATTCGCCCGTTGCGAGCATGCCATGCTTCCAGTTGTAATAACTTGTGGACTTAGGGGTCCACTCCGTAATGCTAACCTCGATACGATTCTTCCGGTCTTCGCCAAACAATATCCATTGATGCACTTCTCCCGGCTGATTGAAGTTTAAATTGGCGTCGAGGTAAGCACCTGATGGAAGGTCTCCAGTTTGGAGTTGGAGCAGCGCTGTTGCCCCTTTGCGGCGCGGCAATCCGTACTCGCAGTCAAATTCGGTTCCGGACGCGGTAACTGGTGCTTCCGCTTGCTTGTTGCCTGCCGTCTTCGGCTCGGGCGCGGTACCCTGCACAGGTGTCTTGCCTGAGTCTGGTTCATCTCCAGAAGTGGATTGGTTGGCAGAATTCTCTTTTAGAGTAACTGTTACTTCTGCCTGAACTTGCCCCGGTTTCAGCACCGGCACGACTCGGTAGCTACCTGGTGGAAGAGACTCACCGAGAATACTCTGGCCGGGCTTGACGTATAAGACAGGATCCGAGGATCTCCTTTCCGCAGTCTGCTGCGCCATGCTGGAACCCAATTGAACCAGCATCAAAGCAACTAAAGTCGCTAGCAGAAACCGCAATCTCTTATCCTTCTTTTCAGGAATCAGACAAATAAATGATCACCTCTGTACCAGCCGTAGGCAAAACTGTATAGGTGCCCGGCTCGAGCGTTTTACCAATAATGCTCGGACGCTCACCACCACCACATAACACTGACTTCCCTCCGCTCCAGATACAGAAACCTTTGGAGCCTCGCTCAACTTTTGTGATGGTAGCAGCTTTCGTAAGCGTCAAGGTATCGCTTTCACTTTTCGCATTGGTTGCACCCCACCCTTCAGTCTGCTTACCCCACAGCGTGTAATCGCCGGCGTCAGCCAGATTTGATATAAGCAAAAAACACCCTGTTACAACCCATAGAATCGATAACATCTTCACGGTTTGTCTCCTTTCGCTGACTGTTTATGAACTGAATTTAGCAAGACAAGCATGACAATTTTTTATTCAATTGTCTAGCAAATAAGTAGTGTTTAACTATCGCGAAGAATTTCTTCTCGCTGCGGAAGCAGTTGCAACAGCGATATTTCAGGTGGGCAATTGAAGCGCACACCATGCAGGTTACCAACACCGCGGGTAACATGGATCTGCCGCCCATCGGTGTAGTAGTGGAGACCTTCCGGCATCGAGGCATCACGCACTGGCAGAAATGGCCTCCAGCCGAGCAGTGGCACGACCAGCTGGCCGCCATGGGTATGTCCGCAACACATGAGATCCCAGTAGTATTGCTTGATTTCGTCTTTGGTGTCCGGGTTATGCGCCAGCAGGATGGTTGCCGGCTCATCCTTAGGCAATGCCAAGTCAGTTGGCGGCAAGAGACCCTGCGGACGGGCATCGTCATTCCAAAGATCCCCTAAACCGACAATCTTTAACGGGCTTTCATTAAGTTGTAGATGGTGCGCTCGGTTCACCAACAGATGGACACCAGCATCATCCAGCATGGTTGCCACTTCTGCTGCAGTTTTCTGTCCCGCTGTGGAACCCGCCCACCGGCCGCCATCGTGGTTACCAAGGCAGGCAAATACAGGCATCTTATCGCTCAAGCGGCGTAGGATTTGTGCAAAGCGCTGTGG
This sequence comes from uncultured Chthoniobacteraceae bacterium, assembly GCA_964443575.1. Taxonomy (GTDB): domain Bacteria; phylum Verrucomicrobiota; class Verrucomicrobiia; order Chthoniobacterales; family CAKUMP01; genus CAYUDZ01. Next base: position 6,812 of record CAYUDZ010000022.1, on the reverse strand, counting down.
CGATTCCAACCGCCATGTGATAAAGTCGCCAGTCAGCACAGCGAAGTCAGGTGTCAGTTCCAACCCCAACTCAATGGCTTGTTGAATCTGTGAATACGGTACATCCTTCGAAGCATGAAAATCTGAAAGATGCAGTAGTCTCACCGGTTGGTTAATCCCGCGCATGAGCACGCGCTTACGGGTAATTTCAAACTGACCAGGCTCCAGCATTTTGGCATAACCTGCCCCGGCGGCAGTCGTTGCACCGCCTAGTGCCAATGCGAGCCATGAACGACGACTTAGGTATTTATTTTTCATTGATCTATCTGAGGTTAATGGGCCTCGCCCCGCCGCCTAGCGGCTACTGGCGAGGCCCAGCATAACAATTCTTACTGCACGGCATTCTCCGGTGTTATAGCTGGAGGCTGCGGTACCGATTTCGGCTTGCGCCGGAATTTTTCATCCCAGTCTACCCTCGCTGTAGCCAGCATCAGGATCGCAAGGGTTATAACCGAGCCGATGGCAATTGTCAGGCCGGTCAGCCCATCAAAGAAGAAAGTATAACTGAATAGGACCATGTAAGCTATCTGCGCCGGCAACGCAATCGCTGACAGCCTGGAACCGGCTACCGCATGGATATAACCACTGACCATGACTAGTGAAACAAACCCAGCAATTATAAAGGCCAGGTGGATCGGCATCCGGTCAACCATGTAGGCAAACAACAGCTGGAATGAAAAACAGCCGGCCGCCAGAAGAAAATAGTGCATCGGATGGAGCCCGGAATTACGCACGCTGCCTAAAATTAACAGCACCGCAAAGAAGAACAACAACGATACTGGAGCAAAGAAGCTCATCCGTGCTGCCACCGGTCCGGCATTTAATTGTTTCGGCATATCCATAGCAACCGGTTGCGGCCCAATGACGTCAGGGTAATTCCAGACCAGTTGCCAGCCGTTGTCGGTGCGTGTGCGCTCGGTTGCCGAGCCGGAACCCTGCGGAAAATCAATCTGATGAAAGTTGGTACTCATCCGTAGTTGAAAATTGCGGATACGTTCAGCTCCGCCTAATGAGTAATTCCAACGATCAAGTCCGCGCACACTGTACGATACCTTCAACGGAACCGTGCTTTTGGCTGGCACCGTCACTGCTTTGGTAAACTTACCATCAACCGGCGAGGCATTCGCAACGTTCTCATCCCCTAACTGGAATGAAAAATTGTGGAATGATGATTTGCCGCCCGGCAATTGGAATTGCACATAGATTGTTTGGCTAATTGGTGTCGGGTTAGGGAACTCATACTTTGCTTGAAAGTCGGCCTGATACGTCCGATACCAGATAAGTCCTTTCGGTTTAGGGTCGTAGTCGAGGCTCACTTCAATATCCGAATAGCTTGGAACGATTATCCTGCGCCCCCCATCACCACCGGTAGGCTGCTGGTACCAGGCCTGCGGATGCAGTTGAGTCTGTTCTGAGCCCCAGGTGTTAGCTACCGCTTCACCAAGCCGCGAGGTACTATCGGCTGTTCGTTGATGTACCGCCCCACCCAGTATCACCCAGGCGACAAGACTGCACACAAATATAAAGCCAATGGCAAAAATGCCTGCAACTGTGAGTTTGTAACTCTTTTTCGTATTGTTTGATTTCATGATTTTTTGCTCCTGTATGTTCTTTCTTTATTGTTCTGAATTAAATTCCCTCAGTCTTTTCCCAGTCCACGTTTGCGATAGAAGACTTCTACCATTGGTTGCTCTCCCCTGGTGATTTCGCGTATCAATTTGATTGCTGAGTCATTACCAGAATCACCAATTCCAAGATTGCCCTGAACGGCAGTTGCACGGTATTCGCGCGGCAACTCAAGCTGCCACTCGAGGCGATCTATAAACAACGGGGTAGATGGCAACTTGAGCACCAACTTACCGTCAACCTTATCGAGCGCACCGATTCCACCAGTATAGGATAGCTTCACGCTGGTGTTCCGCTTTTGAGAATTTTCAGCAGATACAGGAATGCCTATTGCCCCCTGGTCCAACTGGATCGGGGCCACGTTTTCGCTATTTACTACACAGTCGAGTAATTTGGTGCCTACAGGTAAAGTGAAGGAGACAATGTCTGAACCACCATGCGAAACTTCAAACTCAGCAGTGCAAATGTAGGATCCATCAGAAACTGTTCGCGTATTAAAGCTGGCCTTGCGGATAGCTGTCCGCTCCGTTTCTATGCGCGGCAGGTCGGCAAATGTCTGCTCTTCGCGAACCTTTTCGACCTCTAGCAATTGGATTAGTAAGTCACTCCCTTCGGGAGGCAAGTGCACGATCCCGTTACGACTATTAATCGGTCGATTGCCAGTGGTGGCAAAACGATATCCGGACGGGGCCTCAGGAAGTTGTAGCCGTGACATCGTTGCCGGCGGCAGATGCAACTCCAACTGCTTCTGCATGCTGGCAGCTTCGCCACTACCAAATATTTCAAAGTTTACTGTCCGAGTCTCATTAGCTTGCAGAAGCAGCTGCAACATACTCTTGTGCGGAAGCAGGGGAGAATCTGGCGGCTCCAGCTTGCCTACACTTATACTGCCACCAACTACTGGCACCAGCTGCCAGGATTCACTAAAGTTGCTAGCTGATGCAGAAATTTCAGCACTCAGATCATTGCTGTCTTTCAGTTGTATTTTTACCTCAAGCACGGTCAAAGCCGCCGGTATCGGAATCTGTTCCGGCAGTGGCTTATCGACCAGGAAATCGCCTAGAGATTCAAGGTTACTGAATGGCAGCGTAAGCTGGCCACTGGTTGATTGGCGGGGAGGTCGGTCGCTCTGTTCATTCTGAGCAGAGGCCATGGAGGCGGCCAGAAGCAGCATCCATCCCAGCATTCCGACTAATTGCGGCGTTGAAAGACGCTGCTTGTGATACGTGGTAGTTGTTTTCATCATCACCAACTTGCACTGCCGATGTGAAAACATTATGAACTCAAAGTGAAAACTTCATGAATTCAGCAATGCTGCAATATTTGCAAATTCCAGCCGTCGAGGCATCTTTGACTATCTTGAAGCAATGATTTACCTCGATAATAATGCTACCACTCAACCGTCTCCGCAGGTTGTGGACGCCATGCTTCCCTACTTGAGGGAAGAGTACGGCAACCCGTCCAGTGTCTACCGATTTGGCAGCAAGTTGGCCGGTATAGTGGACCAGGCTCGCGACAATGTCGCCAGGTTACTGGGGTGTGACGCAGATGAAATCGTCTTTACCAGTGGCGGGACGGAGTCCAATAACGCGGCTATCAACTCAGCATTGTCCGCCAACCCTGATTGCGAGCACATCATTACCAGCTGTGTCGAACATAGCGCAATCAGCAAGCCGCTCGAGGCGCTAAGTCGCCGCGGACTACGGCTCACACAAATTGCTGTCCAGCCGGAAGGTTCTCTGGATATGTCCCAACTCTTAGAAGCGCTACAGGAGGAAGCGGCGTTGCTTACCATCATGTGGGCTAACAATGAAACAGGCGTGATTTTCCCAATTCCTGAGATCGCGGCACATGCTCGCCAAGCTGGTACATTATTTCATACTGATGCAGTCCAGGCGGTAGCTAAAATTCCCATCAATATTCGCGACTCGCCTGTCGATCTGCTCTCACTCTCAGCCCATAAATTCCATGGGCCGCGAGGGATCGGGGTGCTCTACATTAACCGCAACAGTCGATTCCGCCCGCTCATCCTAGGTGGCGGACAGGAAAATGACCGCCGCGGCGGTACCGAGAATGTTGCGGCTATAGCGGGTCTCGGAGAAGCCGCCAAAATGGCAGCAGCTAACCTAAAGGATGAGCAGAATGGAATTTGCCAACTCAGAGACCGTTTTGAACAAGGCGTATTGATGGCTGTTCCAGAAGCTAAAGTAAATGGTGGGCAAGTGCCACGCCTGCCAAATACTTCAAACATACAATTTCCTGGTTTTGATGCTGAGGGCTTGCTCATGCTGCTGGATCAGCGTGGAGTCTGTGCATCCTCAGGCTCAGCCTGTACCACGGGTTCACTAGACCCCTCTCACGTGTTAACTGCCATGGGTGTCAGCGTCGCCGATGCTCGCTCCAGCTTGCGCTTTTCATTCAGTACTAACAATACTGCAGATCAAATCGAGCCTGCTATAGACGCAATTAAGGCAAGTATCGAACGCCTGCGTCAATCGACAGGGCATGGTGTTGTCAAAATGAGTTGAATTTGGTAATACACCCACGTGATTGCCTTCGCTCTACCTGGCATCCCGGAAATTGCATTGCTGTTGGCATTTCTATTTTGGCTGCGGATGCTCGGCAGGGTATTGACCTTCACCTCTTCAGCACTGCCTTCTTATTGCAGATAATGTTATACCGGCAAGGGATACTGGGAAGTTAATTTTAATACTTTAGCTTTGATGGCCTTGAGGTGCGCTTCATCCTCAAGATTGGAAAGCGTTTCATGGATCAAATCAGCAATTTCCATCATTTCTTCTTCCCGTAATCCACGCGTCGTCGCCGCCGGAGTACCAATCCTGATGCCACCCGTTTGCATGATTGGCATGGTGTCAAATGGTATGGCATTCTTGTTAACGGTTAAGCCGACTTTATCCAAAGCCTCTTGCGCCTGCTTGCCACTAATCTCCTTAGGTCGGAGATCAACCAGCATCACATGGTTTTCAGTTCCACCTGATACGATCCGATAACCCAACATTGCCAGGCGGGTTGCCAGTGCTTTGGCATTGGAAACGATCTGTGCCGCATAGTCCTTAAATTCCGGCTTCAACGCTTCACGGAAACAAATAGCCTTAGCCGCGATAACGTGCATCAGCGGACCACCTTGAACCCCGGGAAACGTGAGTGAGTCTACCTTCTTGGCAAATTCTTCCTGGCATAGGATGAGACCCCCACGCGGTCCTCGTAAACTCTTGTGGGTGGTTGTCGTGACAAAGTGTGCGTGAGGTATCGGGCTCGGGTGCACCCCTCCCGCCACCAAACCCGCAATGTGTGCCATGTCAGCAAATAAGAAGGCCCCAACCTCATCTGCAATCTTGCGCATTCGTTCAAAATCGATGATCTGGGAGTAGGCTGAAGCTCCAACTGTTATCATTTGAGGCTGAAACTCAACGGCTTGTTTGGCCAGAGTGTCATAATCAATTTTTTCATCACTCTCGCTTACCCCATAATGACTTACCTCGTAAAGCTTACCGGAAAAGTTGGCTTTATGGCCGTGGGTGAGATGCCCCCCGTGAGCCAAATCCATAGTCAGGATCCGGTCGCCGGGCTTAAGGACAGAAAAATAGACAGCGGTATTTGCTTGGCTGCCACTATGCGGCTGCACGTTGGCATGATCAGCTTGAAACAACTCCTTGGCACGGTCTATGGCAAGCTGTTCGACGACGTCTACATGTTCGCAGCCGCCATACCAGCGCTTACCCGGATAACCTTCCGCATACTTATTGGTTAGGCAGGAGCCCTGTGCTTCCATGACGGCCCGGCTGGTGTAGTTTTCAGAAGCTATGAGTTCGATACCCTCTTCCTGACGATGCTCTTCTGCAGCGATGGCTTCCGCCACCTCGGGATCTTTAATCTCCATCGCGGACCTTGCCTCGCGACTGACTTCATTCATTTTATCGACACGACGGGAATGACGGCCGCCATCAAAACCTGTCTCCAGGAATTTATTGAGTATTTTTACCGCTTCATCAGGCGTAGTTAATGATCCGCCAAGACACAGCACATTCGCATCGTTGTGGCGCCGGGTAATCTCGGCGATCTCGACGCTGTTGACCACTGCTGCCCGGCAGGCCGGATTACGATTTGCCGCTATACTCATGCCAATACCGGTTTTGCAGATTAGTACTCCCCATTTGGCACGCCCTTCAGCTATGTCAGCTACCACTTTGGAAGCGTAGTCCGGGTAATCTACAGATTCGCTACCGTGGGTGCCGTGATCTTCTACTTTATACCCGCCTTTTTCAAGGTCGCTTACTATGGCATTGAGAATATCTGTTCCGCCATGGTCGGCGCCAACACTAATCGTTGTGGATGTTTTACTTTCTGTGGATACTGTCATGGATGTTGCGTGTTCAGTTTGATCTATCTGTTTAAGAATTCCTGGTATAGCCGATAAAATTGTATCTCTACATTCATCGTATTCTTCCTGCCCGCGTCCAATCGGATCAGGTATGTCGACCTCATTTGTTATACGCTCGTCGAATTCACGTAACAGAAAAATTTTTTCAGCGGCCTGCGGGAAGTGCTGCAACAATGTAGCGGCATGGGCTCTGGTCATCGCCAGGATCAGCGACGCTTTGTTGATCAGTTCCTCCTGCACTCTGCGGCTGCGATGATGAGAAATATCTATGCCTACATTCGATAAGGCACGGATAGCTTCAGGGCTTGCTGCTTGCCCATCGAGCGCACTGACCCCCGCAGAATCTACCGAAAGATCACGCCGGTCCTTTAGGGCATGACGAAACAATCCCTCAGCCATCGGGCTGCGACAAATATTACCAGTGCAAATAAATAGTACGTTAATCAAAAATAGAGCCTGTTGCTTTGTTGAAGAGCAAATTTAATCCCATCACATAGCAAGTCAACGGGAAGCTCCTTTTCTTATGATCCTAGGTATTGATAAATAACGCTATGTGCAGATTACCCAGGAACACCACGTAAAGCATACATTTTGCGGCCATGAACGCGATCGCCAAACATCATCTTTCTCGAAACCATATCGGCACGTTTCTCAGGCCAGTTATGATTATCCCTGATATGCTCATAAACTTGGCTGATAAATTCTTTGCTGCCAATGATCCCGCCACGGGTAAAGTAACGTACCC
>CAYUDZ010000021.1:24178-26754 GCA_964443575.1 uncultured Chthoniobacteraceae bacterium | reverse complement strand
CCAAGCACCTCACGCTGCGTCTCGCTACGAAGTTTGTGATTGATCCGGGCTAGTCGTGCAGGAAGAGGGCCCGGTTGCGGATTGCGTAGTTGAGGCCGGATAGAACGGTCAGCGCGAGCGTCAAGTAAATGAGGAAGATACCGAGTACCGTCAGTGGCGACGGTGCAGGCGGTTGCGGCAAGAAAGCGAGAATGCCGAGCAGGACGGAAATAGTGAGTACCTGTAAAACAGTTTTCCACTTACCCAGATTTTCCGCTGCCAGGACAACTCCCTTGCTCGCTGCCAGCGTACGCAATCCTGTAACAAGGAATTCGCGGGCCAGAATTGCCACCACAACCCACGCCGGGATCAGGTTATGCGGGATCAGGCAGATGAAACCGGCAGCTATCAGGACTTTATCGGCCAGTGGATCCATCAGTTTGCCGAAATCTGTGATCAGGTTGTACTTGCGCGCAAGGTAGCCGTCGAGGAAGTCGGTCAATGAGGCGGCCAGGAAGATTACAAAAGCGACGGTGTGGCTGCCATTAAGCTCGATCGACATAGCCGCGACAAAAACAATTGTCGCCAACAGTCGGGCTATGGTCAGCCGGTTTGGCCAGTTCATGTCTGCCATGGGCGTTGTACCGGCGGGGCCTGCGGTTGGTGTGTCTGCGGCTACTCGCCTTGAGGCATGTTCTTCAACATGTTGCCCAGGTCGGGCATATCCATTTTGTTGTAGCCTTCCGGGATCTCAAAGATGGCGGGATCGACTTTTTTTTCCTCGACCGAGACAAGTGTCATCACTGTGTCGACCGCATTGACCCTGATTGGAATCCCGGGTAGCTCGCGAATATCGAGCTGTGCCTGCGCATTGGGACTTAACTTGGCAAACTTGCTGTCCTGCATGCTGGCCATTTGCTCGAGGATTTTTTCCTTGTTCGGGTAGTCTTTAGCCAGCCAGTAGCTGATCTCCTGACCATTTTGGGTCACCAGGTACTCTTCGGTATCAAAGCCGTTGATGGTTTCCTTATTGCCGGTAGCTTTCAATTCCGGCTTCGCCTGTTCTGCGTCATCCTTACCCATCGACTCTGTCATCTGCTGTTGCATGGCGCCGAGCTGCTGGCTGTTCATCGTCATCACCATTTTTTGCTGGTGCATCAAATTGAGCACCTCGTCACTGCCGGAATCCATGATGGTGGAGACCTGATCACCGACATCGATACGAGCCTTGCTGCCCTTGAAGTGCATGGTCATTTCCATGTCCACGTTCATCCCTTGAGCGGTGGTTTTGACATTCTGGACGATGACCAGATCGGCCAGCATGGCATGGGCGGACAGAATTGTTATGGTGAATAACGCGAGTACAGTTTTCATGATTCGCAAGGTAACGGATCTGATAATGAAAGCAAGCGCAGTTTGCTGCTTGACGGCTGGCAACTCGAAAGCTTAGCAACAATGCTGGTGAAAAAGTTGACAGCCATTCTGATTTGTTGCTATGCGCTGCAAATTGTCGGCCACTGTGAGGAAGAGCTACAGCCGACGCCAACAGCAGCGGCAAACATCCTGGGTACAGTGGATACCGCGACCCCACGCCGGACGATGCGATCGTTTATGGAGGCGATGGATGCCTATAAAATGGCTGTTGATAAAGGCGATGGACCGCTCCAGGAGCGTGCTCTCAGCGAGGCTGTACGCACGCTCAACCTGACTGCGAACGACTCCCTGTTAACCGGATTGCAGGCTAGCAAGGAAGCGGCAATTTTCCTGAAAGAGGTTATTGATCGCGTCGCAGTCGTTGATTACTCCCAGATTCCTGATGTTGCGGCTGGCGACCAGGGGGTGGTTGAGCGGTGGCGGTTTGCCGGCACTGAGATCACTATTGGCCTGGTTGAAGAAGGTGAGAAGAAAGGCGAGTTTCTCTTTACCCCGCAAACAGTAGAGCGAGCTTCGTTGTTCTTTTCGGCGGTCGAGGATCAACCTTATGTCGACGGCAGCGGCGGCGGTGCGGGGTACCGCCTACCAGTGCTGGCGGAGATGATGCCGACATGGACAACCGATAAGATTTTGGGCTACGAGTACTGGCAATGGTTAGGCATCTTTCTGGCAATTTTTCTCGGGCTGTTTGTCAGGCTGCTGGTGCGGATAATTGGCCGGGTACTTTCCCGGCTTACGGCTAAAACAAAATCGACCTGGGACGATGAACTGATTACAAGTTTGGTTGGTCCGGCTGCATTGTTGGCTAACACACTGGTATGGACGGCGATACTACCGCTGCTGCGCTTTGAAGGTGTCGTGCAGTCGATCCTGAGCAAGACGCTGGAGATCCTTATCTTTGTCGCGATTACCTGGGGGTTTTACAAGCTCGCGTCTATGGTTGGGCAGCATCTGAGCAAAGTGGCGCAGCGCGATGATAACCGGTTGGATGTACAGCTGGCGGAACTGGCTTCCCGGACACTCAAAATCTTTGTCGTGGTACTCGGGGTGCTGCTGGGTGCACAAAATATTGGCATCAATGTGTTTTCACTGCTGGCCGGTCTCGGAATCGGTGGTTTGGCGGTGGCCCTGGCGGCCAAGGACACACTGGCTAACTTTTTCGG
>CAYUDZ010000021.1:4159-24168 GCA_964443575.1 uncultured Chthoniobacteraceae bacterium | reverse complement strand
CGTCCATTTCAAGTCGGACACTGGATCAAGACTGGAAACCAGGATGGCGAGGTCGAACACATCGGGTTCCGCTCGACCCGGATCAGGACATTTTACAACTCCTTGATCTCGGTGCCGAACATGAATCTGGCCACGGAAACCGTCGATAATATGGGGATGCGGGTTTACCGGCGGGTAAAGACGACAATCGGGGTGACTTATGATACCCCACCGGAAAAACTCGAAGCCTTCCTCGAAGGGATCAAACAAATCATCCTCGCTAATCCGCATACCCGCAAAGATTACTTTCATGTCGTATTCAACGACTTCGGGGCCAGCAGCCTCGATATCATGTTGTACTTCTTCCTCAAAGTTCCGGACTGGTCACGCGAGTTGGTCGAACGGCAGAACGTGCTGCTCGAGATTGTCCGCCTCGCCGATAAGCTCGGTGTCTCATTCGCCTTCCCGTCGACCAGCCTCTACGTGGAATCCACACCGGAGCACCCGCTTAAGCCGCATAACCAGTTGAGCCACAAGGAATTGCAGGCCCAAGCGCAGGATTTTGGCAAAAGGGGCGGACAAGCGCAACCGTCTGGCGCCGGCATCTTCAAGCCGCCTTACACCGACCCAAAGAACAAGCACTTTCGCGGTTCGGAGTCGCCCAACGATGGCGGCGATGGGGATTAACCCGAATCTTCAATCAACATAGCCTGAAAAGTGGCTTGAGTTGGACAAGCTCGAGTTTTCAGTCTGCCAAAACATGAACCTGTAGGTGGCGGACTTGCCGAAAATGAGCTTCGTCGGCAGGACCTACCAGGACGCCGGTCGCTGAGGTTCACTTTTTCGAGGTCAGCAGCAAAATCAGGATCATGTGGCAGGCGAGCTAACGCCGCCATAATTTCCGAGCCTTTACCACGCTGCCCCAGATTTAGAGGAGCTAATCACGCCACCGGTTTGTCGCCTTTCGTCACCACAACACTCTCTCCGGTGTGTTTGACGCCAGCCAGCACATCCCCGAAGTGCCGCACAACTTCCGTTGAGCTCATTACTTTACCCATGCAGATAAATATATTTTACTTCTGTAGGTCAATGTATGCAATGTGCATTCTCACTTGCAACTGCCGCTTTTTTGATGAACTATGTAATTGTAACTTAAGGGGGCGTACTGGTTTCGACTGGATAGTTGAGTCCCGGGTAGCATGCCGAGGTTGATCGGTTGGCCTCGTAAAAAGCCGATCAAACAAAATAAACGCAGAGAACGAAGAACTCGCACTCGCGGCTTAATTGATCCGTGACGTTTCCTTATCAACGCCTGCTAGGTAAGGGAGCGACGACAGCAGGCTAATTGGCGGACGGGGTGGCCGCGCCCGCCAATGACCTTCATTTCGTGGCTACTCGGCGACGGGTGGGGTGCCGGCTCCCAGCCCAGCGCCTAAATTAATAACCGGCTGAGCATGGAGAAATTCGGGGTGACATTATTTAGGACAGGGGTTCAACTCCCCTCGCCTCCAGGCTTCGTTCGAAACGAAGTAGAGAACGAAGCCTGTCCCGGCGTAGCCCGCAGGGCGAAGACGGACCCAAATTTAATACCTCACAGAATCAAGCGTTTCGAACTACGCCCGGGCAAGCCACGGCGTAGCCCGCAGGGCGAAGACGGGCAGGCCAGGTAAATCAGAAACAAGCTTTTAAAGTTTAATCATAACCCATCAATGGTAATATATGCGCACGGCAAAGCGCAGCGACGACGCAAAATCACCGAGCTAGAACTACGCCCGGCATATGTCGGCCAGGCATTCTCTGCCGGGTTGCCTGGCTTTACGCAAATTGACTTGACTTGGAACTGGAGATTTGGCGAACTTGCTCGAAAAATTCACAGAGGAGCTTCCCCAGCAACCACGATCACATTCCTGAATATTTTGGGTGCCTCAATTTTCTCATCTTGATCTTCTCACAATGGATAATGACACAACTCTTGCAGTGGATCCGCGACTTCCCTCCAAGTGCTTTTTTGTTATTCTATTTGGCGGCAGAACCGATAGCTCCTATCTCGTATCATGCCTGAATAGCCATCCGAATGTTCTCTGCTATGGTGAAATGCTGAATTCCAGCAAATTAGAGCGTCAAAAATCCTTCTGTATGGCCTTGGTTGAAGGCAAACCCCTCGAAGACTTTTCCAAGTTCGCTCTGCCAGCCCGCTATTGCCACGAACATACGATGACGGATCGCCTGCTCCATGCGGTTGGCCTGAAAACCAAACTCGCAGACATCGCCGACAAGAATCTTTTTCAGCAGTTTCTACAGAACCATCATTTCCGAGTAATATACCTGACCCGCCGCAATCCCGTGAAACAAGCACTGTCGGGGTTCAACGCCCGGCGGCTTCACAAAGTGGCTCGGATTTATAACGCGGTGGAGGATTCTCAGGTACAGGGGGCGATTTACGTGGAACCGGATGAATTGCTTGCCAAGGCAAAAAAGCAAGTGATTGGCGAGCAACGGATCGAAGGCTTCATCAATTCCCTGGGGCTTCGAACATTGAAACTACAGTACGAAGACATGTTGCACATGCCGGCCCGTTTTTTTGAAAGAGTGTTGGGTTTCCTTGAGGTCGAGAACGTTCCAGTCAATGGCAAGACGCTGAAAAACACCCCAGACCGACTGTCGGATGCCATTGTCAATTTCGACGAGGTTGCCGCGAGACTCAAGGGAACTGAATTTGAGGACTTTCTGGAAGAATGAAGCATTGCATTGTCACTCCCGAGATCCCTCCCTTCACAAAAAATGGAGGAGTTGGCACCAACGCGCTGAATCTCTGCACGTTTCTCCAGCAAACACTCGGACAAGATGTGACGCTTCTCTCCACGCGACCTACCGGCGGCAATCCCGCCGACGCCCGCGAGTTGATACAGAAAAGAGCAGGTGCCGCATACTTTGCTCTCGAGGAGTTTGCACAGCCCTGGTCGTTGCGTACCGCCTCGCCTTCCGAGCATGCCCGCTCGATTAATACATACTACTGGCTCCGCGATCAGCAGTTTGATGTCATTCACCTGATGCAATACGAGTGCTCGGGGTTTGCATCGATTCGCGCCAAACGGTTGGGTAAGTCTTTTCATGACTCCCAACTGGTATTGATACTCAACAGTCCCATGCGCTGGCTGGACGATAGAAGCCAGCGCCAACACAACGGTTCCAGCAAGTTTTTTCTGCTCGATTATATGGAGAGATATTGTGTCGAGCACGCTGACGTAGTCGTGTCACCGACACAATCCATGTTCGACTGGTTCAAGGAAGATGGCTGGACTGTGGCGGCGGATGCCAGAGTGATCCCCACCTACAATCCGCAGGTTCCATTGAAGAACCGGAAGAGTCTGGATCCTAATCACCTGGTCTTCTACGGAAGGCTGGAAACACGCAAAGGGCTGGAACTTTTTACCGCAGCACTGCTGCTGCTTGCCGAGGACGGGATTGCAGCGGAGCGTGATCTTACCATCACTTTTCTGGGCAAGGTATCCGCAGCGGGCGGAAAAAGTTCAGCAACTTACCTGAAAGAGAAACTCCGTGCACTGCCCGCTAACTGGAAGTGGGAAATGCTCACCAATTTTTCCCGGGCACAGGCACTTGAGTACCTGGAAACCCATTCGGGATCGGTCTACCTCATTCCCTCTCTGTCGGATAATTCGCCCAACACACTGCTGGAATGTCTGGGCCGAAACCTTTATTTGCTCTGCTCCGACACGCCCGGAGTGGGCGACCTGTGTGTCGGTTGCGATCCGTTGTTTCCGACCACTCCGCAGGGTCTGGCTGAGCGCCTGCAACGAGTTTTCCGGGAGGGACTTGAGCCGGCCCAACCTGCTACCTCCCAGCAGCAGGTGATTGAGATGCGCACGGCTTTTATCGAGCAATTGCACCAGCGTGTAAAACACTCCCGTGAGCTGTGCTCAACGAACAAGAAAATCCCGGATGAGGATTTTGTTTCCGTCATCATTCCTCACTACAATCTTGGCAAATATCTCCCGGAAGCCATTCGCGCTGTAGAACAACAATCCCACCCGAGATTCGAGATTATTGTCGTTGATGACGGATCCACCGATCCGCTATCGATTGCAGTTCTCCGAGGGATTGAAGCAAGGTCAGGCCAACAGAATTTACGCGTGATCCGTCAGAAAAACGCAGGGGTGTGCAGTGCCAGAAACACCGGTGCCAGTCATGCCCGGGGGAATCTCATCGCCTTCGTGGATGCTGATAATGTGCCACTTCCGCACATGTTGGAGTCGATGAACGGTCAGCTGCGGGCCGCAGGCATCGATTGCCTGACCTGTAACCTCTACAAATTCGAGGAGGGGGAGGAGTGGTCGGACGAGAGACTGCAACCCTACGCAGCATTCGCCGGCGGCTGTCTGGAGGCCGCAATCCACTTGAACTGTCTGGGTGACTCAAACCTGTTGGTGGGTCGTCAGGTATTCCTGGGAATGGGTGGCTTTCGCAGCAGCATGAACGAGGCATCCGCCGATCGCGCGTTCCTTATCAGACTACTCCGGGCAGGGCACTCGCTGGACTGCACGGATGACCGGGTTCTTGCCTACCGTCGTCGCGACAGCGGTATGAGCCGGGCAGATGAAACCTACCACCGTGCCCGCACGGTCCTCGAGGCTTACTGTGAAAATCAGGAACCTTGGGCGGCCCGATTGATCGAGGCGTCATTCCCCGTTTACCGTAAAAAGGCTGGAGCTGCCGTCGAAAGCAATGAAGACAGCGAGGAAGTTGACATGCTCAAGCAACAACTTGAAGTGATGAAATCCCGCTACATGGTGGAACGGGAAAAACGGCGTGCTCGTCATAAAAAAGCCAATGAGCGTTACCGAACTCTGCTGCACTGGCGCTCGAATGTTTTGGTTCGAATCGCCAGAAACTTTCGACTCATCGAGCGGGACTATTGATGGCCCGCCAAACAATAAACTGGAAATCCTAATGCCAACATCCACACCACAAACGCGCTTCATTGTCCTCGGCCAACAAAGGGTAGGATCAAATTATGTGTGCTCGTTGCTCAATAGCCACCCGTCCGCAGTTGCTCTGGGGGAATTGTTCAGCAGTCTAACTAACGCGACTTGGGGACTTGACTGCCCCCGGACCGTACGCCAAAAGCTCCCGGATCTCACGCCCGAAATCGTTGAGGAGCGTAACGCGGACCCTGTAGGGTTCATAAACCGTTACGCATTTGGTGAAGCCACCAAAGGACTCGATGCCGCCGGCTTCAAGTTCTTCTACAATCATGCAGACTTCCCGTCTGGAAATACAGCCCTGGATTGGATCATTGACTCGCCGAATCTCCTGATCATTCATCTGAAACGCCACCACCTGCTCAAAACCCTCCTCTCCAAGCGCGTTGCCAACCGCGACGGCACCTTTCATGTCCTCAGTGAAGAGGAAAAGAAGAAGATGGACCATTCACCTATCGATTTGAAAAGGCACGATTGCCAGCTCTTTATGGAACGCACCTTAATGGGGGAACGTGAGTTGGACTACAAACTTCGAAATCACGCTACTCTAACGATTTACTACGAAGATCTGGAGGCAAACGCAGAAGCTGTGATGGCTGGTATACTTGCTTTCCTGAGCCTGCCTCCACAGCAGCTGGAAAGCAGAATGCTGAAGCAAAACACAGGAAGCCTCAAGGACAGGATTGACAACTATGATGAATTGAAAGCAAAGTTTGCCAATTCTCCCATGGGCTTGTTCTTCGAGTGATGCCTCTAACAGACAGGCGGCAGGCGGAACAGATCAGGGCTTCCATGTCGCGGTATTTGTATTCAAGTCTGTGATAGTCACATCCTGGCAACGGATGAGCTGCACCGGATTCTGATGTTTGGAATCATGGTTGTATCGTTGCAGCATGTTTTTTGGTATTCCCGGCAATCACCTCTGCCTCTTCGTTCAGTCCGGCATACCAATCCAACGCATAGTTCCCATAGCATTGTGCCAATGCTTCAATATCGTTGCGGTATTTCTCCGTAAGATATTCCCGGAAATGGGCTGGCATTTTTACACCCAAGGATGGGTTAACGATCTTATGCAAAGTGCGTTTTTTCACCTTGTCGGACACCCCGATAAATTTAAGGATATCACCCATTAGTACTTTAGGGTCTCGAAAGACCGCATCAAAAAATCCTATCAGCATTTTCTCCGCATCGTAATATTTCCTGTATCTTTCTATGGTTTGAAAATAATTGGAGCGCAGCTCTTGTCTCGGAGAATCGGCAAAGGCACAGAATTTTTAAACTCCATTGTTTGCACTTTCTGATCGTTTTTTTATCCGGGCACGGTAATGCGACCAGGTCCGCTCAATGGGGTTCCTGATCAGAAAGATGATTTTGGCATTTGGCACCGTAGCATGCATTCTTGCCAAGTCCTGATCTTCAAGTATCGAATAGGATGGGGTAACATCACCAGTGATCCCATCCTCCAAAGCAAACAGCGACCTGTACCAGGAGTCCGAATAATTGTGGAAACTAAAATGCCACCACCACCGTGCCCGTTTGAACTTTCTTGCCTTGATGGCGCGTTAGATTCTGTGAGCGGCCTTGGTGCAGTATTTGGGGCTGAGGATTCGTTTTATGGTCAAGGTTTCTGCAAGTTTATTTGGTGTCGGATAGTGCTCCGACCGATCAAAATAATGAAGTTCTTTGACCGGAGGCATCGATAATGCGGGTTGCTTCACCAGATTTTTATACAGCCAGCTGGTGCCACATTTTTGTGCGCCGATACAGATGAAGTCAGGTTTCATTATTTCTAGAGGTCAATAGGTAAGGAGGTGGAGATGATTCCTGGAATATTTCCTGCACAATAGAGTATTCACTTCCCCTGCCACAATAGTTTTTTAATGCGAATAGCGCGCTCGATATTTACCTGCAATTCACCGATTCGTCATAAGACTTGGTTATGTTGAACATTGTTATCCCGACGGAGATGCATAGCTGAGGTCGGAGAGATTTCAAATTGTTTATCGGTACCAAAGCCCGTTTAGTGGTCGGGATGCCTGTAGCGATTGCGCCTCATCAAGAATGGCTACGGTTTTACGCCACTTGGATTTGAGTACTTGCCCGAGTTGCTTGATTGCCGGGCGAGTTGGCAGGAGTTGGAATAGACATTTATCTTGTGTTGCAATGAATGGGTGGCGGCGGGCATGGACGAGCGAGCAGGACGGCCATGGTGAGAGTGTGCCTTAGAATTTAATTCACTTCACCTTGTGGGTGATTTCCTTGAGTTTGAAGGCTGTCTCATCAT
Organism: uncultured Chthoniobacteraceae bacterium; assembly: GCA_964443575.1. Classification (GTDB taxonomy): domain Bacteria; phylum Verrucomicrobiota; class Verrucomicrobiia; order Chthoniobacterales; family CAKUMP01; genus CAYUDZ01. The sequence continues at coordinate 16,905 of CAYUDZ010000021.1, read as the reverse complement.
CCCATTGTTCGCTGCGCATTCGCTCATCGAGTTCTTTTTTGTCGGTATCGACGAAGTCCTCGACGATTGTGCGGATTTCTATGCGCAGGTCGGCGATGGCAACGGGTGCTTTATTATAGATAGACAGGGAAGTTTTGTAGGGAATCGTCCTGAGATTTTCATATAGACGGACTTATCCTACAGGTTTGTCGAGAATTGTCCATACTGCAAAAAAATTAGGAATTTTCAATAAAGGGACAATTTTCAATAAAGGGACAGACAATTATCTGGAAAATATGGTGGATCTGATTCCTGATGAGGAATTTGCTGGAATCCTGCGATGCAACAAAGCAACATATCTGGATGAAAAGGACATCTCCCTCGCGGAAAAGAACGAAAAAAGTAAAGCAATCACTTGAGCGGGCGCACAGTGCGCCGATTGTTGACGGTGTCGAGCGGGCGGCGAGCCGCGCGATGTTGCATGCGGTAGGATTTGAGCGCAAAGACTTTGCCAAATCGCAAATCGGGATTGCTTCGACCTGGAGCATGGTGACGCCGTGCAACATGCACCTCGATAAGTTGGCCGAGGAGTCGGCTGCGGGTGCTGATAAGGCCGGTGGCAAGGGGGTGATCTTTAATACCATCACGATATCTGATGGCATTTCGATGGGGACTGAAGGGATGAAGTACTCGCTGGTGTCGCGTGAGGTGATTGCCGACTCGGTCGAGACGGTAGCAGGCTGCGAGGGTTTTGATGGTTTGGTGGCGATTGGTGGTTGTGACAAGAATATGCCCGGCTGCATGATGGCGATCGCGCGGCTGAATCGTCCGGCGGTTTTCGTTTATGGTGGTACGATTCTGCCGGGGTGTATCACCGGCCAACTGGCGGCCAGGAAGCTCGGTAAGCAACGGGCCGAGGCGGTGGCCGACCGCAACTTGGATATTGTTTCGGTTTTTGAAGCAGTCGGTGCGCATGCCAAGGGAGACATCGATGACAAGCAACTCGAGATAATCGAGGAAACGGCGATCCCTGGTGCCGGTTCCTGCGGTGGGATGTATACCGCCAATACGATGGCCTCGGCAATCGAAGCGTTGGGGATGAGCCTGCCCGACAGCTCAGCACAAAATGCGATTTCGAAAGAGAAAGCCAAGGATGCGCGGGACGCCGGAGCGGCGGTGCTGAACTTGCTCAAGCTAGGGATCAAGCCGAGTGATATTATGACGCGCAAAGCGTTCGAGAATGCGATCACAGTGGTGATGGCGCTGGGAGGCTCGACCAATGCGGTCCTGCATCTGCTGGCGATTGCGCACTGCGCCAAAGTGAAGCTGACGCTGGACGATTTCGTGCGCATCGGCAAAAGAACGCCGGTGCTGTGTGATCTGAAGCCGAGCGGACGTTTCCTGATGAGCGAGCTGGTGGCGATCGGCGGGATCCAGCCGCTGATGAAAATGTTGCTCAATGCCGGGATGCTGCACGGCGATTGCCTAACGGTAACCGGCGGGACATTGAAGCAAAACCTGAGTAAGGTCAAAGGCTCTTACCCTAAAGGTCAGGAAATTGTGAAAACGCTGCGCAATCCGATCAAGAAGGACGGGCACTTAGTGATTTTGCGTGGCAACCTGGCACCGGAGGGTGCGGTTGCTAAAATTTCCGGTAAGGAAGGGCTGGAATTTTCTGGCACAGCGATCGTCTTCGAGAGTGAAGAAAAGGCGTTGGCAGCGATCCTCAGGGGCAAGGTCAAAGCCGGGCATGTGGTGGTGATCCGCTATGAGGGGCCGCAGGGCGGCCCGGGAATGCGTGAAATGTTGTCGCCGACCTCGGCCATCATGGGGAAGGGACTGGGCAAGGACGTCGCCTTGATTACTGACGGGCGCTTTTCCGGCGGCAGTCATGGCTTCGTGGTTGGTCATGTGACTCCTGAGGCATATTGCGGTGGGCCGTTGGCCATCGTCCAGAATGGCGACCGGATCACAATCAATGCCAGCAAGCGGACGTTGGACTTAAAAATAACCAAGAAAGAAATTGCTGCGCGCCTGGACAAATGGCAGCAACCGAAGCCGAGTTACACCCGTGGAGTTTTGGCAAAGTATGCGAATTCGGTGGCCTCGGCCTCACAGGGTGCGGTGACGGATTTGTAGGGGAGGGCGAACTTCCACGTCCGCCCAAGCCAGGGCTGAGGTGGAACTGTTTGGGCTGAGGTGGAACTCAGCTCTCCGAATGACCAATGACACTTGACCAAGGGATATTATTCACGCTGCTGTTGGTGGTTTTTGGGCTGCTGATCTGGGGCCGTTGGCGCTATGACCTGATTGCCTTTGCGGCGCTGCTGGTCGCGCTGGTCGCAGGAGTTGTACCGAAAAGTGAAGCGTTCGCCGGGTTTGGCCATCCGGCGACAGTCATTATTGCGATTGTGCTGATCGTTAGCCGCGGGTTGTCGAACTCCGGGGTGATTGAGTGGCTGGCGCGGCGGGTAGTCGATTCATCACGCAAATTAGCATCCCATGTGGGTATCATGTCGGCATTGGCAGCGGCGCTGTCTGCGGTGATGAATAACGTGGCGGCACTGGCGTTACTGATGCCGGTGGATTTGCAGGCTGCAAAGAAAGCAGGTCGCAGCCCGTCACTGTCGCTGATGGCACTGTCATTTGCATCGATTCTCGGTGGCATGATCACTTTGATCGGTACCCCGCCTAACATCGTGATTGCCGAGTTCCGCAATGATGCTTTTGGCGAGCCGTTCAAGATGTTCGATTTTGCGCCCGTTGGCATTGCCTGTGCCGCGGTGGGGGTCGCTTATGTCGCATTGATTGGTTGGCGGTTGCTGCCTGTGGGGCGCAAGGTGGGAGAGGCAGGCGGTGAGAGTTTTGACCTGGACGATTATATTGCCGAAGTACGGGTGGCCGAGGGATCCAAGATTATCGGCAAGCGGGTGCGTGAACTGGATGAAGAAACGGCCGAGGTGGACATCGAGATCATCGGATTGATCCGCAAGGGTAAACGGTTTCCGGGGTTGGCACGAGTTGTCGAAATCGAAGCCGGCGACGTACTGGTAATTGAAGCCACTCCCAGCAGCCTCGAGGAAGCATTGGGGGCGTTAAAGCTCGAGTATGTAGCTTCCGCACGCAAGACATTTGATAAAGAGGATCTGACCTTGGCCGAGGTTGTAATTAGTGAAGGGTCGAGTTTGGTGAGACGTTCAGCGGAGCAAGCGCGCTTACTCTATCGTTATGGGGTGGCGCTGGTCGGGGTGTCCCGTCAAGGCAAGCGATTCCGCGAAAACTTGCGTAAGCTGCTACTGGAACCCGGTGATGTATTGCTGCTACTCGGACCTGAGGACCGGCTTAGTGATACGACAACACGCCTGGGCGTCCTGCCATTGGCCGATCGTGGTCAGCGTGTGATCCAGCGGGACAAGGCATTGACTGCAGTTGGAGCATTTGCTGCCGCAATTACTGCAGCTTCGTTCGGTATCGTGTACCTGCCGGTGGCACTCGGGATTGTTGCCGCGCTCTACGTATTGCTGAATATCGTGCCATTGCGCGAACTTTACGGCTCCGTCGAATGGTCGGTGATCGTGCTGCTAGGCTCATTGATTCCGATAGGGAGTGCGCTGGAAACTACCGGCGGTGCCACCTTAATTGCTGAGGGACTATTGTACCTATCACACGGACTGCCTGCAGCCGCCGTGCTGACACTACTCTTGATTGTGACCATGACTCTCTCCGATATCATGAATAATACGGCGACCGCAGTGATGGCCGCGCCGGTGGCCATCGAAATTGCCGACCGGCTTGACGCGAATCCGGATTCATTCCTGATGGCTGTGGCGGTCGCGGCATCGTGTGCTTTTCTGACGCCTATCGGGCATAAGAACAATACCCTGATCATGGGGCCGGGTGGCTACCAGTTTGGCGACTACTGGCGCATGGGCCTGCCATTGGAAATCCTGATTATTGCTGTCTCGGTTCCCGCGATCCTCGTCTTCTGGCCGTTGTAAAATGCTTAATTTAGCAAGACGCTGTAATGTGGCATGGATGGCACATAATTTTCTTTGCTATTTCAAGCTACTGCACGATTTGTAAGTTATGACTATCTACAAGCTCGTAATGTTTGCAGTTGCCGTCGTTGTGGTATGTAGCCTTACTTCCTGTGAAATCACCACATACGAGTCGGCAGGGTATGCTCCGTCGCGTTCGTACAGTCCGGCACCGGCACCGGTTTACGGCTATGCTCCACCTTCGCCGTATTACCAGACCGGATACTACCCTTATCAGGCGGTGCCCTATAATCAGTCAAGCAGTGCACGCAACCGTCACGCGTACAAGATTGGCAGGCAGATAGGTGAGGATGATTACTACGCAGGACGTAAAAAATCCTATGGCAAGCATAGTGCACTGTACGATCGCTACACCGAGGAAGCGTTCAAGCAGGGATTTTACGCCGGTTATGAGCTGGCGCGTGAGCGTGATAAAAGGCGGAACTAACCCGGAACGACAATCTGATTACAAGTAGAAGTCGATCAGTGATCACGATTGGACAGTTACATTCTGTAAGGGTAGGGGAGATGGAAGGCGTCTTTGATATGGACTGGTTGTGATTCGTCGAGGACCACTTCGATAATATCAAAGCGATAGACTACTTCCGGTTTGTTGAGCCGGGTGAGCCATGACATCGCGCCCTTGGCCACCAGGTACTGCTTGGTGTGATCCACCGCTTCGCGCGGTCGGGTACCGTGAGATGCCGTGCTGCGGGTCTTCACCTCAACGAAGACGAGGGTGTTTTCGGCGCGGTCGCGGCAGACCAGATCGACTTCGCCGCCACCGCGCGCCCGATAGTTTCGGAACAGGATTTTGTAGCCGTTTCGCTTGAGAAACTTTTCGGCAACACGTTCTCCATGCTGGCCGGTGGTTAAATGGGCCGGCTGTTTTTTCTTAGCCCAGATCGAAAGTGAGCTGAGCCACTGGTGCAAAGCTACGGCGATGGATCGGGCATGGTCCATGGTGCCGCAGGCTATCACGATGTTCGCGGGTCGCATAGCCTTTATGGCGGGCAAACCCGTAGCCGGGAAATTGTTTATCGTAGTCCACCATCATCCGATCGCGGGTAACTTTGGCGATGATACTGGCGGCGGCAATACTCAAGGACAGCCCATCACCTCCGGCCAAAGCCGTTGCTGGTAGCGGAAAATCGGGAACCGGTAACCCGTCGATCAGGACGTGGGCAGGCTGCGGGATAAGCGAGGTTACAGCCTGGCGCATCGCCTCGCGGGACGCTTCGAGGATATTGATCCGGTCGATAGTGTTTGCATCCACGATACCGACGGCGTAAGCAATGCAGCCATCCTGATCGACCAGAGCGCTGTGCAGTCTTTCGCGCGTGGATGCGTTGAGTTTTTTGGAGTCATCCAGTCCAGCAGGAATGGCATTGGGGTTAAGAATGATGGCTGCTGCCACCACTGGGCCGGCCAGGCAACCACGCCCGGCTTCGTCGACGCCTGCAACTACAGTAACGCCTGAATCGAGCAGCCGCTGTTCCTCGGTAAAGGTGCAGGGCATGCGCGATTAAAAACAAGGATTACTTGCGGTCAGCTTCCTTAACATTCATTGCCTGCTTGCCAATCCTGTCACGCAGATAGTGCAATTTTGCGCGGCGCACTTTACCGCGCTTTTCTATTTCGATCTTGGCAATTTTTGGGGAGTGCACAGGGAAGACCCTTTCGACACCCTCACCATAAGAAATACGGCGTACCGTGAAGGCCCGATTGATGCCGGCACCGCGCTCGGCTATCACAATGCCAGAGAAAACCTGGATTCGTTCTTTATTACCTTCGATCACACGGGTGTGAACTTTGACCGAGTCGCCAACATGGAAGTCAGCTACATCCTGTTTCAGTTGTTCTGACTCAATTTTATCAATGACATTCATTCTTAGTATTCCGTTAAATTATTCCAAGTGGGCAAGAACCAAACTGTTTGCAGACTAGCGCTTGGAGAACTGGAAGCGTTTGCGCGCGCCTGGCTGACCTGACTTTTTACGTTCTTTCATCCGCGGGTCGCGGGTAAGCAAGCCGTGCTCACGCAGCGGCTCCTTTAGCGATTCATCAAAGCTGAGCAGGGCGCGGGCTATACCGAGGCAAGCTGCTCCGGCCTGTCCATTTAAGCCGCCCCCCTTGGTGCGGATGGCGATATCAAAATCCTTGATTCGATTGGTGACATCGAGTGGCTCCAGGAGCTTGTTTTGGGCTGATTCGGTGCAGAAATAATCTGCAAAATCTTTACCGTTCACCGTGATCGAGCCGGTGCCTTCACTCATTTGGACGGTAGCAACTGAAGTCTTGCGGCGTCCGGTCGCCTGATATTTCTGGGTCGTGGCCATAAAATTGATCGATTAGAGGGTTATTTGCTGTGGTTCCTGCGCGCTATGCGGGTGCTCTTCACCGGCATATACTTTCAGCTTCTTGTAAATCGCACGCCCGAGGCGGTTGTGTGGCAGCATGCCGCGTACCGCACTCTCGATGATCATCTCCGGGTGGCGCTCGCGGCGCTTGCGGAAGTTTTCCTCGTGGTGCCCGCCAGGATAACCCGAATAACTTCGGTATACCTTTTGATCGGTCTTGCGACCGGTAACCTGAACCTGGCCGGCATTCAAAACGATCACAAAATCACCATTGTCGATATGCGGAGTAAATGCCGGTTTATCCTTACCGCGCAAGATGCGGGCGGCACGTTCTGCCACGTGTCCCAGTATTTGATCTTTTGCGTCGATCACATACCACTTCCGGTCGATGTCTTCTGCTTTTGCTGAAAGTGTTGCCATTACATTATCTCCACTGAATCATTAGAAAAAGAGCGCGAAGATTAGCGGTTTTTGTGAATGATGTCAATGACAATTTGTGAGATTTGTTCAATTGTCCGGTAATAACAGAAATCAGGATGACTCTTTATTCTCGAGCTCGCGCAGTTCATCGCGCAGTTCGGCGGCGCGTTCGTAGGCTTCGTTTTCGATCGCGATATCCATCTCGCGCTGTAGCCGGTCGCTTTCGCTGAGCGGGCGATCCATCAGGAACTCGGCAGCCCATTCATCGAGCGAAGTAAGTTCCGGGATCGATTCATTGTCATCAGTATCCGGGTCGACACCGTAGGCTTCGAAGATGCGCCGTCGGCCTTCAGAGATAATCTCCATGGCAATGCCCATATTTTCACGATCTGCTGCCAGCGCGGCGTGCGCCCTGGTATTGACCATCAGGACATAGGGTCGGAATTGCGTCAGCGAGCTGGCGGTCTCCTCGTCGTTGCAGTGATTTTCTACAAAGTCGAACATCTCGAGGTTCCTCTGGGTATCACGGACCACGAGGTCAAACTCTTCCAAGTGCAGCAGGCTCACATAGCGATGGTAGAACTGTATGCCCTCGGCTTGTAGCTCGGCACAGTCATCTGCGGTGAGTGAGAATGCGCTGCCATCTTTCTCATGGCGGTCCATAAAGTATTCAAGCAGCGAGGCATAACCATGGGGGGTGCGCCCGTCGGGCCGCCCGTCCAACTCCATCTGGATAATTCCCAAGTCGAGACGCACCTGTAATTTACGCGATCCATCGGCGGCGCGAATTATTCTGGCTTGTAGCGTGCCCGATTCATGCGGCCAGCTTTCCAGAAGTTCTGTCATGTCCAAATGCATACTCAACAATCAACTCGGCTGTAGATATTTGTCAACGATTGGCGGAAGAATCCTTGGCGGTTTGCGATCCTAGCTTGACGCCACTGATTGCTCTGCCTAATTTCACAGCGCCAAATTGGCAATCATCGTTAACCAACTTTAACAAAGAGTGAAAGAAAATGACAAAAATAGCAATTAATGGATTTGGACGAATTGGACGCCTGGTATTCCGGGCATTAGTAGACAAGGGACTGCTGGGTAAGGAAATTGAAGTAGTCGCAATCAACGACCTGGTACCTGCCGACAACCTGGCGTATCTGCTCAAGTACGACTCGATCCAGGGACGCTTCCAGGGCACCGTGGAAGCACCTGATGAAGACACATTAGTAGTCAACGGGCACACCATTAAGTCTTATTCGATCAAGGAAGGACCGGCCGCGCTGCCTTGGGGGGAGCACGGGGTGGATATTGTTATTGAGTCGACCGGACTATTTACCCAGGACGAGAAGGCTCAGGGGCACCTGGATGCCGGTGCAAAAAAAGTGATCATCTCGGCACCCGGCAAAGGGGACGGGGTAAAGACAGTCGTGTTGGGTGTCAATGATGACACACTGGAGAGCAGCCATCACATTATTTCCAATGCCAGCTGTACGACCAATTGCCTGGCACCAATCACCAAGGTTGTGCTCGAAAACTTCGGCATTGCGGAAGGACTGATGACCACGGTGCACAGTTACACTGCCACGCAAAAAACAGTTGATGGTCCCAGCCGCAAAGACTGGAAAGGCGGGCGTTCTGCAGCGATCAATATCATCCCATCGACTACGGGTGCCGCCAAGGCTGTCGGCCTGGTGCTTCCTGAAGTAAAGGGCAAGCTGACCGGCATGGCCTTCCGGGTACCAACCCCGACCGTCTCGGTAGTTGACCTGACCGTGAAGACCGAAAAAGCGACCAGTTACCAGGAAATCTGTGAAAAAATGAAGGCTGCCGCAGAAGGCCCGCTCAAGGGTATCCTTGATTACACTGAGGATGAAGTGGCATCGAGTGATTTCATCCACGATGCGCACAGCTCGATTTTTGATGCGGGATCCGGCATTGAACTCAACGAGAACTTCTTCAAGCTGATCAGCTGGTACGACAATGAGTGGGGATACTCGAATCGTTGTGTCGAGCTGGCACAGAAGGTCGCTGGATTAATTTAGTAGCGGACAATCGGGAAAGGATTACGTACGATGGCTAAATTGAGCGTTCGCGATGTCGACGTTAAGGGTAAGCGCTGCCTGGTGCGCGTGGACTTTAACGTTCCGCAGGACAAGGAGACCGGCGAGATCACCAATACCCAGCGTATTGTGGCTGCGCTGCCAACTTTGAATTACCTGCTGGAACAGGGTGCGTCACTAGTGCTGATGAGCCATCTGGGGAGGCCGAATGGCGAGCGGGTTGAGAAATTCACCCTGCGACCTGTGGCAGTGAAGCTCGAGGAGTTGCTCGGTCGTCCGGTGCAATTTCTCGACGACTGCGCGGGCCCGGAGGTCGAGGCGGCCTGCGCTGCGCTGGAGCCCGGCCAGGTAATCCTGCTGGAAAACCTGCGCTTCCACATTGAGGAGGAAGGCAAGGCCAAGCAACAGGACGGAACGAAAGTTGCGGCTGATCCAGCAGCGGTCGATGCCTTTCATGCAAGCCTTACCAAGCTGGGCGATATCTATGTCAATGATGCTTTTGGTACAGCGCACCGGGCACATTCGAGCATGGTTGGTGTTGGCTTGCCGCAGCGCGTGGCGGGGTTCTTGATGCAAAAGGAGCTCGAGGCATTCAGCAAAGTGCTGGACGATCCCAAGCGGCCACTGCTGGCGATCCTGGGAGGTGCCAAAGTTGCGGACAAAATCCCCCTGATCCAAAACCTGCTGGATCGGGCGAACGAATTGATCATCGGTGGCGGCATGGCGTATACCTTCAAAAAGGTAATTTCCGATATGCCGATTGGTGACAGCCTGTTTGATGCAGACGGGGCCAAGCTGGTTCCTGAATTAATGGCAAAGGCGCAGCAGCAAGGCGTACAAATCCACTTGCCGGTCGATTTTATCTGTGCTGACGCATTTGATCCTGAAGCCCGGATCCAGTCGGCGGACGATACGGACGGTATCCCGGATGGTTGGATGGGGCTTGATTGCGGCCCGCAAACCACAGAGCAATTTACCGGGGTGGTTGCCCGGGCAGGCACGATCATCTGGAATGGCCCGGTAGGTGTCTTTGAGTTTGAGCGGTTTGCCAGTGGCACCAAAGCCATGGCGGATGCGGTAGCTAAAGCGACCGCCGGCGGTGCTGTCACGGTTGTTGGCGGTGGCGACACCGCGACTGCAGCCAAACAATTTGGTGTAGCCGATCAAGTGACGCATTGCTCGACCGGCGGCGGTGCCTCGCTGGAGCTGCTTGAAGGCAAATCCCTGCCAGGGGTAGCAGCACTAACCGATCGGCCATAATATTAGTAAAACAGGGAACTCATTATGCGGAAAAAAATCATAGCAGCCAACTGGAAGATGAACATGACTCTGAATGAAACAGAGTCATTCGTAGAAAGCTTGCTGGTTGAGGTGGAAAATATCAACGAAGTGGAAATTGTGGTTTGCCCCCCATTTACGGCAATCGCCAAGCTGGCTGAGTTGCTGACTGACGTGGGCAATGTCAAGGTTGGGTCACAGAATGTGTATTTCGAGCAAGCTGGTGCATTTACCGGAGAGATCAACACGGCGATGCTGCGCGAGTTGTTTGTGCGATATGTGATCATCGGCCATAGTGAACGGCGCACGTTGTTTGGCGAGACAGATGAGATGGTGAATAAAAAACTGCGCGCAGTAAACGATGCCCAGATGAAGGCCATTGTGTGCGTAGGTGAAACGCTGGAGCAGCGGGATGCTGACGAAGTCGAAAAGGTCCTAAAAAGCCAACTGACTGGATCGCTGGCAGGCGTGACCGGTGAGGAGCTGGCAGAGACCGTGATCGCTTACGAGCCGGTTTGGGCCATTGGCACCGGGCGCACTGCCTCACCGGAGCAGGCCCAGCAGGCGCACGCTTATATCCGCGAAGTGTTGGATGAGCTGGCAGGTAGCGAAGTGGCCGCTAAAGTACGCGTCCAGTACGGCGGCAGTGTCAAACCTGCCAATGCCGAAGAGTTAATGGCCCAGCCAGACATCGATGGCGCGTTGGTCGGAGGTGCCAGTCTGGATCCGCGCAGTTTTGCTGAAATAGTACGAGCAAGTGTCGACAGCCGCGGCTAAGGTCATTGCAGTGCTTGACGGTTGGTGTTAGCATAATGTTCGTAGCCTGACGGCATCAATCAGGTTACGTAAAGTCGGACATCATGAGCACTTAATTAAGTATGGCATTTCTAGGTAAAAAGCGAGTCGGGGTGCTGGGGTTGGGACTGATCGGCAGTCGCGTTGCGGCGAATCTGCGCCATGTCGGCTATCCGGTGTTCGTCTGGAATCGCAGCCCGCGCGCACAGCCAAATTTCCTGGGTAGCATCGAACAACTGGCGCGCCAGTGCCACGTGATCCAAATTTTTGTTGCTGACGATGCCGCGCTGGAGAGCTGCGTCGATGAATTGGCGGGTGTGGTTTCATCCAAGCACACGATCCTCAATCATGCGACAGTTTCGCCGCAGGCGGCGGAGGCTGCGGCAGAGAAGCTGGTGGCGAGCAAGGCTAAGTTTCTCAATGCGCCATTCACCGGCAGCAAGAAAGCGGCCGAAGACGCCATGCTGGTCTACTATGTGGGCGGACAGCAAAGCGACCTTGACCCGGTGCGCAATATTCTCGATGTGACCTCGCGCAAAATTATCTATGTTGGCAGTGTCGCCAATGCTGCAGTGATTAAAATTGTCACCAACATGATGAGTGGCACAATTAATCAGGTTTTAGCTGAAGCGTTGGCTCTTGCGAAAGCCAACGGGGTTAGGGACGAAGCATTTGCCGAAGCCTTGGAGTGGAATGCCGCACGTTCCGGGGTAAGCGACCTTAAACTGCAGAAGATGCTGGAGTCGGACTACGAACCGCATTTTGCCCTGCGCCATATGCTTAAGGATGTTTCTTTCGGGCTGGATTTGGCAGAAGATCTGGGTTGGGAGCTGCCGGTAACTAATGCTACTGCAGCCTGCCTGTTGGCGTCGATGTCGCAGGGTGATGGAGATTTGGATTTTGCCGCAGTCTATAAGAATTTTGGACTCGAGGGAGAGCAGGAGCAAACTGGCGAAGAAGCGGTGGAGCAAGCTGAGGCGACTGACATGGTTGCTGAAAGCGATGAAGGAAAGACTCCGGAAGATGCGGCTGCAGAGCCCGACCCGGTAGTTCCTGAAGATGATAAAAAAGTCGATGATGAAGCTAAGGAGTCTGACGCTGCTGACAACGAGCAGGTAAAACCTCTATACGGTGATGTCGGTATGCCTGTCGGTGTCGAGCCTAAAACTGACAAGGAAGGCGCAGAGTCGCAAACCTTTGCCGAGGCAGCCAAACAGATAAAGGACAGAGAAAAGCCTGATGAAACAGCAGATCAGACGCCTCAGCAAGCAGATCAGGATGATGTAGAAGAAGCGGCGCTGGCAAAAGCGATGGAACTTCCGTCGCCTGTTAAGACCGAGCAAAAAACTCCACCCGCCGGCGGATTGGTATTTCGACCGATGCGACCAAGCGAGGAGAAAGTAACCCCGCCGCAGGGGTTGGTATTCCGTACGGCCACCAAGCCTGAAGCAGCAGAGCCTGAGAAAGAGGATCAAGCTGACGAAAGTGCAGAGGACACCACCAGCAGCCAGGAGGCAGTCAATAAAGAAGGTGATACGGAAGTTGTCGGTGAAGAGACTGAGCGCCCTGTAATAGAAGAGTCAGCAGGTGAGCAGCCAGAGGAAGATGATGCTGAGATTCGTCTGGTGCCGCAGACAGCAGAGCAATTGCAACCACAGCAGCCTGCCAAGGAAGAAGAGGATGATGACTATATTCCGCAGGTAACTCAGGTCGTGCATGGTGGCACCCAATAAAATGTGATCGCGCGCCGTGTCAATAATGTTACAATAGGAGAAATGGTACTCGCGACCGACAATAAACTTACAGGGAGCTTTGCTCCC
>CAYUDZ010000021.1:0-4149 GCA_964443575.1 uncultured Chthoniobacteraceae bacterium | reverse complement strand
AGGATGATGACTATATTCCTCGCATTATCCTGCCACCGTTAAAAAAGAAGAGCGAAGAGCAAGTGGAGGACGCTGCTGCTGAAGAAGCCACAGCGAGTGCAGCCGAGAATAATCCGGTCCAGTCCACCATGCCGTTGGAACTGGAGCAACGCGAGGAGGTGACGGATGGGACGGCTGAGGGCCAACCTGATCCGGCAGCGGCTACTCCCGAACCGGAAGAAGGCCCGGAAAAAAAACAGCAGCCACAACTACCCACGGTAAAAATTTCCGGCATGGCGAAAACGATTTTTGCGGGTAAAGGGAAGTTCCGTCCCGGAGGCGGATCTTAGTACATGGGTGCTGCGGAGGAATATCGCCAAGTCATAGCGAATGGTGGCTACATGCTACCGGATCGGGCCCACTTCCAAATCACCGGAGCAGACCGGCAGCGCTACCTCAATGGACAATTGACCAATGCCGTGGAGGATCTCGCAGATGATGAGGCACGCTATGCTTTGGCACTGGATGCCAAAGGCAAGATCAGCTGTGAACTTTTTTTGTCGTTAGCTACGGACAGTTACCACTTGGACCTACCGCTTGATTTGCGTGAGTCTGCTGCGGCGCGTTTGGAACGCTACATGATCGCGGATGATGTGGCACTTCAGGATGTCAGCGATGAGTACCGGTTGGTGCATCTGGTTTTTGCCAGCCCTGCCCCTGACAGCCTGCCGGAGGGTGCTACCGTACTCAAGGCCAACCGCCTGGGGGTGGAAGGCACTGACATATTGATACAATCACAAGATCTTGAACAAGTGGTCGAAGCGGTGGCTGCGAGTGGCCTCAAAGAAGTAAGCAGGGAAGTAGTAGATGCGATCCGCATCGAGCGTGGCGTTGCGCAATGGGGAGTTGATTTTGACGACCAGACATTGCCGGCTGAGGCTGGCTTGGAAGAGCGTGCCGTCAGCTTTACCAAGGGCTGTTACATCGGCCAGGAGGTCGTCTCGCGGATGCATAGTGTCGGTAGCCCGAGCCGCCGGTTGTGCCTGCTGGCAACCGCAGAATCTGAATTTCCCGACTGGATTCTTGGCGCAAAGTTGTTTTCACTGGAGGACGGAGAAAAACAAAAAGGTGAAATTACCAGCGTTGGGTATAGTTTTGCCTTGGACAAACCGGTTGCACTTGGCTATCTCAAGAGAGGAAATAATGAATTAGGGTTGCCAATCAGGGCGATCTCACCCGATGGTGGGAGTTCTGCGGTGGCCGAAATTATCCAACCAATAAAGTAAATGAAGCTTCTATCTATCCCACAACTAGTAGTACTCGCGATCCTGTCACTCGGCTTGTCCGGGGTAATTGCCCAGGAACTGGCAGTAATGGAAATCAAATTTGGTAAAGAAAAAGAATTGCGCCGTGTCGTAATCGATTTGTACGAAGAGTCGGCGCCGGAAACTGTCGAAAACTTCAAGAAGCTGGCACGCAAGGGATTTTACAAGAATACCGAATTCCATCGTGCTTTTCCGGGAGTGATGGTGCAGGGCGGTGATCCGCTCAGCCGCAAGAACCGCGACTACGTAGGCACCGGTGGTCCCGGCTACACGCTGCCGGCCGAGATTGGCCGCAGGTTCAAGTCGGGTTCGATTGCCATGGGGCGACTGGGTGACAGCGTCAACCCGGCGAGGGCATCGAATGGCAGCCAATTTTTTATTACCTTGGATCCCGATAAATCGCTCAACGGTCAGTACACTGTTTTTGGCGAAGTGATCGAAGGCCTGGATGTGATCGACACGATCAGCCGTAAGCCGACCGATTCGAACAATTACCCGGTTGAAAAAATTCGCATTCGCAGGATCAAGATAGAACCACAAGCCGAAGTGGTTGCCGAGGCGCAATAGCGCACATCGCGCGTGTCATTCTCAGGAACAGCTTAAAGTCATGACCTACAACGAATTAGAAGAACTGTACCATTTGCCATTCTTTGAGCTGGTTGACAAGGCACGCTCTGAATACCGCAAGCACTGGAAAAGTAATGAGGTACAGCTTTGTACCTTATTGAGTATCAAGACGGGTGGCTGCAGTGAAGATTGTTCGTACTGCTCGCAGAGCGCCCACTATGATACCGGTTTAGAGCGCGAGCACCTGATGGGGGTTGATGAGATCCTGCCGCATGCGATTCGCGCCAAAGAGAATGGTTCTACCAGGTTCTGCATGGGGGCTGCGTGGAAAGGCGTGCGCGAGGGTGACGGTAAGTTTGAGAAGGTGCTGGAGACAATCCAGGAGGTCAGCAAGCTGGGGATGGAAGTTTGTGTGACTCTTGGCAACCTTAGCGACTCGGAAGCGCAAAAGCTGAAGGAAGCCGGGGTGACCGCCTACAACCACAATATCGATACCTCACCTGAGTATTATCCAAAGATTGTCTCAACGCACACCTTCGAAGATCGGCTCAATACGATCCGTGCCGTGCAAAACGCGGAGATGGCGGTCTGCTGCGGTGGGATTTTGGGTATGGGGGAAAGCGTGCGTGACCGGTTGCGGATGCTTGAGGTACTGGCCGGATTTGATCCACCACCGGAGAGTGTGCCGATCAATTGCCTGATGGCGATGCCGGGCACTCCGCTTGAGGAGCAGCAGCCAGTCGATGTTTTTGATCTGATCCGGATGATTGCCGTAGCCAGGCTGGCGGTGCCGACCGCCAAGATCCGCCTGTCTGCCGGACGCACCAATTTTTCCACCGAGGCCCAGGCGCTCGCCTTTTATGCCGGAGCCAATTCGATTTTCTACGGCGAGAAATTGCTGACCGCCGGTAACCCGGATACCAACTCTGACCTTGAGCTGTTGCGCAAGCTCGACTTGGTGCCACAGCCGCCGCATAGCGATCAGGCGGAAGCAGCAGCATTGGAAGAAGCGGCCGCGCTGCGTTAAGACTTGAGTATGAAGTCATTTCGCAAGGAACTGTGGTTTGAGGTGCCGCAGCGCCGGCAGCTGATCAATATGACGCCCGAGGTAGAGCAATGCCTACAGGAGAGTGGCATCAAGGAAGGCCTTTGCCTGGTCAATGCCATGCATATCTCGGCTTCGGTCTTTATCAACGACAACGAAAGTGGGTTGCACCACGACTTCGAGGTCTGGCTGGAAAAGCTGGCACCTGAAAAGCCGCATAACCAATACCGCCACAATGTTGGCGAGGACAATGCCGATGCCCACCTGAAGCGCACCATCATGGGGCGGGAAGTGGTCGTCGCCGTGACCGAAGGTCGCCTCGACTTCGGCCCGTGGGAGCAGATCTTCTACGGCGAGTTCGACGGCACACGCCGCAAACGCGTGCTGGTCAAAATCATCGGAGAGTAAGTGCTTTCACCCTGATCCGGGCCGGGTAATCAAGAGCTTTGCTTTGTGTTGACGTACCTTGCGCGGCCTCCCACGGTCTTTACACAGTCTGCTAGAATGGAATTTTGGAAGTTAATTTGCATTAGCCGGCAATGCGTGATTGGTTAAACGTTCGTGATCGATCATGACAGGAAGCTGATTTATATCCATATTCCGAAAACCGGTGGCAATAGCATCAATCGAATATTCGGCGTGGATTGGGGCGGGCATGTTGATTTGGCGGCTTATGCCAAACAGAATTCGACTCGGTTGGTCGATCAGTATTATAGCTTTGCGGTGGTGCGTAATCCGTGGGCACGACTTTTCTCCGATTACAATTTCCAGCGCCGCAAGAGCCGCGGTACCAAGCTGCATGTTGCAGATCGCGATGGGCGGACGCGTTCATTTGCCGACTGGGTGGCAGTGGTATTCGATGATCCGTTTGCCTATTTGCCGGCGGACTGGGGGGGCAACGTCAGCGATGGCATCCATCGCTGGAGCCCGCAGGTCGACTGGTTAAGCATCGACGGTACTATGCAAATCGACCAGGTGATCAAGCTGGAGCGGATCGGCAAAGAATTTCCGCAGGTCGCCAAGCGTAGCGGTCTGCCGGCAGCGACCCGGGTGCCGAAACGTAACTGGCGGTTCCATCTGCCGTATTGGCTCCACTATTCGCGGCGGCTGGCCGATCAGGTCGGCGAGTACTACCGGCAGGATATCGAGCAATTTGACTACCGCTTTGGGCGTTGAGCCTAGCCCGGAAAAATCACAAGCCATCTACTGCGACCAGCGTGAGGCGCTTGTTTA
>CAYUDZ010000020.1:24492-27022 GCA_964443575.1 uncultured Chthoniobacteraceae bacterium | reverse complement strand
AGGATGGCGGCCCGGTAAACCAAAAAAAGCGATTTCCTAGAAGTCTATGCTCAAGGTACCGGCACCGGTTCGAGCTGCCAGATTTCCTTGGCGTACTGGCGGATCGTGCGGTCGCTGGAGAATTTGCCCATGCGGGCGGTATTGAGGATCGCCATGCGGGCCCAGCGGGCGCGGTCGCGGTAGCAGGCATCGACTTGTTGCTGACATTCGCAGTAGGCCTGGTAATCGGCCAGCACCAGGAACGGGTCATGGTAGATCAGGTTATCGCGCAGCATGTTGAGCGCACCCGGTTCATGCGGGGTGAAGTAGTTCGAGCCGACCCAGTCGACCACGGCGCGCAGTTCCTCGTTTTGTTCCAGCAACTCTTGCGGGTTGTAACCTTTAGCCCACAGCTCCTTCACCTCATCGACGGTATTACCGAAGATAAAGATATTTTCATCACCGACCTCTTCACGGATTTCGACGTTGGCGCCGTCGAGCGTACCGATGGTCAGCGCGCCATTGAGTGCCAGCTTCATATTGCCGGTACCGGAGGCTTCCTTGCCGGCGGTCGAAATCTGCTCGGAAACATCGGCCGCCGGCACGATCCGCTGCGCCAGCGACACGCGGTAGTTGGGCATGAAGACGACCTTGAGCATACCATTGATCCGCTCGTCGGAGTTGATCTTCGCGCCGACACTATTGATGGCATGGATGATCGTCTTAGCCATGTCATAGCCGGGCGCCGCCTTGGCGGCAAAAATGAACACCCGCGGGGTGATCTTGGCATCCGGATTTTGCACCAGTTGGCGATAGAGGGTCAGGATGTGCAGCAGGTTGAGGTGCTGGCGTTTGTATTCATGCAAACGCTTGATCTGCACGTCGAATATAGCCTGTGGATCGACCTCGACATCGCACTGATCCTTAATGATCCCGGCCAGGTGCTGCTTATTGTGATGTTTGACGGCCATGAATTCATCCTGGAACCCGGGGTCGTCGGCGAATTGTTCCAGTTGGCGCAACTGGTCAAGGTCACGCACCCAGCCATCACCGATGCGTCCGGTAATTAGTTCGCTAAGCGGTTCATTACAGGCCAGCAGCCAGCGCCGCGGCGTGATGCCGTTGGTTTTATTGTTAAATTTGCCCGGATACAATTGATCGAACTCGGCAAACAGATTCTCGCGCAGCAGTTTGGTGTGCAGTTCGGCTACGCCGTTGACCGAAAAGCTGCCGACGACGCTCAGGTGCCCCATGCGCACCATCTGCTGGCCGTCCTCTTCAATCAGCGAAAGCATCCGCTTCTTCTCGACGTCACCCGGCCACTTTTGCTCCACCAACTCGAGGAAGTGTTTATTGATTTCAAAAATGATTTGCAGGTGCCGCGGCAGAACCCGCTCGAATAATGGCACACTCCATTTCTCCAGCGCTTCCGGCAACAAGGTATGGTTGGTGTAGGCAAATGTCCGGGTGACAATGTCCCATGCCTCATCCCACGACAGGCCTTCCTCATCGTACAGAACGCGTTGCAACTCGGCCACCGCCAACGCCGGGTGGGTGTCGTTGAGTTGGACGACAACTTTTTTCGGGAAGTTTTCCCAACCCTCATTGCGGTGGTGGAAGCGGCGGATGATGTCCTTGATCGAACAGGCGACCAGAAAATACTGCTGCACCAACCGCAATTCTTTACCGGTCTCGGTTTTATCATTGGGATACAAAACCTTGGAAATTGTTTCGCTGACTGTCTTTTCGCTTACCGCCTCGGAATAGCCACCACGGTTGAATGCCTCCAAATCAAACTCCTCCGAGGCGCGGGACTCCCACAACCTTAAAAAGTTCACCGTGTTGGTGCCGTAGCCGGGGATGGGAATATCATAGGGCACCCCGAGTACCTTGCGGGTGTTGACCCATTTCTGGACGTAGCCCCCGCGGTTATCAAAAACATTTTCAACATTACCATAGAGATTGATCTCCATGGTGTATTCCGGGCGCACGATCTCCCACGGCGTACCGTAACTCATCCACGCATCCGGCAATTCGATCTGCTTACCATCACGGAATTCCTGCTTGAACAGCCCGTACTCGTAGTGGATACCATAGCCGACTGCAGGCAAATCCAGTGTAGCCAGCGAGTCCAGGAAGCAAGCCGCCAGGCGCCCAAGACCGCCATTACCCAGCCCCATATCGTACTCTTCATCGCGCAATGATTCCGGGTCCAGCCCCATCTCAGTCAACGCCCGCTCCATATCTTTGTAAATGCCCGCACTCCACAGGCTGTTGGAGAACAACCGCCCCATTAAAAATTCCAGCGACAGGTAATAGACGCGCCGAACATTGTTTTCGTTGTACGCCGCCATGGTTGCGATCATGCGCTCGACGATGATCGCCTGCACCGCCTTCGAGGTGGCAATCCACCAGTCGCGGTTGGTGGCGGTTTCATCATCGCGCGCCAGTGAATAGACTAATTGGTCCTCAACTTGTCGCTTTAGCGACTCTACACTTTTATCAATTGCCGATTGCATACGCCTCCAGTAAACCAACGTGTAGGGCATAT
>CAYUDZ010000020.1:0-24482 GCA_964443575.1 uncultured Chthoniobacteraceae bacterium | reverse complement strand
GGCATATCAAGTGACATTACCCGATAAGCCGATAATTCTTTAGATTATGGAAAAAAACTTCCGCGATAACGTTGCTGCAGCGCTCGTTAACCGTAGCGGCGAACTGCTGGTTTGCGAAAGAATCGACAATCCCGGCTGCTGGCAGTTCCCCCAGGGTGGTGTGGATCACGGGGAGACACTGGAACAGGCAGTCGCCCGCGAAATTTACGAGGAGGTCGGCATATCAGCCGCCGATTTTAAGATCCTTGCAAGCTACGGGCCGTATCGCTACGGCTTTCCGGGCGGGATCCGCAAGCGCGGTTTTGATGGCCAGCAGCAAACTGTATTCATGGTCGAGTGCCGCCAGCAGCGTCCGCAGATCAGCCTCGATCATTACCAGCAGGAATTCATAAATACCCGCTGGATCGAGCCCGCATCATTTCAACTCGACTGGGTCCCGAGCTTCAAGCAGCAGCTTTTCCAAGACCTGTTCCGTGACATTTTCAGCATCGACCTTGGTAAGTGAAAATCACCAGTTTTAATTCCTGCTTTGACAATTGGTTACTCCCTGTCAACAATTGTCAATGCGTCGGGATAGCAACACTGTCACACTGCTGGTAGCAGCCACGGGCATCGCCCTGCTCTTCAGTTCCTGCTCGACCACCGTCCGTAATACCACCCGCTCGTTCGATACTGTCGTGATCGACGCCGGGCATGGTGGCCATGACCCCGGTGCTGTCTCACGCCGCGGTACCCGCGAAAAAGATGTCAACCTGGACGTCGCCCGCCGCCTCGATCGCAACCTGCGGGCTGCCGGTTTCAAAACAGTAATGACCAGAAACAACGACCGCTTCATTCCACTGGGAAAACGCGCCAGCATCTCCAACCGCTACTCCAACGCGGTCTTCGTATCGATCCACTTTAATTCCGCCCGCAGGCGTAGCGCTCGCGGCATGGAAACATTCTATTACCATCCCTACGGCCGCAAAATGGCCGGCTATGTACAAAGACGTATGCTCGCAGCCAGCAACTCGCCCAACCGTGGCGTCAAGCACGCAGGCTTCTATGTCCTGCGTAAAAACCATAACCCAGCCGTACTCGTCGAATGCGCATTCCTCAGCAATTACTACGATGACCGCCTGGCCCGCAGCTCCGCTTTCCGCCAAACCATGGCAGACAGCATCGCCAGGGGACTCATGGAAATGCGTTACGGGCGAGGCTACCGCCCCTCATCGCGCTCATACCTGGTTGCCAGAGATAATGAGCGGCGCAGGTCACTGCCATGAGCCATAGCGCCGCCCTGACAATTAGTATCTTCGCCATCGTGGTACCAGTGGTGATTTCAGCAACAATCCACCTCGAAGCGATCTATCGGGCCAAGTCATTGGCTATAACTAAGCGCTTGCGCGGGCGCATGCGCCTGTACTCGGTCTTCCTGATCCTGCTCTTCGCCCATTTCCTGGAAATCCTTATCTTCACCATGGCCTTCATCACCATCGATAAATTCGGTATCGGCGACTATTCGGGCATGGCCGCCGACCCTAGCTTCAACGACTATGTTTACTTTACTGTCATCTGCTACACGACGATCGGCTTTGGCGATATCCTGCCCGGCGAGTACGCCCGCCTGCTCACCTCGGTGTGCGCCCTGACCGGTCTCATCCTGATCGCCATCTCAGCCACCTACCTCGTCTTCCATATTGACGACCTGTTCGAGGAACATGACCAAAAAATCCTGGGCAGCTAGCAACTTTTCATTTGCCCAAACGATATTATCCTATAGGGATATGGATCAATCTGCGGCGCTGCGAATCGCCGTCACAGTCTAGATTATCAGCAATTCTGAATACCACCCCTACTAGTTATGAAATTTGAAACGATCTGTTTACATGGCGGCACCGAGCCGGACCCAACGACCCTGTCACGCGCGATCCCGATACACCGCACCACGTCCTACGTGTTCAACGATACTGAACACGCGGCCAACTTATTTGCCCTGAAAGAACTGGGCAACATCTACACCCGCATCATGAACCCGACACAGGATGCCTTGGAGCAGCGGGTGGCTCAACTCGATGGCGGGGCTGCCGCGTTAGCCCTTTCTTCCGGCACCTCAGCAGTCTTCTTTGCGATCATCAATATCGCGCAGGCAGGCGACGAAATTGTAGCTGCCAACGACCTGTACGGCGGCACCTACACCCAGTTCAACGACATCATGCCGCAATTTGGCATCAAGGTGAATTTTGTCGATCCGACCGACCCTGAGAATTTTGCCAAGGCCATCACCCCTAAGACTAAAGCGCTGTTCTGCGAGACCGTCAGCAACCCAGCCCTGCATGTGGTAGACATCGAGGCAGTAGCTAAGATTGCCCATGACAATGGGCTTCCGCTAATTGTCGACGGCACATTCACTACGCCGTACTTGCAACGCCCGATCGAGCATGGTGCCGACATCGTCATCTATTCCTTAACCAAGTGGCTGGGCGGCCATGGCACCGGAATCGGCGGAATCGTGGTCGACTCCGGTAAGTTCGACTGGAAGTCGAGCGACAAGTTTCCGCTGATGAGCGAGCCTGAGGCAAGCTATGGTGGCGTCCGCTGGGCGCATGACCTTCCCGAGATGCTAGCGCCAATCGCATACATCATAAGAATGCGGGTCATCCCGCTGCGCAACCTCGGCGCCTGCATCAGCCCGGACAACGCCTGGATGTTTATGCAGGGGATTGAGACATTGCCGCTGCGCATGGACCGGCATTGCGAAAATGCCGAGGCTGTAGCCCGTTACCTGAAAGACCATCCGGCCGTCGAGTGGGTACGCCACCCGAAACTTGATGATCCCGAGCTGAGCAAGAAATACCTCGACGACAAAGGCGGCTCGATGGTCATCTTTGGTATCAAGGGCGGCAAGGAAGCCGGCTCTAAGCTAATCGAGTCACTCGAGCTCTTTTCGCACCTAGCCAATGTCGGTGACGCTAAGAGTCTCGCCATCCACCCGGCGACCACCACCCACTCGCAGCTTAGCGAAGAACAACAGCAAGCCGGTGGCATCCTGCCCGAACTCGTCCGCCTGTCGATCGGCATCGAGCACATCGACGACATCATTGCCGATCTCGACCAGGCACTGGCCAAGGCTGTGGGCTAGCCCGGAAAAATCACAAGCCATCTACTGCGACCAGCGTAAGGCGCATGTTTACAGCGTTGTGCTTGGATTTTGCTATTTACAGTATGTACTCATACAGCTCACAGCGAAATCCTTCGCCCGCCTTGTATCCAAGCACCTCACGCTGCGTCTCGCTACGAAGTTTGTGATGGATCCGGGCTAATCTTTGTCCAAAGAACGAGCCCGACCCCGTACCGCAAAGTGTTGTTCCATGATGCCGCGCGCAATCCGCTTGGCCATTTTATCGCGGAAGCTGCGCTTGACGCACATCCTAGCTTCGTAGGGGTTGGTTAAAAACCCGCATTCCACCAATACCGCTGGATTCTTGGTATGGCGCAGGACGTAAAATCCGCGCCGCTTGACTCCACGATTCTCGGTACGTGCCACCATCATGATATTGCGCTGGATCCGCTGCGCCAACTGGTAGCTCTCGGCCCCCTGATAATAAAATGTTTCAAAGCCGCGTGCCCCGACCCGCTTAGCCGAATTAAAATGGATACTGACAAAAATCGAGTTGCGGTAGCGGTTGGCTATCTGAGTACGGTTGCTAAGGGGAACGAACTCGTCGCGGGTCCTGGTCATGACTGTTTTGAAGCCGGCGCGGCGCAGGATGCGCTCAAGTCGCTTGGCGACATCCAGGGTAAATACTTTTTCCGGGTAGCGCTGGCCGGGCACACCACCCCGATCATGGCCACCATGACCCGCATCTATAACAACCGTGTTGAAGCCGGCAGACGCCAACTGCGTCAAACATAACAGGCATAAAACTGCAGGTATCAGCCTAGGCAGCCGCCAAGTCCGGGTGCGACTTCCATTAATCATGAAATTGGATACCATCGCAAATAAGGTCGTAGTGATTTTTCTGCTGTCAACATTGTTGCCGTTAAGTTTTCAGTAACACGCTTGCCAGCGCCGCTTTATACTACTAAATATAACAGTCAATGCGCTACTATTTCTCATTGTTAGTTACACTGCTAATGCTCAGCTTCACGGCTCCAGCTTTTGGGCAGGGCATACCGGAAGATGCTCCAGCGGGCATTTTTGGCTCTGATCAATCATCGTTCCTGACGCTATGGCAGGTGATCGAATCCGGGGGCTGGATTATGATACCGCTGGCCATACTCAGCTTTATCGCGACGATCCTGATTCTGGTTTATTTTTTCACCCTGCGTAAAGGAGCGATAGTCACCGATAGTTTCATGGAAACTGCCGAGTCCCTGGTCAAGAAAGGTGACTACCTGGCCCTGATTGCCATTGCCAATAGACACCGTGAAGCGGTTGCCAGGGTGGTGCAAAAAACCCTGGACTTCGCAATCAATAATCCAACTTCCGACTTCAAACACCTGCGCGAAGTAGCTGAAGCTGAAGGTATCAAACAGGCCAGCATCCTCAACCATCGCATCAGCTATCTTGCAGATATCGGTGCGATCGCGCCGATGGTGGGACTGCTCGGCACGGTGGTTGGCATGATCCAATCATTTAGCGTCCTCGCCAGCGATATCGCAGCCAGCAGACCGATGATGCTGGCCGACGGGGTATCAGTGGCCTTGGTATCGACTGCCGCCGGCCTGGTAATTGGTATACCCGCACTGGCATTCCACGCGTACTTTCGCGGTCGCGTGCAGGCATTGATTGCCGACCTTGAAGCCGCATCTACCCATATTTTTGCGTTGGTTTCATTGACCTATCAATCATCGCGTAGCATCCGCCGCTCAGCTGCTGTTGATGAAGATACCGAAGCTTGAATCCGCGGATAAGTAGCACATGAACTTTCGAGATCGAGCCAAACCTCAGCAGAGCGGCTTTCAGCTGGCACCGATGATTGACGTGGTATTCCTGCTGTTGATATTCTTCATTGTAACCTGGAATTTCGCACGTTGGGAAACCGAGATCGATGTCACCGTGCCAACCGCCAAGGAAGGCAGTGAAACCAGGCGCTCGATCGGTGAAATCATTATCAATGTGAATACCGACGGTGCGATCATCGTCAACCGTCAGGAACTGACGCCAGATCAATTATACGAGAAGTTGCAAAGGATCGCCGAACTCTACCCGGACCAGGCAATCATTCTACGAGGTGACCGCGAAGCCAGCTATGATGCAATCGTCCAAGTCCTGGACATCTGCCGCAAAGCTGAAATCTGGAACGTCGCATTCGCCACAACCAAGCCGGATGCCTGATCAGCCAATGTACCGGACACTTACGTTACTTGCTGCTGTTGGGCTATCTGTCGCCTGCCTGTATGGGCAGGAGCCCGAGGCGATCCGTGCCATACCCGTCAACCCGCCGCAAGCTACAGACGCACCACGAGCTGTCCCGGTCAATCCACCCGGCCAACCGCCGGTAGCGCAACCAGTAATCCCCGAGCCGGCACCCGTCACAGATCCGGCAAACCCTCCCAGTACCAGGGATGCTATCAGGCTGCAACCGGAAGCAGGTGACCGGCGCAGCTCTCCTGAGAGCGTCCAGTTCCGGGTAGCCAGCAACCTCTACCGGGATAAACTCTACGAACTGGCAGTCGTTGAATTCGAGAAATACCTGCAGAGATATCCTAACGGAACTTACCAGGACGCCGCATTCTTCAGGCTCGCGGAATGTTACCGCGAACTGGGTGCGGAAATACGTTCGCGTGAACTCTATCGTCGGATCATTTCTGTTTATGGCTCAGGCAACTTTGTCGGATCGGCAGCCTATCGACTGGCGGAAATGATGGTTCGCTCGAATGATATCGAGGCGGCAAGGTCGTACTTTAAGCTGGCGTCCGAAAACTTAGATGACCCAAAGCTGCGTATGGCAGCTACATTCCGCAGGGCACGCAGCCTCGAAATGTTAGGGCGCCCGGAATCCGCCCGCTCCGTTTATCGCGAATTGCTCACTGAAGAGGCTGAAAATCCGTACCGTGAAGCCACCCTGCAAGCTCTGGCCAAGTTAGCAAAAGAGACCGGAAGGGAAAAAGAAGCCGTGTCATACTACTCATCGCTGGCCAATGATGCTGCCAAACCTGCTATGCGCGCCGAGGCTGCGGTCAATGGTGCCGTTCTGGCCTCGGCAACCGGTGAATACCAACTGGCCTCCGAGCTATTTCAAAAGGCGATCCAGATTCCGGTCGACGGTCCATGGCAAAAATTGGCCCGCATCGGATTGCTGCGCGTCGACTACGAGCGCGGCAGCTACCAGCAAGTGATCGACAGCTACAACCAAGTGGTCGAGTCCGCTGCTGGAAATGTTGAACCGGAAGCATTAATCCTGGTCGGTAACGCCCACCGCGAACTTGGGCAGCTCAAAGAAGCAAGTGATATCTACGAACTGATCATCGAACAATTTCCAAATTCTAACTTTGCCCGTGATGCCAGCTACCAGCAATTAGTTTCACTTTATGCCATCGACGATCCGCGCCTGCTGCCATCGATAGACCGCTTTCTCGAACGTTATTCGTGGGGCGAAAAGGCGGCCCAGGTCAAACTATTAAAGGCCGAGGCACTCTACAAACAAGGCGACTTTAACCAGGCCGGTGAACTATTTACTGAACTCATTGCTTCGCCATTGCCTTCTAAATTCATGCCGAACGTTCTCTATAAGGCCGGCTGGTGTCAGAGTCAGGCCGGTAACCAGCAATCTGCGATTGAATCCTACTCGCAGTTTATCAAACGCTTCGCAGGCGATTCCCTGATGCCTGCAGTGCTTGCGGAACGCGGACTCGCCTACCAGAAAACCGGAAATTTGAGTGCAGCCCAAGAGGACTTCGAGCGGGTTGCCGGCAAATACCCTGAGTCACCGCAAGCCGAGGTCGCCTTACAGCAGTCAGCCCTTATCCGTGGACAATTGGCGGATAACAATGGGATGATTCAGGCATTTCGGCAACTACTGAAACAATTTCCAGAAACTGCAGCAGCCGCCCAAGCCAACTACTGGATCGGCTGGGCAAGCTTTGAAGAAAAAGACTACCAACAAGCTATACCAGCTTTGCAACAGAGCATCGAGCTCGATCCGGAAACCTACTCCGACAGAGCCAAACTAAGAATACTGCTGGCCTACTACTATCTGGAAGACTCAAACAACACGGCAGCCATGGTCGATAACATGACCGGGTCTGAAGAAGCTGCACGTATACCCGGTGAAATCCTTGACTGGTTGGGGGCACAATTTGCCGCAAGTGGTGATTTTCAAAGAGCAGAAAAGTATCTTACGCAACTCACCGGTAGAGAAAGCCCTGTTCCTGTGGCTGTCAGCTCCTGGCTCTTGCTGGCAGAATGCCGTACTCAATTAAAAAATTGGGACGGAGCAATTGCGGCTGCCCGTTCGGCCATCGATGCAGGCAAATCGCCGTCAGAACAGGCAGATGGTTACCTGGCTCTGGCACAGGCTTATCTTGGCAGTGGCGACACGCAACAAGCCAGGGTGGCTGTGGCCGACGCCATGAGCATGCAACCGGAGGGCACACGTAATGCACAGGCGCGCATGATCGAGGCCGAAATCGAGTTTTCCGAATTGCGTTTCAGTGAGGCCGCCAAGGCATTCCAGCGAGTCGCTGTCCTATATGACGACGAGCAGATGGCTCCCAGGGCACTTGAACGGGCGTACGATTCCCTAACGAAGTCCGGCAACAAAGTCGAAGCGGGACAGATCCTCAACGAAATCAGGACGCGCTTCCCAGAATATTCAGTGGAAGCAAATGATTGACGGCCAACCGCCTCACAACCGGATTATGATTTGTAACGCAGGCGTTTCTTGTGGCGGTTCTGTTTCATCCGCTTACGGCGCTTGTGCTTGGCAATCTTTGTTTTTCTCTTCTTTTTAAGTGATCCCATACCAGGTTAATATACAATCTTGTTCAACGGGTACTCGATGATACCCTCTGCTCCCAACTCTTTGAGCTTGGGAATAATTTCCCGCACAATGCTTTCGTCGATGACAGTTTCGACCGCCACCCATTCATCGTGGGCCAAGTGCGAAACGGTAGGGTTCCTCAAAGATGGCAGGCTGTCCAGTAGGATTTTTAATTTTTTTTCCTCGATATTCATTTTAAGCCCGACTTTATCGCGGGCATTGAATGCCGCGGTCAGCAAAGTAACAACCTGCTCGATCTTTGGTTGTTTGCCGCTGTCATTGTAGGCATCGTGATTGGCAATCACCTGCGGGTACGATTGCATGATGGTTTCAACTATGCGCAGGTTGTTGGCACGCAGCGACGCACCAGTCTCGGTGATATCAACAATCGCATCGACCAGATCAGGTACCTTTACCTCGGTCGACCCCCAGCTGAATTCGACATGAGCATTTACCTTATTTTTCTCAAGAAATTTGCGCGTCAGCCCGACAGCTTCGGTAGCTATTCGCTTGCCCTCCAGATCTGCAACGCTCTGGACCTGTGAATCATTCGGGACAACCAGCACCCAGCGTGTCGGGTTACGGGTTGCCTTACTGTAATGCAGGTCACAGAGAACTTTGACGTCAGAACCGTTCTCTTCAACCCAATCCCTGCCAGTGATTCCCATGTCGAGGAATCCCCCCTCAACATATCGACTCATCTCTTGAGCCCGCAGCAGACGGACTGCCAGACTGGGGTCGTTGACCGTCGGCCGGTACGACCTGCTACTGCCACTAATTACAAATCCAGCATGAGCAAATAAGTCGACGGTGGCGTCCCGTAAACTGCCAGACGGAATTCCGACTTTGACTACTTGTGATTCCAATGAGCCCTAACGTTGATGCGATGCTGGCAAGAAACTATCCGGTGCACCGGTGGGTGTATTTGCTAACCTGCTTTTACTAATTAAAAGTGGGTGCCAGCCATGCTGGTTATGCCGCTTCCAGTTTGGCAATCAGATCAGCTTTACTGGTCATGCCGACAATTTGTGAAACAACCTGGCCACCTTTGAAAATCAGCAGAGTAGGTATTGCCTGAACACTGAATTGTTGGGCAAGTGCAGGGTTTGCATCTACATCCACTTTACAAATCTTAACAAGATCAGCCTTCTCATCAGCTATTTCATCGAGCACCGGAGCAATCATTTTGCACGGTCCACACCACTCAGCCCAAAAGTCAACCAGTACAGTTTTGTCAGCCTGCTCAACTTCCGAACTGAAATTGTCCTGAGTTAAATTGATAATCGATTCGTTTGCCATAAGTCCTTACTATGATAGATAAGTCCAAACTTGCAAGCCCAGGACGATCGCTGCGACGACCAGCATGGCGGCAGGCAACATTATACCACCACCCGATTCAACAGCATCGCCTGATGCAGTGGAACTTTCGATGGTTTTAGTACTCTTTACCGGGGTCGTTTGCTGTGCCGGTTGGATGTTTGCTGCGGCTGGCCCTTGGCTCAGCGGGCGTGTCTGCTGTAGTTTGACCGTCGCCTGTGGCATTTTCTTAGGCTCAGCTTTGCCAGGGAGTTGAATCCGCGAGGTCTCTTTTTTCGGTGCTGCAGCCGGCTTGGCTGTTACCGGAGCCGTTTCATCTGGAGCAGGAGCAGCCTTGGGTTTTGCATCACCTGCCGGAGCTGCCGGAGCGGCTGCTGGTGCAGCCGGTGCCGGTTTGGCAGGGATTTGTGGCGCAGGTGGTTTTGCAGCTGCAGGCTTGGCTTGAACTGGCGGGGCCGCCGGGGCCGCTGGAGATTTTGGTGGGGTTGGTGCAGATGGTGCCTGCGGCGGTGCCGGGGCGGATGCTGCAGGTGCTGGTGGTGTCGGCTTGCTCTCAGCAGGTGGTGCGGGCGTTGTCGCTGAAGCTTCCGGCTTCATCTCGCTGGCTGAAGGAGGCGGAGCCGGTGTAGAAGCTCCAGCAGCAGATGGCGGTGTTGGCATCACCCCCGGGCCGCTTTTCTTCGGGATGCTGATACGAACTGTTTCGCGTTTGACAGGTGCGACGCCTCCCGGGCCGCTCTGCGGTTTTTTAGGTAAACTTATGCGAACAGTCTCTTTTTTTGGCGCGTTTGCGTCTGGTTGCTTACTTGGGGGTGTAGGTTCATCTGCCATAAGTTGATAATATTATTAGAAAATCCGATGCTGGCAACGCTATTTTTCTAATCTTGTTAAAAAACGCAGGCAGGAATGTTTTGCTTGATCGGGTTTTCAACTTTCAGATAAGTTCCGCCAATGCGCATTTTAGTAACTGGAGGTGCTGGGTTTATCGGCTCGCACCTGGTAGATAAGCTTGTCCATGACGGGAACGAGGTAACTGTAGTTGATGATTTCAACGATTACTACGATCCTGCTATCAAGCGTGCTAACCTCGCGCAGTCCATCGATCAGATTAATTTAGTAGAGGGAGATATAAGCGATCAGCGGTCGGTAGATGATTTATTTGCAAGCGCTGCGCCATTCGACCAGATCGTGCACTTGGCTGCCAGAGCCGGCGTCCGGCCGTCGATTAATTCACCCAAGCTGTATTTGGATGTCAACATCGGCGGAACCTTCAACCTGCTGGAAGCGGCACGGCAGCATAATGTACCGAAGTTTATTTTGGCCTCCAGCTCCTCAGTATACGGAATAACTAAAACGATCCCATTTTCGGAAGATGTATCGATCAGTCAGACTATCAGTCCGTATGCCGCAACCAAAATGGCCTGTGAGCAGCTCTGCTCAAATTACTCTCACCTTTACGATATGCAGGTAGTTTGCCTGCGGTTCTTCACGGTATATGGTCCACGGCAACGACCGGATCTGGCCATCCATAAGTTTACCCGGAAGATTTGGCATGGTGAAGCCATCGATCAATATGGTGATGGCACGACGCGGCGCGACTATACTTACATTGATGATATTACCCAGGGGGTGCTGGCAGCTATGGAATATAATGGTAAGGCATTTGATATTTTCAATTTGGGTGAAAGTGAGACGACACAACTGCGCGACCTGATTGAAAAGATCGAGGGTGCACTGGGGCGCAAGGCAATCATCAATCAATTACCGGAGCAACCCGGTGATGTGCCGCTGACTTGTGCTGATATTTCTAAAGCCCGGCAAGTTCTAGGTTATGACCCGACCACTCCTATCGCGGAGGGTATCCCGAAATTTGTCGATTGGTACCTGAGCTCGGTGGTTGGAGAAAAATCACTCCAGGCATGAATCCTTTGCCTGGGGTAGAACAGCTGCTGGCTGAGCTGATTCGCATTCCCAGCGTGAACCCTGCCGGCAACCCGGGCGTAGACGACCCAGGCGAAGCTGGCTGCGCAAACTATCTGGCCGGTTTGCTCAAACAACTCGGTGCAAACGTTGAGCTGTGGGATGTCATGCCTGGCAGACCAAACGTGCTCGGAAAGTTTCCTGCCAGCACAGGTGAAAAGCCGGTACTATTGCTGGCGCCGCATACCGATACTGTCAGTGTCCAGGGAATGACGATTGAGCCATTCGCTGCTGAAATGAGGGATGGGAGAATTTTTGGCCGGGGGGCTACTGATACCAAGGGTTCCATGGCAAGTATGCTCGCTGCGCTTGGTCATTATCGGGAGCAGATAGCGGAGTTGCCTGTTGAAATCTGGTTTGCCGGCCTCATGGGCGAGGAAGCCGGACAATTAGGAGCTCGTGATTTCTGTCGCAAGTATCGTCCGGACTTTGTCGTTGTCGGCGAACCCACCGGACTTGATATGGTCTATGCGCACAAAGGTTGCGTTTGGATAGATATTAAAACGCATGGCCACGCCGTCCACGCTTCAGTACCTGAAGATGGTGAGAGTGCGATACTCAAGATGCTGGATCTGCTCGATTATTTCCGCAACACATTGGCACCGCAAATGGCAGAGAGCAGTGATCCATTGCTGGGGGTACCAACGATGAATATTGGTACGATAGATGGCGGATCGAAGATCAATATCGTACCAGACTCCTGTAGCTGTGGGGTTGATATCCGCACGGTCCCGGCGCTGGACTGCAAGGCATTGATTTCCGATACCATTAATGCCCTGCAAGAAATAGTGCCTGATGCCGAAGTCAGTTACACGCTGGCGGACGCGCTCGACACCGATCCCTCACACCCGCTGGCAGCAAAGCTTCTCGAGTGTGGTGCCAAGCTAACTACTGCGCCATGGTTTTGTGATGCTGCGGTCTTTGCGGCGTCTGGAATTCCAGCGGTCGCTGTCGGTCCGGGCACGATAGCGCAAGCCCATACCAGAGATGAGTTTATTGCAATCGACGATTTGATTGCAGGTGAACAGTTCTTCATGAAATTTATTGATCATCTGGCAGCATCTGATCCAACTAGTTTGAAGAATTCACGAACATGAGCAAAACAGCAATTACACCGACCCGCAACGACGACTTCCCCGAATGGTATCAACAGGTAATCCGTCACGCCGATATGGCGGAAAATTCTGACGTGCGTGGCTGCATGGTCATCAAGCCCTGGGGTTACGGACTGTGGGAGCAAATGCAGGCAGCGCTTGATGCAATGTTCAAAGCAACCGGTCATACCAATGCCTACTTTCCATTGTTTATTCCGCTAAGTTATTTGGAGAAAGAAGCCGCCCATGTTGAAGGCTTTGCCAAAGAATGCGCGGTAGTCACTCACTCAAGGCTGGAAGCTGACGCCGATGGCAAGCTGGTGCCGGCAAGCCCGTTGTCTGAACCATTGATCGTGCGTCCTACCTCGGAGACAATTATCGGTGCTACCTATGCCAAGTGGGTCCAGTCCTACCGCGACCTGCCACTACTGATCAACCAGTGGGCTAATGTCGTTCGCTGGGAAATGCGCCCGCGCGTCTTCCTGCGCACGGCAGAATTTCTTTGGCAGGAAGGCCACACCGCCCACGAAACACAACAGGAGGCCGAAGCAGAGACCCGCCGCATGCTCGAAGTGTATGAAACATTTGCCCGCGACCACCTCGCCCTGCCGGTATTCACCGGAGCCAAGTCGGCAAGCGAGCGTTTCCCGGGTGCAGTTGATACACTATGTATCGAAGCCATGGTTCAGGATCGCAAAGCTATCCAGGCCGGCACTTCGCACTTTCTTGGTCAAAACTTTGCCAAGGCCTCAGGGATCAAATTTGTTTCACGTGAGAACTCCGAAGAATTTGCGTGGACTACCAGTTGGGGCGTTAGCACCCGCCTGATCGGAACTGTAATTATGATGCATGCCGATGACGACGGCATGGTGATGCCACCCAGGGTGACCCCAACCCATGCCGTCATACTACCGGTAATACCAAAACCGGAGCACCGCGAAAAAGTCATTCTGCAGGCCGAGGCGCTCGCCACTGAATTGCGTCAGGTTAATTACCATGGCACCCCGTTACGCATTGAAATCGATGACCGGGACATTGGCGGAGGAACACGCAACTGGGAATGGATTAAAAAAGGTATACCGCTGCGTATTGAGATCGGCCCACGGGACATCGAGGCAGGAACTGCGGCGCTCGCGCGTCGTGACCACGGGCCTAAGGAAAAATCGTTCCCTAAGGTTGCTGAACTGCCTGCTGCGATATCTGATATCCTCGATGAGATCCAGCAGTCACTTTACCAGCGAGCTCTGGAGTTTCGCGAACAACATACCCGCCAAATCGATACCAGGGATGAGTTTTATCAATTCTTCACCCCCAACAACCAGCAGCAACCGGAAATCCACGGCGGCTTTGCCCTGACCCATTGGAATGGCTCCGACGCGGTCGAGGAGCAAATTAAATCCGACCTCAAGGTGACGATCCGCTGCATCCCTTTCGACGATTCACCAACTCCCGGCACATGTCCATTTTCCGGTGATCCCAGTCCGCAACGTGTGCTCTGGGCTAAGTCATATTGACAAGATAAGTTCGATTTGACCCCGCGCATCACCATTGGCTGCAAATTAAACTATTCAATCTAATACACCCTCCGCCAACCCCCGGCGCATAACCCCCGCTAACGCCATGAGCCATAAAAGCGATTCCTTGGCAGATTACTCCTCATTATTAACGACACTCAATTTATATTACTACCATATCGTCATGTATTAACTCCTCAAACTTGACAGAAGAAGATAAGAGCGCAAAGTGCGGGCAAGGAGATTCAGTCAAGGTCGAGGTCTTTTTTGACCTCTTCCCAGGGCGTGCCGGGTTTACCGGCATTGCGTTTCACGGCGGCCCGAAGCTCCATGAGGTCTTCCATGTCCTCTATGCGCTCCTGCAAACGGTTGACTTCAGCAGCGAGGGATTCAAGCGTAGGCTTTTCAGCAGTAGTGGTATCACTCATAAGCATTTTTTCTATTCTCAATAGCATACACGACGATCAGGTCGCTTTCCAGCATGAAGAGCACCCGGAAGGAGCCCACCCGAAGCCGGTATTCCTGAGTTCGGGCCGCGAGTTTCCTCACATTCCCGGCCAGATCATTTTGCATCTGGTCGATGCGATAACCGATGCTGCGCCGGTGCTCCTTGGGCAGTGCCCGTAACTGTTCGCGGGCCTCATCTTTGATCTCCAACCGGTAACGCATAATATCAGTTTCCCGTTTTCCCGTACGCATTGCAAGAACGGCTCAACCGGGCCGAAGGTTTAGGGTTTAGAGGTCTTCACTAATCTCCGAAGCAACTACTGCCGTTGATACAGCTTGTAAGCAAGTTATTCCCTGCTTTCCGAAGCAGCTTGACCAGCAAAGGACTCAACCTTTACTCCTCCACAAGGACTTCAATAAATCTTTATTTTAATGAAGCTTGGAATTGAGCCACAAAAGCGATTTCCCGGCAGTAGGCGTGCCTCGGCTAACCGGTAGAGCGCAGCGCGAGCCTTCTATTTACCTGCCTGTTTGGCCCAAGAGTCGCGTAGCGTGACGATCCTGTTGTAGACGGGTCGCCCAGCCGACCAATCGGGGTCGGGAGCGATGTAACACGTGCGCTCGAGCTGGTATCTGGCATCAGGATGGTGGTCTGCCAAAGCTGGTTCACACTTGGCGTTCACCACTTGCAAAGACTCCGGGTTCAGATTGCCAAGATAATCCCCTTCCTCATCTGGCTGCTCCGCTAAAAATAACCGGTCATACAGGCGAATTTCGGCATCGATGGCATGCGCGGCACTGACCCAGTGGATGGTTCCTTTGACCTTACGGCTGGCTCCGGGCAAGCCACTTCGGGAATCAAGGTCTGCTGTGCATAGCAACTCGACAACCTTGCCGGATGCATCCTTTACGACTTCTTCACATTTAATAATGTAGGCATATTTGAGTCGTACTTCCCCACCCGGCTTGAGCCTGAAGAATTTTTTCGGTGGCTCCTGCTGGAAATCGGTCGATTCAATATACAGTTGATTGGAAAATGGCAACATGCGCCTGCCCGCAGCATCATCTTCCGGGTTGTTAATTGCTTCAAGTTCTTCGAAATGATCCTCCGGTAAATTGGTGATGGTCACCTTGATCGGGTCAAGCACTGCCAACCGACGTTCGGCGCGCGTGTTCAATGCGGAGCGCTGCGCATGTTCGAAAGCAGCCAGGTCGGTCGTGCCCTTGAACTTGGTCACACCCTGCGAGGTCACAAAATCCCGAACTACCGACGCCGGCACTCCACGCCGCCTGATGCCGCTAATGGTAGGCATCCGCGGGTCATCCCAGCCGCTGACATGCTGCTCATCTACCAGCCGTAGCAACTTGCGCTTACTCATCACTGTGTAAGTCAAGTTCAGTCGAGCAAACTCGAATTGCCGGGGCAGGTTTCGTGGCAACTGCAGCGCTTCGAGTATCCAGTCGTACAGCGGTCGATGCACCTCAAACTCGAGGGTACACAAACTGTGGGTAATGCCTTCGATGTAATCACTCAAACAATGGGCAAAGTCATAAAGCGGATAGATACACCAGCGGTCAGAAGTCTGGTGGTGGTGGGCGTGGCGGATCCGATAGAGCACCGGATCACGCAGCCAAATATTCGGGCTACTCATGTCAATCTTGGCCTTCAGTGCACGCGCGCCGTCAGGAAACTCACCGGCTTTCATGCGGGCAAATAAATCCAGATTTTCTGCAACTGATCGCTCACGGTATGGGCTATTGCGTCCGGCTTGGTCCGGACTGCCCCGATAGCTATCCGTTTCTTCGGCAGTCAGGTCGCAAACATATGCATGACCAAGTTCGATCAAACGCACTGCAAACCCGTGCAATGCATCAAAGTAAGTTGAAGTATGAAATGGCGAAACTTCTGCGACAGATGCTACACCAACTCTTGCAGGTGGTAAATGGTAGTCCAGCTTGCCTGCTTTCTCGGTCTTGCCCGGGCTTTGGCGGGCGTCAGTTACTCCCAAGTACCGATCGGCCCACCCGTCTATCAGCCAGTGCACGTCGCTGCGCACTGCCTCCACATAGCTTGCCTCTTCTTTTTCCGGATTGGTATCATCCATACGCAAATTGCAGACACCTTTAAACTCACGCGCCAATGCAAAGTTCAGGCATATTGCTTTGGCGTGCCCGATATGGAGATGACCGTTGGGTTCCGGCGGAAAGCGGGTATGCACGGATTTCGTGCGGCCATCGGCCAGATCCTTGACGATGATATCACGGATAAAATTTGTTGGTAAGTCGCTGGAGTTCTCTTCGCTCATAGAGTGGTTGCTTGAGTATATAAGCGATACCTGAGGCGGAATCTAGCTGATAAAATCTTCGACGGATGACTCGATCTCGATAAAGTTAGGATCAGCGCCTTTATCTTCGGCTTCGTCGACAGGTTTTTTGCCTTCGCCAAACTGCAGGTCATAGAGCCGCTTGTATTGTGGAGATGTTTCCAGTAACTCGGTGTGCGTCCCGATTGCTACGATGCGTCCGGCATCCATTACTACGATCTGGTCGGCACTCAGTATTGTCGACAATCTGTGCGCTATCGCTATGACCGTTTTGCCCTGGGACAAATTCTCGATTGCCTGTTGGATCTTTTGTTCGGATTCCGAATCCAGCGCAGAGGTCGCCTCATCCATCAACAGGATGGGAGCATTGCGCAGGATCGCACGTGCAATAGAGAGACGTTGCTGCTGGCCACCGGATACCAGGCAGCCTTTATCACCGATAACCGTGTCATAGCCATTTGGCTGCTCGAGGATAAAATCGTGGGCGTAGGCCTGCTGGGCCGCCAACTCGACCTCTTCCTGCGTTGCATCAAGTCTTCCGTATAGGATGTTTTTGTAAATCGTATCGTGGAACAGGAAGATATCCTGATTCACGATACCGATGCTGTCGCGCAGCGATTGTTGCTTGATCGAACGTAAGTTCTGGCCATCGATCAAGATATCGCCCATGTCGGGATCGTAGAATCGCAGCAGCAGCGACATGATGGTGCTCTTGCCGGCACCGCTCTGACCCACCAGGGCAAAGCTTTTACCGGCGGGCACATCAAGGTTTATTTCCTCGACGGCATTAGTGCCATCAACATAGCCAAATGTCACATCACGAAGCTCAATCCGGCCTTCAGAAAGCTTCAGGCTACTGGCATCTGGTGCATCCATGATATCCGGCTTCTCGTCCATCAACTCGAAAACCTTGGTCGTCGCTGCCAGACATTTTTGCATCAGCACGTGCAAGCGACTCAATGTTTTGAATGGCGGGTATAGCAGTGATAACCCGGCACTCAACCCAAGAAACTTATCTGAACCAAGACCATTCATCCACGCATAGAGCAGGGCGAGAGCCACCCCGACAGATGCCACCGTCTCTACTATCGGGCCGACAATTTCCATCGCCTTACGCCAGCGCATCATAAATGCCATCATCTTTTCATTCGCCCGGGTAAAGCGTTCGTTTTCAAAGTCTTCGCGGGCATGCGACTTGACCACACGGATTCCGGCAAATGCTTCCTGCATAACGACCATCAGCATGCCGGCTTCCTGCTCCTCTTTGCCACCGGATGACCTCACTTTTTTACCGATAATGATGACCGGCACGATGCAGGCTGGAAATAAGATCAATGCCACCATGGTGAACTTTGCATCAATAAACAAAAGTGCGGCTATAGCACTAAGAATAGATACCGGCTGCTTGATGAGATCGCTTGCTATCGTGGTTAGCGCGTTTTGTGCCATCCGGGTCTGGTTAAATACCGTTTGGATCAGATTACCGCCTTTCTGTTGGCCAAAAAAGGACAGCGATTGTTTCATGATGTCCCTAAACAACTGCGTCCGTATATCACTGAGTACCCTGATGCCAACCCAGATCATACAGTAGGAGTTCAGGTATCCAAACAGACCACGCATCGACATGACCAATGGTACTGCCGATACCGCCAGGATGATTGTAGTCAACGTCGGCTCATCCCCTGAAATCTTGATTACCCCCTGTAATTGCTCGGGCAATCTCTCTAACAGTGAAGTCAGAGCTTCAGGACTCTGCGGCCAGATAATGGCGGCCACCAGCTGGATGGTGATGATCAACATGCCATTCATCATCCCGTACAGAGCACCAAATAAAACACCCAAGGCAAACCTGCCACGGTACGGTTTCAGGTACGAGAACAGCCTGCGGTAGGGCTTGATCGCCGAACGGAAAAATTCCATCGATGACATTTTAGCGATATCTTTGCGCGATATCTTTTTCATCGGCTGGTCCGCGCCGCTATCTATTATCTCGTCAGACATTATCTCAAATCAGTCACAGTATTCAGCATTCCCCGGCACACATATGTCCCACTATCGCACAATACTTTCTGACTACCTGCAAAAACTATGCTGCGAAACCATCGCTTGGCAACGGGCAAATGATACTCCCGCTCTTGCCGACTCCGATGCTATTGTCTACTAATTGATGAGACATGCAACCTAATGTGTTGATAGTAGATGATGAAAAACACACCCGTGACGGCCTGCGCGCGTCGCTGGAGGATGAGTTTGAGGTCTATATTGCAGCCGACGCAGCAGAGGCAACCGCCGTGCTGGAGGTCGAGTCCATGGATGTCATGGTTACCGATCTACGGCTGGGAGGTGAGGACGGCATGAGCCTGATCGAACGCGCACTCGCCATGCCACAGCCGCCAATTTGCATCATGATGACCGCCTATGGCAGCGTCGATACCGCGGTGGAGGCAATGAAAAAAGGTGCCTATGATTTCATAACGAAACCGATCAATATTGATAAATTGGAAATCCTGATTAAACGTGCGCTGCGCAGTCGCGATGTCGAATCAGAAAACGCTTCGCTGCGACGCCAAGTGGAACATCGCTACGGGTTGGAGAAAATTATCGGTGAGTCGTTCGCGATCCAGGAAGTCCTCGACACCATCAGGCAAGTAGCACCCAGCCGCGCCACCGTTCTCATCCAGGGAGAAAGCGGGACCGGCAAGGAACTCGTGGCACAGGCAGTTCACAACCTGAGCAATCGATCAAAGGCAAAATTTATACCGGTTCACTGTGCTGCACTCGCACCACAATTATTGGAAAGCGAACTATTTGGCCACGAAAAAGGGGCCTTTACCGGAGCTACCGAGCGTCGTATCGGACGATTTGAACAGGCAGACGGCGGCACCCTGTTTCTCGACGAAATTGGTGAAATCGACACCAGCACCCAGGTTAAAATCCTGCGTGTATTGGGTGAACGCTCGTTCGAGCGTGTGGGTGGCAGCAAGACAGTCCAGGTCGATGTACGACTGGTCGCAGCCACCAATCGCAACTTGGCCGAGATGGTCAAAGAAGGGGCATTTCGGGATGATCTTTATTTCCGTTTGAACGTGGTTCAAATCACTCTGCCCCCACTGCGCGAGCGCACCGAGGATATCCCGCTCCTGGTAAAATCGTTCCTCGCTCAATTTGCCGCTGAGAATGAAAAAGGAAATATGCGCCTCACCACGGAAGCCATGAGCGCCCTAACCAGCTACCACTGGCCGGGCAATGTCCGGGAACTGCGCACGGCAATCGAACACGGCGTGGTGATGTCAAATAACGATAAAGTTACCCTGCGTGACTTGCCGCAGGCAATCCGTACTGCAGCCGCTGAAATACGCGACACCTGCGGCTCTGGAAGTTTGAAGGATGCCATGGCCGGGGGTGGCAGTGACGAGCGATTTAATTTGCAAGAAAGTGAACGACGTCTCATCATACGCGCTCTGGATGAGTGTGGTGGCAATCGAACCGAAGCAGCCAAGCGACTTGGCATAAGCCGTAGAACATTACACCGAAGGCTCAAGGAACTGAAATTGGAGGAACAATAATCTGGCTATGTCTCGCGGACTCGAAAGCAATATACAAGGGATGGTGCTGGCATTGGAAAGCGGATTGCTGGCTCGAGTGATCAAATGGTTGGCAATTACGCTAACCATTGTTGTCATCGCCGGCCTACAGCTGTCCCCTTACTACTTCAAGGGACTTTCTGAGCGAGAGGGTATGGAGTTGGCCACGGTGGCACGTGAGTTTGCCTCGGGCAATGGCTATACGACTAAGTCCATTCGTCCACTCGCCCTCTGGCAAATGCAGTCGGCAGGGCGCAGCATCCCCCAGGTGAATTTTCCTGAGACCTATCATGCACCACTTTACTCGATGGTAAATTCCGTGCCGCTATGGCTTACGAAAAAATATTGGCGGATGGGGCAAGGTGGAGTCGTCTACCCTCCGGACAGGGTGATCGCTGCCGTGTCAGCCGGGCTATTTATCCTATCGCTGGTGATCTGGTATTTTCTGGCCCAGCGCTTGTTCGATGCCAAACTCGCCATACTAGGCAGCGGCTTGTTGGTGGTCTGCGATCTGTTCTGGCAATTTTCGATGTCCGGATTGCCGCACATGCTGCTGCTATTCTTTTTTAGCGGCACGGCGTTCTGTATGATGAAGGCAATTTTTGCACGGCAAAGCAATATGGCCTGCGGTCTCTGGCTGTCACTCTATTCTGTCGGTAGCGGGTTTATGGTCTTAACCCACCCGCTCTCGGTGTGGCTATTCATCGGCAGCTTGCTATTCATTCTGATCTATTTTAAGCCGCGATTTTTTGTGGCGGTTATTGTTTGTCTCGTCTTCCTGATGGTCATTTCCCCATGGTTATACCGAAACTATCAGGTGACAGGTAACCCGTTTGGCCTGGCTATATTCAGCGTGCTCGATGGGGTGCGCGGGTCCGAGTCGCTGTGGATGCGCTCGCTCGATCCAAGCTTCGCAGGCTTTGGCTTTGGTGACTTCCGCGGCAAGTTAGAAGCAAATTTCGATCAGCAACTTGGCAGTATGTTTAAGTTCCTGGGCTTTAGCATTGTCGCACCGGTATTTTTTGTGAGCCTGCTACATAGTTTCAAAAAACCGGAACGCGGGCAATTTCGCTGGTACCTGTTGACTGCCTGGCTGGGTGCTTTTGCCGGCATGGTCATATTTGGCGTTCCGGATGATGCGGTCGGTCAAAACCAGCTGCATGTATTGTTCATCCCGATTATGACTTATTATGGGCTGGCATTTCTGCTCATATTGTGGACCCGGTTGCCGATCGACTATCGCTTCATACGCATCTGCTTCTTTGTCCTCATTTACCTGATCTCGGCGATTCCACTGATCACGAATCTGTTACCGGGTAATAGAGCCCGCTTACATTGGCCACCGTATGTGCCGCCATTTATTAGTATTTTAGGTAATTGGTACCAACCTAACGAGATCCTGGTCTCCGATATGCCGTGGGCCGTGGGTTGGTACGCCAACCGCAAATGTCTGATGTTACCGTCGGAGCCGGGGATCATGGTTAACATTAATGACTACAATCAGTTAGGGGGACCTGTTACCGGGCTTTATCTCACGCCAATTACGTCGCGCCTCGGCTTCTTTAATGAAATCGCC
This sequence comes from uncultured Chthoniobacteraceae bacterium, assembly GCA_964443575.1. Lineage (GTDB taxonomy): Bacteria > Verrucomicrobiota > Verrucomicrobiia > Chthoniobacterales > CAKUMP01 > CAYUDZ01. The sequence goes on along the minus strand of CAYUDZ010000020.1, from coordinate 2,679 downwards.
AATGGTGAATACCGCGAATGGGCACCCTTTATATTGCGCTCCGTCAATTTACAAAATTTCTTCTTGAGTGCGGCTACTCCCCTGCCGATCGATGGTGAGTGTATTCTTTTTGCCGACCGGGTGCGCTGGCAGCAAGCAGATACACAGGCAGACACGGAAGAGTTGACCGGTGAGGCAAGTGAACAGCCAGAACAGACACAACCTGCCGAGTAGCTTAAGCGGCCTTTTGCACGTACCAAAATCTGCTGCTAGAATAGCCTAATGAGATCACGCCTGTTTGTTGTAATTATAGTCGCCCTGATAGGAAGCAACGCAATGATTGGGTTCAACCTGATCGGTCGTGAATCCGCAGATGAGCCCACAGATGAAACCGGCTACCGCGATATCACCACCTTCACCCGGGCACTGCAACTAATTCGCCAGGATTACGTCAATGCCGATAAAGTCGGTTACCGCGACCTGATATACGCTGCTATGCGCGGAATGCTGGAAAGCCTCGATCCGCACAGTCAATTCATGGAGCCCGAGGATTACTCGGCAATGCAAGATGATACACGTGGCGACTTTGGTGGTATCGGCGTGGTTGTTTCGCTGCGTGATGGCGTACTCACTGTAGTCTCGCCGATGGAAGGCACTCCCGGATTTGATGCCGGACTGCTGCCAGGTGATCAAATTATTAAAATTAATGGCACTTCGACCGACAAAATGGACCTGACCAGTGCTGTTGGCTTGCTGCGTGGTGAACCCGGCAAACCGGTCACATTAACAACCCTAAGACCGTCCACCAGTGAAATCACCGACCACGAAATAGTAAGGGAAATCATACCTGTAGAAAGTGTTCGCGATGTACAACTGCTCGATTCATCACAATCTGGCAGTATGAAAATCGGCTACGTTCGGATCACGCAGTTCAGCCAGCCAACCTCTGAAGAACTGAAAGAAGCACTTACCGAACTGCATGCCCAGGGCATGCAGGCGCTTATCCTCGATTTGCGCTACAATCCCGGCGGCCTGCTGAAGAGCGCCCGCGATGTCTGTGCTCTGTTCGTTGATCCCGGCGAAATGGTTGTTTATACCGAAGGCCGCCTGCCCTCCCAACGCATGACTTACCGGACACCCACCAACTATGAACCTCCCAAAAAATTCCCTATGGCTGTACTTATCAATAATGGCAGCGCCAGCGGGTCGGAGATCGTGGCTGGTGCACTGAAAGACCTCAACCGTGCCGTGGTGGTCGGCGAGACTTCATTCGGCAAGGGCTCGGTACAAAGCGTAATTGAGCTAAACGACGGCTCCGCACTGCGCCTGACAACCGCCAAGTATTACACCCCCGGTAGTCAGGTCATCCATGAAAATGGCGTCGAACCGCATATCCGCGTCACCCTCACACCGGAACAGGAGCGTGACGCCTTGCTGTTGCGGCGATTCGACTTCCTTACTGATGACCAGCAACAGGCTGCCGCTGGGGCGGTCGATGTGCAGTTGGAGCGGGCGATTGAGGCGCTACGCGCACTGCAAGTCTACGCCGGTGCAGTGGGCGGAGACAAACTTCAAGGCATGGATATAATCAATACCCAGGCAACCACCCAAGATATATCCGAGTAATGAGTGATCCGGTCGTACTGGCGATCGAAAGCTCTTGCGACGAAACTGCCGCTGCTGTCCAGCATGGCCGCAGCCGGACGTTAGCCTCAGTAATTTCTTCGCAGATTGAGATTCACCGGCGCTTTGGAGGTGTTGTCCCTGAGGTAGCCTCGCGCAACCACCTGCTGGCACTCCGTCAGGTCGTTGACGCTGCGCTTTCACAGTCTGCAATGACAATGTCTGACCTGGATGCCGTGGCAGCAACCCGTGGCCCCGGGCTGGCTTCATCGTTGCTCGTCGGCATGTCCTGTGCCAAGGGGTTGGCAATCGGATTAGGGCTGCCATTCTATGGAGTTAACCACCTTGAAGGCCATCTGCTCTCTCCTTTCCTTGGTCATCCCGATGGCGTGCAGCCATGCGTTGCCTTGCTGGTTAGTGGTGGCCATACCTCGCTGGTGGAATTGGTTGGTCCACGCCAATTCAAAATTCTTGGCCAAACCCGTGATGATGCCGCTGGCGAAGCATTCGACAAAGTAGCCAAAATGCTAAACCTGCCCTACCCGGGTGGACCGGAAATTGAAAAACTTGCCGGCGGCGGCGACCCCTATCGCTTCCAGTTTCCACGGGCATTTTTCGACGACGATAATTGGGAGTTCAGTTTTAGTGGGCTGAAAACTGCCGTCCGCTATCTGTTACCCAAAATAAAACATGATGACATCGCGGACGTCTGCGCTTCTTTCCAGCAGGCTGTCTTCGACGTGCTGATAAGAAAAACAATTCGCGCAGCAAACAAACTGGGATATCAGCTGGTTTCCGCAAGTGGCGGAGTCAGTATCAATAAAAGGTTCCGTGAGGCCTTGCAATCAGCTGCTGGCGACGCCAACTGTGACCTGATCCTGGCCGATCCTGCACTATGTACCGATAATGCCGCCATGATCGCCAACGTTGCAGTCGAACGCCTCCTCGCAGGGGAACCCTCCGACATCGACCATGACGTCAATCCAAACCTCAGTCTGGCTGCCGGATGACTAGCCCGGAAAAATCACAAACTTCGTAGCGAGACGCAGCGTGAGGTACTTGGATACAAGGCGGGCG
>CAYUDZ010000019.1:17557-27870 GCA_964443575.1 uncultured Chthoniobacteraceae bacterium | reverse complement strand
TAAAATTTCGCAATGGGCAGAAGCCAATAAGCAGCAGTTCCTGGAATCGCAACACCATATCGACAAGTTGCTCGAAGCAATCACCGCCGGTGTTATCGATGCCTGGGCCGGCAAGCGTGTCGGCAGGTTTATCAATGGCTGTAGCCTTAGCAGGCGAAATGGCTATCCGGCAGAGTACAGCAACCGCTATCGCTACCAGCTCGAGCGACAGCCCGACATCAGCAGCGAGTCAGCCCTCTACAAAAAGCTGGCTGTCGACCTGGTCTTCAGTTCTTCCAAAATTAAACAGCTCGAATTCAAGGGTGACCATATCATCGAGCGCCTCTTCAACACCTTGGTGGATGTGTATCTGAGCGAAGGCCCAGCAAAGTATGCCGGCTTATTGCCGACATCCTACCATCAGCAACTGATAAAGGAGAGCACGCAAGCTGCTAAAGCCCGCCTACTCTGCGATTACCTTGCCGGGATGACAGACGGTTTTGCCACTCGTACTTACAAGCGGTTGTTCGATCCTGAGTTTGGTTCGATCTCCGAGCTTACGTGACAATTTCGAAACATACATTATTGGGCTTGCTATTTCCGTCACAGAAGTAGCTAATGGGTGCGTAAACGATCGCTTGTCGCTGTGAAGACATGGTAGATCATCAGGTGGACAGAGAAAGTTCAGTGATGGTTGAGTGCCGGTGACCGGTCACAAACTAGGAAACTAACTTAGCAGCAAGCACAACCGTCAATATAAGATGAATACAAAACTCTATGTAGGAAATTTATCCTACGATGTCACCGAAGCTGATCTTCAGGATCTATTTGCCCAATACGGGGAAGTCAAAGATGTCCACATTCTAATGGACCGTATGTCCGGCCGACCACGAGGTTTCGGTTTTGTCACCATGGCAACACCGGAAGCCATGAATGAAGCTGCCAGCAGCCTGGATAGCACCGAATGGATGGGTCGCAAGCTGAAGGTCAATGAAGCCAGACCACGTGAAGATCGCCCATCTGGCGGCGGTAGCGGTGGTTATCAGGGGCGCCGCGGTGGTGGCCACGGTTAACCGTACCTTCCCAAACATACGCGCTATAATAGTAGCGCCAGCCAGCATCACGCAGGTAGAATCGTTCCCGCTTTTTACTTTTACCTCCTGGCAAGCTGCCCCAAGCTAGCGCTATGGCAGCCCATAGCAGGCAAATAAGTATCCGCACCCAAGGCAAGGGAACCTACGAGTTCACTGAGGAGCTGCGTTCACTGGTCAGGCAAGTCGGCGTGCGCAACGGACTGGCATCGGCATTCGTCCACCACACCAGTGCCAGCCTGGTGATATTTGAGAATGCCGACCCCTCAGCTCGGCAGGATCTGCATACGTACTTCGACAAGCTGGTGCCGGAGAATATAGACTATTTTGTGCATACCCTCGAGGGTGCTGATGACATGCCCAGCCACATCAGGATGGCATTGACCCGAACCTCCGAAACAATTCCGGTAGTAGATGGCCGCTTGGCGCTTGGCACCTGGCAGGGTGTCTTCCTTTTTGAACACCGGCGCAGCTCCCACAGCAGGTCAATTACCCTAAGCGTAGTCGGGGAGTAGAGAATGTCGGCACTGATCAAAGCTGATGCTGAGGGGTGGCGGAAGATTCAGGTCTTTTCTGATCTTCACCTCGGCCATATCGGCAGCTCGATCAGTGGTGCGCAGGAGTTAGCCCCCGCCATCTCCGATGCCAGCCATATAGTCTTCAACGGTGACACGGTTGAGGCTCGCTCCGCAGCCAATAAGCCGATGGTCGATAGTTATCTCGCAGGGCTGCACTCGCTAGCCGATGCACAGAGAAAAATCCTGCTACTTACCGGCAACCACGATCCTGAGATCTCAGCCAACCATGGCCTGACTGCTGCCAACGGCCAGGTCCTCATCATGCATGGCGACGCCGTATTCCCGGCACTATCTCCGTGGAGCAATGAGGCGCAAGCTTTAAAGCAATCGCACTGCAATGCACTGGCAGCAGCTGAACAGAATGCACCGTTGCCACTTGCTGATCGGCTGGCGCTCTCGCGACGCGTCGCAATGGAAGCACCCATCATGGACTGGGCAGTCGGCAACAAACGCAGCCCGATGAAATTAATTCTGCGCCAGCTGATGAATCCGCTGCGACTGGTGCGCATCCTGAAATGCTGGCAACAAGCCGCTACCGTGACCGCAAGCTTCCTTGCAAAGTATGCACCTCAAGCGCAATACGCAATCGTCGGTCACACCCATTGGCAGGGGGTGTGGCGGGTGAACGGACGAGTCATTATTAACCTTGGCGGTTTCCTGCCGGCTGCCGGGAGAAGGACCGCTCTGATCACCAGTGAGGAAATCCAAATCTTCAGCCTGGTGAAAGTCGGCTCAGAATTTCACTTGGGCAAGCAAGTCGCCACACTGCCGCTGGTCCCAAACGACCTAGCAGACAGTTGAAAAAGAAAACTACTCCTCGATTTCGATGCCCATCTGGCGGGCTGTACCGGCGATGATCCTGAAGCCGGCTTCCTCATCGCGTGCATTAAGGTCATCCATCTTGGTCTTCACAATTTCCATGACCTTATCCTTGCTGACCTTGGCTACTTTCGACTTATTGGGTTCTTTTGAACCCGCCGCAATACCGGCAGCTTTTTTCAGCAATACGGATGCTGGCGGCGACTTGGTTATGAAGGTGAACGACTTGTCTTTGTAGACAGTGATCACAACCGGCAGGATATCACCGGCTTGTTTCTGCGTTGCTGCATTAAATTCTTTGCAGAACGCCATGATATTCACCCCCTGCTGACCCAATGCCGGGCCTACCGGTGGGGCCGGGTTAGCCTGGCCTGCCGGAATCTGCAGCTTTATCTGTCCTGACACTTCTTTTGCCATGATCTTATCTCCTGATTGTTAAGTCTTTTCCACCTGCCAGTATTCGAGGTCGACCGGTGCCGAGCGCCCGAAGATACTCACCGAAACCCGCAGCTTGCCTCGTTCCGGATCGATTTCTTCAACTACGCCAGTCTGGTTCTGGAATGGGCCGTCAGCAACCTTGACAGTTTCACCAATTTCGAAGCTTACTTTCGGCTTCACTGTTTCTTCACGCTCACGCAACTGCATCAGCATACTTTCCACTTCCTGACGCGGCATCGGTACCGGATGGGTCTTAGTACCGGCAAAACCGATCACCCCCGGCGTATCCCGTACAAAATACCAGGTGCGCTCATTCGGTTCCCCCTTTTCATCCAACAGGTTCATATTGACGATGATGTACCCCGGGAAAAATTTGCGGGTTGTTTCAATTTTTTTTCCGCGGCGTACCTCCGACACCCGCTCGGTCGGAATGAGCACTTCAAAAATAAGTGCCCCCATTTCTTCCGTCTGAATCCGGCGCTTCAGGTTATCATGCACTTTTTGTTCCTGACCGGACAAAACGTGTACGACATACCATTGATCCTGTGGGGCAATATTCATAAATATTCAGCGCCTGAGCACCCTGGGTACTACAAGCTGGTTAAAAAGCCGACGATATTGACCATGATAAAGTCGATGAAACTGACGTATCCGGCCAACAGGATGGAGGCGATCACGACCACAATTGTAGAATCCACCAGCACCTTGTACTTGAGGAATCCTTTTTCCTTGGGGTTCCACGGCCAGGTTGCCTTGTGTAACTCAGCAACCGTTTCGCCGATAAATTTTCTCGTTTTGCCAATCATCCGGGCTTTTTAAATATACAATCTAAAGTACAGGTCAGGAGGGACTCGAACCCCCAACCGACGGTTTTGGAGACCGTTGCTCTACCAATTGAGCTACTGACCTATTCGCGAGAACCGGAGCCCTGCTGCAAATACAGTACTTGCAGCCGGGCTCTGCGTCCACGCCATTTTCCATTATTCTATAATTTCGCTAACACGACCGGCGCCGACAGTACGGCCACCTTCACGGATCGCGAAACGAATTGTTTTCTCCATCGCAATCGGAGTAATCAACTCGACTTCCAGCGATACGTTGTCGCCAGGCATCACCATCTCCACGCCATCAGGCAGCTTAATAGAGCCTGTCACGTCTGTTGTCCGGAAATAAAATTGCGGGCGATAGTTCGAGAAGAACGGGGTATGGCGACCACCTTCATCCTTACTCAAGATGTAAACTTCTGACTTGAACTTGGTATGCGGTGTGATACTGCCGGGCTTGGCAATAACCTGACCGCGCTCCACGTCCGTCTTTTTGACACCACGCAGCAGCAGTCCGACATTGTCACCGGCCTGGGCTTCGTCGAGCAACTTGCGGAACATCTCGATGTCGGTGCAAACCGTCTTCTGGGTGTCGCGGATACCGACAATTTCAACCTCTTCCATTTTCTTGAGGATGCCACGCTCAACACGGCCAGTACAAACCGTACCACGACCCTCAATATTGAAGACGTCTTCGATCGGCATCAGGAAGTCCAGATCAACCGGTCGCTCTGGTACCGGGATATATTCGTCGATTGCCTCTACCAGCTTCATGATGTTGGCTACTTGGTCGGCATCACCGTCGAGTGCTTTCAGCGCACTACCTTTAACTACCGGGATGTCATCACCTGGAAATTCATAGGAAGTCAGCAATTCACGCACTTCCATTTCCACCAGCTCCAGCAGCTCTTCATCATCCACCATGTCGACCTTGTTGAGGAAGACAACAATCGCCGGGACACCTACCTGGCGCGCCAGCAGGATGTGCTCGCGAGTCTGTGGCATCGGGCCGTCTGCAGCGCTGACAACCAGGACCGCTCCATCCATCTGGGCCGCACCCGTGATCATGTTTTTCACATAGTCAGCATGGCCCGGGCAGTCCACATGGGCATAGTGCCTGTTGTCGCTCTGGTACTCGACATGTGCCGTATTAATAGTAATCCCGCGCTCTTTTTCTTCGGGCGCGTTATCGATCGAACCGTAGTCCTTTGCTTCAGCGAAGCCTTTCTCTGCAAGCACGGTGGTGATTGCTGCTGTGAGTGTGGTCTTACCGTGGTCAACGTGACCGATTGTACCAATATTCACATGGGGCTTATCGCGTTTAAATTGATCCTTTGCCATTGGATGGTCTCCTTGGTGATACTTCTACTAATTTCCTAATTGTATATTGTATTGTTGTTGTTCTTTTGAACGTCGGCAGGTCGGCTCTGTGCGAGCCCATGACCGGGTTTGAACCGGTGACCTCGTCCTTACCAAGGACGTGCTCTACCTACTGAGCTACATGGGCCTGGCATTACCGCCAACATGGAATACAGCAGCTATCAAACTTCTGCATCCCGCTGACGCCTATCTATTTTCGCCGATTCGCCATAAGGCAAAAAGCCCTGCCCGCATAGCGCCTTCGCAACCATGACAGCCAGGGGGCAATTACCTTATCTCGAAAAATGCGAACGGAAGATTTAACAGATTGGCCGGTTCTGTCAAAGAAATTCTGTAGAAAAATTAGCCCAAATTAATCACATCGTTGTTATGAATCCGCTCTGCCAGCCGCTACCATTCGCGCCAAAAAAATGCGGCGGGAAGAATTCTTCCCGCCGCATTCGTGTGCGCCACAGGAGAGCAACGCACATTTTCAGGTTAAGGTATTTCTATTAGATGGCTTTATCGCCAGTTTCGTCAGTACGAATGCGAATCGCTTCCTCGATGCTTAGGACGAAGACCTTGCCATCACCGATTTTGCCGGTCTTGGCAGCCTTGACGATTGCGGCGCTAGCCGACTCTACCAGATCATCTGCCAATACCACTTCGATCTTGATCTTGGGCAGGAAGTCAACGGTGTACTCACTGCCACGATAGATCTCGGTATGGCCTTTCTGGCGCCCGAAGCCTTTGACTTCGCTGACTGTCATGCCCTCGATCCCGAGGTCAGCCAGCGCGTCCTTCACTTCTTCGAGCTTGAACGGCTTGATGATTGCTTCAATTTTTTTCATTTTCTTACTTTCTAATTCTATTTTTCCTGTCTTGGCGGCCCGGCATCTGCCGGACCGCCGTTAAAACAGACAGCGACTTATTATCTATTGGCAACAAAGTCGGGATATGCTTCCTGGCCATGCTCGCCAATATCCAGGCCTTCCTGCTCTTCGTCGGCACTGACACGTACTCCCATGATCGCCTTGATAATGATGAAGAAGATCAACGAGAAGAGGAACGCAAATGCCGAGTAGGACAGTGTCCCGATCAACTGGGTTATGAAGCTGTGGTCGGCATTAAACGAGAAGATACCGACAGCTACCGTACCCCAGATACCGCAGATACCATGGACTGAGATCGCGCCCACCGGGTCGTCGATCTTGATCCTGTCAAAGAACAGGATCGAGAATACGACGATCACACCGGCAATCAGGCCGATGATCACAGCCGACTCTTCACCCACAGTATCAGCGCCTGCAGTAATACCTACCAAACCGGCAAGGATACCGTTCAGGGCCATCGACAGGTCAGGTTTCTTGATAAAGATCCATGAGGTAAAGATCGCAGCAACTGCACCAGCACAAGCCGCGAGAGCAGTCGTGGTGAAGACATAGGAAACTGCCTTCGGGTCAGCACTCAGTGCCGAGCCACCATTAAATCCAAACCAGCCAAGGAACAGCAAAAAGACACCAATGGTTGCCAGTGGCATGCTGTGGCCAAGGATCGGCTTGATTTTGCCATCAACGTATTTACCGGCACGTGGCCCGAGGATCATGACACAGGCCAGGGCAGCAAAGCCACCGAAGGCGTGTACGATACTGGATCCGGCAAAATCGTAGAAGCCCATCTGGTCGAGCCAGCCACCGCCCCACTTCCAGCTACCGCTCATCGGATAAGCGAAGCCGACCAGCAGTACAGCGAACAGCATAAATGATGGCAGCTTGATACGCTCTGCTACCGCACCGGAAACAATCGTCGCGGCAGTTGCAGCAAACATCGACTGGAAGATGAAATCACCCCACCAGGTGTAACCTGCATTGTACGCGGCTGTCGTTTGCGAAGTGTCAGCCAGCGACTGGCCGAACCAGCTACCCATAGCAAATACGCCAGGATCACCTTCAGCAAATCCGGGGTACATTGCATTGAATCCCCAGAAGGCATACATCAGGATACCGGCGCTGATAATCCAGACATTCTTGAACATGATGTTAGTCGTGTTCTTGGCCTGGGTCAGACCGGATTCCAGCGTAGCAAAACCAAGGTGCATCACGAACACCAGGGCGGCTGCAATACAGATCCACAGGTTATTGACCGAGAACACGCCGAAGCCCACTTCGCCTTCGGAGATCGCTATTTCCTCCTCGCTCGAGTAGGCATCTTCAGCAACTTCTTCCTCAGCAGCTGGTTCGTCCTGGGCGATCGCAGATGGTGCGATCGGTCCGAGGGCCGTTAGTGTCAGCGCACCTACTCCCAGCAGGAGCGCCCATTTTTTTATGTTTATATACATATTTTATTTAGTTGTTGTTGTTTCTTGCTACCGGCAGCAGAAATTTTCCGCCGCCAGTATCGTTGATGCGGCACCGCGTCTTCTCCGTCGGCCTGTCTGCACATTCTGACAGACAGGCGGAAAGGACACGATTTTCCGCGAGCGCACCTAAGCAGATGGCATGCCATCCATTGCAAAAATGATTTTTTAAAGAAGTAATCACGCCGTAAGCCAACTGGACGCATCTGCCTACTGTCTAAAATTAGACATCTTATCTGATAGCTAACTGTAGATAATTAGGCAGTATTTTCTGATGTTTCACTGACCTGACGGATCACTCGCATCCTCGAACTGCCCCACTGGCTCGCTGATTATGAGAGCTATTCTAGTAAACCCGGCCAACTGTTGTGAGCTGGTCTCTTCGCGGAATGGTGGCAGTAAGTTGAATCAAATTAAAGCATGTGCAGTTGACATCTGTGGATGGATTTGCTGGAATCTTCAACGTGAATATCAAATTACTTTCTGCTGCGTTACTTTTGGCTTTCGCGTTGTCATCCTGCAACACCCTGTCCAACCGTCGCGACTTGTTCGGCCCCAGCCAAGCTTCCGGTGAATACACCAACCGTTACAATGAAGCGATGGGCAAGCCGATGAAGTCAAAGCGGGTCAAGTTCAGCCCGCGTACCGTCCACGGCGTACCTAACTAATTTTCGCTTCACCAAGCGAGGATCCGCTAGTTATGGGTAACCCCTGCACGATTGCTCTGGTTGCCCATGACGGTAAAAAAGATGATCTGCTCGACTGGGTTACGGTCTATCGAGAGCAGCTAGCACGTCATTCGCTGCTCGCTACCGGCACCACTGGTAAATTACTCAAAGATCACACCGGTCTGCCAGTTCAGGCCATGCTTAGCGGTCCGCTCGGCGGCGACTTACAGCTCGGCGCCAAGATCGCTGAAGGTGAGGTAGACATCCTGATCTTTTTCTGGGATCCATTGGCTTCCCAACCACATGACCCTGATGTTAAAGCGATTCTAAGGGTCGCCGCAGTCTGGGATATCGCCGTCGCCACCAACCGCGCCACCGCTGACTTCCTGATGTCTTCACCGCTTCTCAACGACGGCTACCGCCGTCGTCCACCGGACTTTTCTGGGCACCTAGAACGTTTTGAGAAGCCTTAAAAAAAGTGAGCCAACAGTCGGACTCGAACCGACGACCGGCTGATTACAAATCAGCTGCTCTACCAACTGAGCTATGTTGGCGAAAAGGTAGGTGAAACATATCGTCGCTTGGACTGCGTTCGTCAAGCGCAATTATAGGAGTTTTTCGAGCAGGCGGTCGACATCGACGTGCTTTTCGATCATTGCCTGGATCTTGGAAATTTTTTCTGCGTCACCCGGTAGCGTCTTGATGGTCATGGAGTGGACTTTACTGGCGACGGTATAACTGTCCAGCGGCGACGCGATGACTGGCAGTTCGGAGGCGTGGATCAATTCCATGATCGAGGAGTGCGGGCGCAGATCGCCGGAGAGCACCAAGCCGGCCAGGTCGTGGCCATGGGCATTTTGCAGCGACGTCGTCGAGATGGCCGCCAGGATGACATCTTCGCGGTCGCCCGGGGTAATAATCAGGGTTCCGCGCTGGAAGTGATCGATGACGTTGGGCGAACTCATGGCACCGATAATGATACGCTCGACACGCCGCCGCATTTTTGATCTCGCGTTGATTACCTTGCCTTTAACTTCTTTACTGATCTGGGTGAGGGTTGGCGTGGCCAGCATCGGCTCAATCGGAATAACTCCTAGCAATTCGATACCAAAGCGGGCAAACCCGCGGCGGGCAAAGTCTGCAATGTAATCCATTTTATCCGGCAACACTTTGTTGAGGATGACGCCGACCACCTCGACCCCCTCTTTGTCAAAGAGCGCTTTATTCAGTACTACCTCATCGATCGGGCGACCGATACCACCTCCAGTAACCAACACCACCTTACTCTCCAGGGTCTTGGCGACTGTAGCATTGGATAAGTCAAATACCGAACCCACCCCGGCGTGGCCGGTGCCCTCGATGATGGCAAAGTCTTTTTCCCAACAGGCACGGTCAAATGAGTTGCGGATGCGGCGGATTAAAAATTCGCTATTGGCATTTTCGATGTAGCGTCGGGTAAATTCCGGCTCCACAGCAATCGGGCTCATGTCTTCGATAGGAGTCTCGACGTGATAGGTCTCTTCGATCAGGAAGGTATCTTCATCGATCTTTTTCCCTTCCACATCGACAAACCTTTGGCCGACCGGCTTGATGAAGCCGATCCTTCCGATACGCGGTTTAAAGGCATTGAACAGCCCTAGCGACGTGGTCGTTTTGCCGTCGTTCTGCTGGGTTGCAGCTACGAAGAGCCTGGGCGTTACATTATTCATTAACTCGCTAACTTCCTTACACCCAGCTCTTCCGGGTACAACTTGCGGTACTCGACCGCCTGCAGCCCGGCAATCGCCGAAAGCGCAACGATTTCGTCAACCGTGGTTGCCCGTGACAAATCAACTGCTGGTCGTGAGAGACCCAGCAGCACCTGACCATACGCTTTTGCCCCTGCCAGGTGGATGACCAACTTGCTGGCGATGTTACCACTGTTGAGGTCCGGGAAGACAAGGACGTTGGCCTTGCCGGCCACCCGGCTGTCCGGCACTTTGATTTTGGCCAACTCCGAAATGATGGCAGCGTCGGCCTGCAATTCCCCGTCAATTTCCATATCAATACCATTTTCCCGGGCCAACTCACGAGCAATTTCGGTGGCTGTCACGACGCGCTCAGCTTCAGGTGTCTTGGAGCTGCCTTTAGTGGAATAACTGAGCAATGCAACACGCGGCACCAAGCCAAGTACCTGGCGGGCAAATAAGCCGGTACGAAAG
>CAYUDZ010000019.1:0-17547 GCA_964443575.1 uncultured Chthoniobacteraceae bacterium | reverse complement strand
CTGCCCAATTGCTCGACGTCCGGGTGCGGCACCACTCCGCAATCCGCCATGAACAGCACACCATCCTCACCATAGTTCCGGGCATTCTCGAGGACCAGGATCTGGCAACTGGTAATCGTCTTGATGCCAGGCATCGGCTTAATCAACTGAATTAATGGGCGCAGCAATGTGCCGGCAAAGCTGCCGGCCCCACCAACCAGCGCGTCGGCGTGGCCATACTGCAACATCATCGCCGCAAAATAATTGGGCTTGAGCAGGACGTCCCGGGAATTTTGCATGCCCATTTTGCGGTAACGATCGATTTTTTCCAGGTAGCCGCAGAACAGCTCGAGATCAGAAGCAGTCTCTGGATTAATCACCATGACAAAGTCAAGTTTCACCCCCAACTCTTTAGCCCGAGTCTGGATCTCGGACTTGTCGCCCAACAGGATCGGTGTTCCCAACTCCAGCTGGACAATCTTTTCAGCAGCTTGCAGTACCCGTGGCTCGTTACCCTCAGGAAACACAATGCGCTTCGGGTGCCGTCGCAGCTTTTCATAAACCGTATCAATAAATTCCATAACACGCAGTTGGCAATACTCAGAGTAGCCAACAGCGAAACACAACAATTGTCCAGAACTCACAAAAGAATTATCGCTAGTACCCGTAAAATGCTAAACTGCCCGCTATGCAATTGATTTGCAGACAGCAGGTAATCGACTTCCCACGACGCCCGCTTCTCATGGGAATCGTCAACATCAATGACGACTCTTTGAGTGGCGACGGTTCATTGTCACTGGATGCAGCATTGGATCAAGCTGCCGGCCTGGTAGCTAACGGCGCCGACATGATAGATGTTGGTGGCGAAAGCGCGCGCACTAACCGTGAACCCATTACAACCGCTCAAGAAATTTCGCGGGTTGCACCATTCATCGAACAATTTGCCGCTTACTTGCAGTCATCTGGCTGCCAGCCGCTGGATGAAACACAAGTTTTTCCGCCGTTACTATCGTTGAATACCTGGCGCACCGAGGTCATTAGCGAACTGCTGCCACTTGGTGTCGACCTGCTCAACGACATGAGCGCACTGCCTACCCCAGATAATGCAGGACTCGCTGCGCGCCATGCTGCTGCCCTATTGGTCATGCACAGTGTCGGGACCCCGAAGGTTGACCATAGCATGGTCCGCTACACCGATATTTTGCAGTCAATTCACGAATTTTTCGCTGACCGCCTCACAGTTTGCCGGAACGCCGGATTATCCGACGAGTCACTCATTTTGGATCCGGGTATTGATTTTGCCAAGCAAAGCGAAGATAACTTGGCGATTTTAGGCCAATTGGAAGTACTGACAGATTTCCAGCGACCGATCCTGCTGCCAGTTTCCCGCAAAGGCCTGATTGGAGATATTCTCGATATTCCAAACCCAGCGGACCGGGACGCCGGAACCCAGGCGCTTATCGAACATGGAATGATGCATGGTGCCTCGATCTTCCGCGTCCATAATGTGCAGGCAGCTTATCAGACTGTTAAACTGCTGTATGCACTCAAGTCCGACTAACTATAGAGTTTGGAGTTCTCCTGCAGGTCTTTGATGATCGTGGTCAAATAGACCGGATCGCTGCAGACCTTGCGGTACTTGGTTATTTCCGCCTTATTGAGCACCTTGAACCCGTAGCGCTCAAACATGCGCGTACCGCGGCGGCTTCCCACGGAGACCATCTGCCCGTAAACCTGGCGCTCACCACACCCATTCAGATATGCCAGGAAGGCGTCAATCAGCAGCCTGGTGGATGGCACGCTACGCGCCTCCGGTAACAGGTTGATATGAAAGTGAGGTACCCCCTTGGGCGCATCAGGGACTTCCCGCCAGCTATTCATTGAAACCCATAATAAATAGCGTCGGCTGGCTGCAGAATAGCGTGGCAACCGTGTCAGCACGCGCCACACTAATCCGGGCCCCATTTTGAACTCAAAACGGCGTTGCTGGCGCTCATGACGGCAACCCAGAATATAGCCGGCGATGATTCCGTCCTGCTCGAGCACGATAGACGATTCCGGCTCGCAGTCAGTGTAGTAGGCCGTTAAAACATCAGCAAAGATCTCACGGTCTTCAAAAACAGGGTCGATCGGTGATCCCAGTAATCCGGTATCACAGCATATGTTGCGAATGGCCTCACGATCAGTAGCAGCATACTCACGGATCACACGCTGTATATTATCCCTCGCGTTGGGCTTAATTGACGACTCTTGCACTGGCAGGTAGAACGCTGGTTATCTAATAGTTAGACCGCAACTCACTCGGCCAAGGCACCGGCTGCATTGGCCAACGCCGCTTCTTCTGCTGGGAGGTACGGTTTGAAACGATTCTTGTCGATCGCTTTCATGTAAGCCTCATGAGGCGATACCTGGCCATTTTTCAATACTTCCCAAATGGCATCATCCATAAACTGCATGCCTTCCCCTTTACCGCCGACGATCACATCCTGCAATTTCTGGGTGGCACCTTCGCGGATAATCGCTCCCACCGCACTGTTGGCTACCAGGATTTCATTCACCGCTATGCGACCACCACCAGATTCCTTGGTTTTCTTGAGCAGCAACTGGGCTACCACGCCACGCAATGATGCCGCCAGCATCGTGCGCACTTGTGCTTGCTGATCAGCCGGGAAGGCATCGATCATGCGGTCAACAGTCTTACGTGCGTTGTTTGTATGCAAGGTACCAAATACCAGTAGCCCCGTTTCGGCAGCCGTCAGCGCCAACGAGATCGTCTCCAAGTCACGCATCTCACCAACCAGCACAATGTCGGCATCCTCACGCAAGGCAGCCTTCAGGCCGACCGGAAACGACGGGGTATTATCCGGGACTTCGCGCTGGGTAATCACGCTCTTTTTATTCTGGTGCACAAATTCGATCGGCTCCTCGACGGTGATCACATGCCGCGCCTGGTTGGTATTAATGTAGTCGATCAAGGCGGCAAGTGTCGTCGATTTACCCGATCCGGTCGGCCCGGTTACCAGCACCAGCCCGGAACGCATCTCACCAAACTGTTTAACTACCTTTGGTATTCCCAGCTCCTCGAGCGTAGCAATCCTGGTCGGTATAAGGCGGAATACGGCACCGTAGCCATTGGTTTGCTTCAAGTAGTTGCAGCGAAACCTGGATGCTTCATCCATCGAGTAGGCGAAGTCAAGATCGCCGCTCTTCTCGAAGCGCTCCCAGCGATCCTCACCACAGATTTCGCTGAGCATATATGCCATTTCTTCGCGGGTTAATACTTCCTCGCGGATCTCGGTTAGCTCACCGGATACCCGGATTTTTGGCGGTTCACCCTCGGCAACATGCAAATCTGATGCGCCGGCTTCCACCAGTACATCAAAGAATTGGTCGATATATGGTCTTTGCTGGGTATCGCTCATAGTAGCTAATTTGCTCTTAATTTTTTATCCCGAGGTACTGCCGCATGTCGGCTTTGTCAGTTGCCCGGGCCATCGTCTCCTCACGTGAAATAATCTGGTGGCTATAGAGATCCTGCAGGGAATCATCCATTAGCTGCATGCCAAGCTTACCGCCGGTCTGCATGATCCCGGGCAGCATGTAGGTTTTGCCTTCGCGGATGGTGTTAGCGACAGCAGGCGTGTTCATCAAAATTTCGACTCCCAACACCCGGCCTTTGCCATCCATCCGGGGAATCAGTTGTTGCGAAATGACCCCACGTAGCGACTCACTGACCATCACCCGGATTTGTTCCCGCTGGTCGACCGGAAAAACGTCCAAGACACGATCCAATGTGCGCGCCGCATTACCGGTGTGCAACGTTCCCAATACCAGGTGGCCGGTCTCCGAAGCAGTAATAGCGAGTGAAATTGTCTCCAAATCCCGCATTTCACCCACCATGATGACGTCCGGATCTTCTCGCAGTGAGGCGCGGAGCGCTGCTGCGAACGAGCGAGTGTGGGTATGCACTTCACGCTGGGTAACCTGGCATCCCTTCGATTCAAAGACATATTCAATCGGGTCTTCCAGTGTAATGATGTGTTCCTTGCGCTGGACGTTGATATGATCTACAAGTGCCGCCAGGGTGGTGGACTTACCGGAACCTACCGATCCGGTAACCAGCACCAGTCCATTTTGATATTGAGTCAGTACCTTTAAGGTTTCCGGTAGCCCTAGCTCTTCCATCGAACGCACCTTGGTGTTGATGATACGAAATACCAGATCGGTGCCATTGCGATGTTGGACGACACTGGTCCGAAAACGCCCAAAATCATTCGCGTAGGCAAAATCCACATCACCACGCTTGTTAAGTTGCTCCAATTGAGTTGGCGTCAAGAAACCTTCCGCCAAGCGCTTGGTATCTTCTGCCTGCAATTGCTTCGCCTGCAGCCAGATCGGCTCAAAAATGCCGTGCCGACGCCACATCGGCGGAGCATTCACTCCGAGGTGGACATCGGAGGCACCCGATTCCTGACCGACCCGCAAATAATTATCAACATGCTCAAGTATGTGCTCGGTTGCTTCACCGGCCAACTCGTCAAAGTTTTTTAATTGCGGATCCTTGCTACTCATTAGTTAAGGATTCCTGTTTTCAACCTTGGCTGCCAAGGCTCCTACTTTTTTACTCACGACAGCAATCAACAACGGTCTCAAGACCGGAATCATAGTCTTCACTGAATCAAATAGCAGGCTCTCTGAAAATTTGTGTCGCTTGGTCTTCGAGCGCGATTCGGTCGAGCCAGATTCGCCGGATGGTTTTAATTTCTGAGACTTCCCTTTGCGCCTTTTTTTGCCCGGCAACATGGCCAAAATAAAACCACTAGCGGCTGCTCCGGCAACCCAGGTAGCCGCGTTATGTGCTACACTACGCTTGACCTTTGACTTCACATCAAGCTCGTACACCATCCCTTCAAGGTCCCGTGCCAGCCGGGCCCGGGAATTAATTAGCTGTCGGATAAGCTCTTCGCGGTCGGGTCTTGGTTCTGTTTGTTTTTGCGCAGCCATTCGGTGTCAGATTTGAATTCGTTGATTGTGCCTGCGAGGACCGGCTTACTCAACATACTTTTGCCTACCAGCAAAAATATTATAGCTAGTAGCAAGTGTGCTCCGCCTACCACGGTGGTAAGCATTGCCCATGGCCAGCCTAATTGCTCTGATAGCAGGAATATTCCCCCAACCATCAACAGCAGGTAAGCAAATACCAGCATCACTACCGCTATGCCGACAAAAATTGCCAGCCGGATGTAATGTGCCAGGGCTTCCCTGCCCTCAAGTTCTAATACCTGGAAGCGCAGCCGGACGTGGTCGATAACGGACGCGGTGAGCGACCTGAGATTAGAGACAAAGCTGGTGTAGCCGGCGGGGTTTGCCTGCCGACTACCATCTGTAGTTTTCTCAGCCATTGACGCCAGCTGCTAGCGACGAATCAAAAGACCAAAGATCAATCCGGCCGCAAAAGCAGTGCCTACAGCACGCAACGGATTCTCACGGATATATTTTTCGCCCTCATCTTGGAATGTCTTTGCACGCACCCGCGCGTCAGCCACAGCACTTTCCGCTTTGGCCCGGTATTCATTCGCCCGCTCGCTTGCTACCTTGCGGAATTCTTCAGCTTTAGCTGTTGCTACATTCTTCAATTCACCTGCTTTAGCGGCGGCGGCTTCACGAATCTCTTCTGCAGCTTGAGTCGCATGTGTTTTTCCACTGGCAAATTTTTCTTCAGCTTCCTTGCTCATCGTCATTTCTTTCTATTGGTTAAGTTTAGTGATTTGTTTGCTCCACGCTTTAATCTTTCTTTGGAGCCACGCTTACAATTCAATCAAGCAGGTAATTGGATAGGTTTCAATGGAAAACAATTCTGTGCGCCAGATTAATCCGCCGGGATTGCATCCTCAATCAGTGCCAATTGCCATGGCAATAACTTTTCCAATGCCTGCTGCTTTTGCTCGGCATCACCCGCTAGCTGCTCAAGCACTGCCCGTGAGGCCAAAAAAGACGGCTCCAGATTCAATTGCTCGGCTGCTTTGTTGCGCACCCGGGACAGCTTATCAAAGTTGCTCTCAAAGTCAGGATGTCGTTCACGCCTCTCAGATTTTTTTCTTTGTGGCAGCTCGCTATCTTCCTGTTGCATGGCAACCTCAATCGCCGCGCGAAAATGTGCCAACTTTCTACCACTTAAATAACTTACTGTCACGTCATCCCCGGCTGCAGCTGCTTCAGAAAATTTTAACAAATCTTCATTTCGCATCACTTTGAATGGGGGGACATTTCTACGGTGTGCCTCGTTTTCTCGCCATTGCCAAAGCTCCCGCAACACAGCCGAAGCACGCTCACTTAAGCGATAAGCTCCTTTAACTCGCCAAGCTTCACGAGTTTTTCGACCATTCTCATTCGGTTCTATTGCAGAGGAGATTTCGCGTTCACACGATTGTTGCAGCCAATCAAGGCGCTCCAGCGACTTTAATTCATCTGTAAGCAAATCCATGATCCTATCCAAATAGCGCACGTCGTTCAGAGCGTAGTCCATCATTGCTGGTGAAAGCGGGCGCTTGCCCCAATCCGCCTTGCGTGACGCTTTGGTTAGTTCGATCTGGCAGAATTCCCGCACCAAGGCAGCAAGGCTAAATTCCTTGCGACCGGTTAAGCGGGCCGCCAGCATCGTGTCAAAGACGCTTTGCGGCTGAAAGTCCCCGGCAGTCATCAGCATGCGCAAATCGTAGTTGGCACCATGCAAAATGATGGTTCTGGCACCTAAAAATCCCAGTAGTGGTTGAATAGAAAAGCGGGCCAGCGGGTCGACCAATAAACACTCACCGCCGGCAGCCAACTGTACCAAGCAAAGCTTTTCGCGATAGCTATGCAAGCTGTCAGCTTCGGTGTCTACCGCAATGACCTGCTGGTCTGCCCAGCGATTAATTAGTTCATGCAGGGAGCCAGAATCCTGAATCAACGTAGTCGTGACCTGCCCGGACATTATTTCAGTCCGCCCATCAGCAGTTCAGCGTTGGAATCGGTACGCTGCAAATTTCTAATTAGTAGCTCCATTGCTTCCATCGGCGGCAAACCGGCCAATTGTTTGCGGATCTGCTGAACTTTCTCGTATTCATCAGGGTGGTACAGCAGATCATCGCGACGCGTGGCGGAATTTAACGGGTGGATTGCCGGAAAAAGCCTGCGCTCAGCCAAGCTGCGGTCAAGTTGAATCTCCATGTTGCCGCTGCCTTTGAACTCCTCGAAAATCACCTCGTCAGCCTTACTGCCGGTATCAACCAGGGCTGTCGCAATGATAGTCAGGCTGCCACCCTCTTCAACGTTTCTGGCCGAACCAAAAAACTTTTTTGGCTTGGTCAGTGCCTTGGCATCAACGCCACCGGACATCGTACGCCCTTTGCCGGGTTGCAGGTTATTGTAGCCGCGCGACAACCTGGTAATGCTATCGATCAGGATCACGACATCTTCGCCAAATTCCACCAGTCGTTTGGCGCGGTTATTGACCAACTCGGCCACTTGCGTGTGGCGTTGCGCATTTTCATCAAATGTTGAACTGAAGATCTCCGCATCAATATTCCGCTTCAAATCAGTGACCTCTTCAGGCCGCTCGTCGACCAGCAGCAAAATTACCCGCACATCCGGCGCACTGGCACGCATGGCCATGGCAATTTCCTTCATCAGGATAGTCTTGCCGACACGCGGCGGCGCTATAATCAAGCCGCGTGTACCACGCCCAATAGGCGCCAGCAAATCGACCGCCCGTGGGCTAACTGAAATGGAACGCGGATTATCGAGGACGATTCTTTCCCGCGGGAAGGCTGCAGTCAGTCCGTCAAAATGGGGCGCATCCTCAATTTCATCAGGCGGACGACCATCGACAGCAATCAGATCGCCAATCGTCATGTACTTATCTTTCTCCCGTCCGGGTATCAGTGTCGCGCGCAATTGATGGCCCGGGCGCAGATCATAATTTCTGATCAAGCCCGATGGTACGTGGATATCTTCGGGGCAGGGCTTAAAATTATAGATCGGCCAACGCAGGTAGCCATGGCTATTACCCTGCTGGTCCAGCACACCGGCTCCTTCAACGCGAACCCCCTGCGTGTGATAAAACTTACAAAGATCCGTGATCAACTGGTGGCGGGTACGATCGTAGCCGTGTCGGATCTGCAATTCCTGCAGCCGCACCACCAGTTCTTCATGGGTTAACTCTTGCAGTTCCTCAATCCGTACTACTTCCGGGAGTGCAGGCATTGGTGTTTGCTGCTCCTGTGTGCTAACTTCCTTTTCTTCTTCCAAAACGAATGTTCTCCTTTAGACGATTGGTTGCCCGCTGGACAGAGCCATGATAAGCCATGCGTCTATCTACTTGCTAACGTGCTTGTTCATAACCCGCCAATCCGCGTGCCAGCAATGTTGTCTGATGCGACAATACGCTAAATTCGCCATCATTCCATACAATGTAGTCTGATTGGTCAAGTTTTTCCATCAGTGGCAGTTGGGCACCAATAATAGCTAACGCTTCGGCTCGACTCAATTTTCGCTGTTCAGCAAGTCGCCTTATCTGCACACTTTTACTGCAGCCGACAGCTACAATTTTGCAGAAATGTTCGGCGAGTTTATTCTCAAACAGCAGCGGAATTTCAACCAGGAAGAACCTGCTGCCGGGCGTGCTATACGGCTCGGATTCCTGCAACCACTTGGCTCGTACCCGTGGGTGCAAAATTGCCTCCAGCTGTTTGCGTGCGACATCATCAGCAAATATGAGTCGCCGTAAACGTGCCTTATCTATCGTACCATCTAATGCCAGGACTTCCTTCCCCAACTCTTCTATTACTCGTTGCTGTGTCGCCGGGTCTTCAGCCAGCAACTGGGCTGCTAGCTTATCGGTTGATACGCCGACCGCAGCCAAGTGCTCGGTGAGGATACCGAAGACTGTCGATTTACCACATGCAACTCCTCCTGTAATTCCAATTACCGGCATTGACGTCAATTGTACATATCACACACCTGACTGCCAGCTGCCGGCTTGGGATGTAAGTTATCTGTTAGTTAAGTAACTATTTGGAGATCACAGGCAGTTCCGGCAATCCCATGTCAAACTGACCATCCAGAATTGTCGGTTCTACCTCATCCTCTTCAAGCGCGCCGCGCTGCAAGATAGCCTGCCCTGATGGGTCGATCAGGTTGGCAGTAACAAAGATCAGCAGGTTACGTTTGACGTGTTGGTCGACATTGGAACGGAAAGCCCGGCCAATCAGCGGAATATCACCCAAGAGGGGCACTTTATCTTCAACCGACTGCACATCCTCTCGCATCAAACCGCCGAGGCCAACAGTCTGACCATCCCAGATCGTCACACTGGTAGTCACCTTCCTGGTGGCAAAGATGGGCTGGTCAATACGGTTTTCAGTTAGCAGGGCCGATGAAGTATTACTCGACGTACTGAAAATACCGGTAATCGGATCAAAAATATCAGTAAAATCAGTGGAAACCGAGTTAATCGGGCTACCATAGTTAATAAAGCCTTCGAATTCGACCACCTGTGGAATCAGGTTGAGGTCGATCGTGTAACCGTCAGGACCAACGATTGGCTCGACTTCCAACGTGACACCAGTGTTCCGTGTCTCGAATGCGGTCGGGGTCGTCGGCGTAACGACTGCACCACCACCATTGAGCGACTGCGGTACCTGTGGCGGATCAAATTCGACCGGATAGATGAACTCACGAATAATTTCGATTGTTGCACGCTGGCCACTCTTGGTGGTCACTTTCGGCGAGGAGAGCAGGTCTACTCCCTTTTTCTGGTTCAACGCCCGGATCACGACCTGGAATTGAGGGTCGGTAAATACCCCAGCGATACCGAGTACACCCGGGGCTACGGCCTGCGAAACCGCCCCGGTAATACCACTCTGAATCAGCGAGTTGATCGTGTTGCCCTCGATTGCAAAACTGCCACTGCGAATGCCGGAAGTGATCGGGTTAGTTCCAACAATATTACCTGCTGGATCGACAAATGGGAAATTGGTACCTTGTGGCGGGCCGGTACCAATGGAGGCTGAGCCAGTTCCGCCTGCAGCAAATACCCCTTCGTTGCCGGGGATGTTGGCTGCGCCAAGCAACCAGTCAAAGCCAAACTCCTTGGTATTAGTTTGCGAGATCTCGACAAATTTACTTGAGATCTCAACCTGCTTGGGAATTTGCGTGATCGCAATATCAACCAGCGTGTCAACCAATTCCAAATTCGATGGCGTGTTGCGTACGACCAACTGGCTGGAAGCAGCAAGATAGTTGGCACTGGCTCCAGGAGGAAACTCGATCCCCTGGCTCATCAAGTAATCTTTCGCGGTTGGCAATTTTGTCAGGCTGGCTCCGGCTCCAGTTGCATCTCCGCCAACGCCACCCAGGCCGCCACCCAGACCTCCACCGCCAAAACCACCGTCATCAGCAGCAGCTTCACGTTTGATGAAGTCCGGAGGTACCCGATAAGTCTTGGTGATCAGTTCCTCCGTTGGAGTACTCAGTGGCACGACGGCTACCGCGAACGGCTCAACTTTGACTTTCAAATCGGCCAGTCGCGCGATGTAATCCAGCGCCGTGCCCAGCGGAACATTGGTCAACTGCATGGTAATCCGCTTTTCTTCACTGCCACCACCAACGATGGTTGCACCCTCGAGCCCCTCGGTCGGACCGGAATCTGTGCCGGATTCAAGTTGCAACACAATATTGACTCCCCGGTCAGCAGGGTTGGTGGCCGCCGTGTCCAATTCCTGGCTTTTCAGTTTCAGAAAATCGATCGCTTCCCGGACCGTTGCGTCTTTAAAGTTGATCGAGGGAATAATGATGGTCTGAAGCTTGCGCTGGATCGATGCTGTACCAATCTGATCCTGCTGCTCTTGCTGGATAATTATCTCCTGCCCGGCACCATATTGCCTGATTGGTGATTCCCAGGCGCGCTGAACTTCTTCCAGCATGCGTGAGCGGGTTTCCAGGTAGGCATCTTCACCGTAGTTATACTTTTCCTTATTAACTTTTTCCTGGATCCGGCGCGCAGCCGAATTATAGGGGTCGATGTTCAACACTTGGTCGGTGCGCTTGATCGCCAGATCATAGCGCCCGGTGTCATAGAAACCTTCCGCTTCATTTAAAAGTTTTTTAACTTCCTCAACAGCGGCAACAAATGCGGGGGTTATGGTCTGATTGAAATATGTCGGATCTTCCATGCGCGACAGCAGACGCAACGCTGATTTATTATCCTCGTCGTATCCTTCGGCGATCACCAATTCCAATACTTTGCGTGCATCTTCAAAACGACCCTCCTCGATCAGTTGCTCTCCCAGCGCAACACCTGCGCGGCTCATGTCATTAAGCGCTTTGGCCCTGATTTTGTCGGTAGCCAATGATTCGGGTAGCCAATCATAAGCAGATTTAAATTGCTTGAGAGCTTCCTGATAATCCATTGCAACCATCGCTCTCTCGCCATTGTCGATCGCTTTGTAGGCATTATCAGCAAGGGCTTGGCGGCGGGCAATCTCACGCTCAGCAACGCTCGCTACGGCTGTGTCATAATCTTGAGCAGTCACTGAGTGTAGCGGTTGCAACATTGCTAACAGTCCAAGCAAAATGTGCAGGCTGATAAGTTTAGTTAACTGCGGAAGTTTCTGGATAAGGGAGTTTGAGTTCATGCTTTTACAAGTTTTATGATTCTTAGGATACAAAGATCAAGAAAAATAATAATGGTATTTTTTGTTTATTATATTGTTCTCGGCTAATTATTGATTTTTCGGGATTCGGACTTCGCGTCCGGTGCTCAACTCTTTCAAGGTGGCACCCTGCTCGTCCACGCTAATTAATTCGTATTTGGTATCTGGCTCCTGGCTGAGCGCAAACTGCCCGCCTTGCTCGACGTTGATCGTTTCGCCGGACCAGAGATCGCGTAGCACGGCAGAAGAATCAGGGTCATTAACCACTTTTTCAATGATTAAAACTATTTCCCTGCCCGATTCCTTGTTTCTGATAGTCAACTCAGATACATCCCTGCGGCCACCGGTCGCCGGGTTTTCCTGATATTTTTCCTCAAACTTGATGATTTCGTATTCGGTGCCGCTGATTGTGTCACCTAGCTTGAGAAATTGTGTCGGCCTGGGTGTGTCAATTGTTTCGATCTGGTAGGTGTCACCGGTACGCTGTGCAAAAAGAATCCTGAAGTTCTTCTGCTGGAATTCCTGCAACCGTAATTTGGTGTAGTAAGGAGGTTTTGATTCCTGGTCTTGCGGATCGGTGCCGCCTTGCCATTCATCCAGGTTAATAAACCCATCGCCATCCGGGTCACGCTGTAAAATACCGGTGTCCAAAATATCTAATTGATTGTCCCTGAACCACTTATTGGGTACCGGTTCATGAAAAACGACCGTGTCATCATCTTCTACACTGACCGGGCGCCCATCAATTAGAACATACGGGCGCGAAACAAATAACGGGCGGTTAGCCTCCCACTGGGCAGGTTCCGCGGCCATATCCTGTGCATTGCCCAACAGTTCGATGGTCAGCTCAGGAGGAGGATTTTTTTCTCCTGACTGATCAGACAGCGAATTTAGCGAAGTATTAAAGCTGCTTAAGTTCAGGAATATCATGACCGATGACGCTAGCAAAATAATAGCTGCGCCAAGCAGGATAAATTTTTCTGAATGTTGCTTAAGTATGTCCATGCTGCGAACTACTGTTGGGGTTCGTTCTCGGGCTCGCCTGCTGCTTGAGGATTGGGGAAATTAACAATTTGTATTTGCATATCGACCTGTACTTTTTCGGCACCGACAACAAACTCGAGCCGTTTTTCCGTCCCCGACTCTTCGCTGGTACCCAGAGCATCTTCGAATAACCCTTCAATGCCGGTATTTTGTGTTGCTGCCGCAGTCGCTGTTCCCTGATCGGCAAATGCCGACTTCTCAGGACCGACCTGAACTTCATTTTTTACTAACAGGGTACGCAAAATGACAAAGCTCTCGGCTCGATCGATCGCATTCACCACGGCACGCAGAGTAGCTGGTGTGGAAATGAAACCAAAGTCATAAGTCTGCATCGTAGCCATAATTTCCTGCTGCAGGACTTGTCCTGGCGGGGCTTGCGGTGGCGTTGGCTCAGCTTGCTCGCCGCCTTCTACCGGCAGTGGCTGGCGGATTATATAGGTCAACTCATTGATCCCCAATTCAATCAGCTGCTGCACCACCAGTTTGGCGGTATCCAGTTGCCGCGAAAGTTCAGGTGCCGCATCGCGCGATGGCAGGGTATCCTGATAGATATCAAATCCAAGGTAGAATTCTTCAGGTAACGAGACATTATTGTCGGCAGCTAATTGCTGGATCTCGGATACGGTTGCCCGCAGCTTATCCTGGAAGGCATTCGGAGAAATGTCCGGATCGGACGGCATCTGTAACTGTGATAATTGAAAACGCAGGTCTGACAACCGTGCAGCATATTCTTTTTTCTGCCGCTCCATTTCGTCGACATTTTCCTGGCTGGGATAAATTGTCGCCCGCTCCAGCCGTTTGAGCTCTGTGGCCTGCTGGTCATAATCGCTGGAAATCGCCGAGTATTGCGACCACGACATGAAAATTAGCACGGCAAGTGCCAACGCCGCGACTGTGGCAATGCCCAGCACGACAGTTAATAGCATGTTGCGTTGGATCCAGCTCATTTCACAGCTATCGGGTTATTGATATCGAGGATGATTTCGTAGTCGTAGGCATAAGCGCGCCCAGTCGGCGTAGTGCGTTTCTCGATTCTGGGATTAGAGAAGATTTCCGATTCCTTGAGCGCCGCAACGTAGGTGTCGACCACCGTTGCCTGGCGTGGGTTTTCCAGGTACAGCCCTTTGATGCGCAGCGCATTTATCAGCTCGGGGTCGGTTCCCTCTGCATCTCTATCAGGTCGGCGAGCCTTCTCCATGTCTGATTCACTACCTTCCGGGATAATCGGGACATACCCATCACCAACTTTTTTTAGCGGTTCAAGGTAAGTAATCCAGATAAACCTGTCGGGCAAACGCTCATTCAGGTCGGCAAGTGCCATCGCCCAGAACTGCCGCGCCCGGCTGGCCTCAGCCAGTGGCATCGCCTTGGTTTCCAGTTGCTTGATCTCATTTTGGGTCTTCTTGATGGCCCGCTCATAGCCTTGCAGTTCACTGACTTTACTCTCCAGCTTGGTCAACATGCTGCCCTTGACTGAACCGGCTTTGGCCAAGTATCCCCACCAACCGAGTAATGCCAGCACCACGCAGGCTGTCGCCATCATCAGGAACGGTTGGCGCGCCTGCATTTTCTGCGCATCGACCACACTCTGTGGACTAAGATTCAGCTCCATCGGGCAGCTGGAACTACTGCGTAGAGCCAACCCAACCACTTCGGCAAGCATATGCGCTTCCCTGGCGACCCGCTCGGAATCGACCTTGCTGCCAATAGCCACATTACTTAACGGGTTAAGATACTCGATCGGCATCTGCATCTTTTCGTTAAAAAACTCCCGCATGAATGGCATTTTAACGGTGCCGCCAGCGAGGTAAATGCGGCTTGGCTGAGAGCCCTTTTGCTGTGCCTTATAGAAACTGATCGAACGGTTCACTTCGGCATGCAGCCGCGTCATGGTATTGCGGGCCAGCTTGGTCAAGCGTGCGAGGTTAGCATCTTCCGGATCTGCGTAGGCGCCACCTAGGCTGACAAAGCCTTCTTTCTTTTTAAATTCTTCTGCCTGCTCTTCCGAAATTTGCAATTCCTTGGCTGCTGCCAAAGTAATGGTTGAGCCACCGATTGGGATACTGCGACTGAAAACTTTGTTCGGCTCACAAAAAATCAAGTTGGTCGTTTTGGCACCAATATCGAGGATCAGCGAACAGCCGCTCTTCTGCCCGTAATTGTAACGGAAGGCATTGTAGATTGCCATCGGCGCAACATCAACGATGTTGGCTACCACACCGCCTGATTCAATTGAGCTATTCAGGTCTTCGAGTAAATCCGACTTAATGGCAACTAGTACCACTTCGACCTGTCCCTCGTCACTGCTGCCAACCAATTGATAGTCCCAAACAACTTCCTGGATCGGAAATGGCACATTCTGCTGCGCCTCAAATTGAATTATCTGGTCGACCTTCTCCGGCTCCACAGAGGGCAACCTGACAAATCTAGTAAAGACTGACTGCCCGCTGACCGCATAGTTCACAGGTGCCGACTTCAGCCCAAACTCGTCAACCAAGTTACTGAGTACCGCTTCGATGAAAGAATCGCTGCCCCGTCGTTCGAGCGACTTCAACGGCAACTCTTCCATCTTGTAGTTGCTCAATACCAACCCGCCCGCTGAAGTCGACTGAAACTCAGCGATAGTGAGGCTTAGTGAGCCTACATTTAAAGCATATATCCGATTCGGTTTACCCATGGTGGAAGCTCTAATAAATCTTGATCAGGAAGTTAATTGCGAGCTTTTATTTCCTGATAGCGATCCCAAACCAGCGAGCTAAAGGGAGTTAAATCCTTGCTGCGTAAATGCCCCAGCACCGGGCTCAACTCATTCCACCAATCAGCCTGCGATGCATTTGGTGGTCGTGTCGTAAAGTTCACAGCAACCGGTTGCCCGTCTTTGAGAATCTCAACCGCAACAAATTTACCCAAATTCGCCGGCGGCGTCTTGCGGAAAATCCGCAGTAATGACTGCGGCGATATATACATCACCGAGTAAAGCCTGCGACCATCGGGAATATTAACATGCGTCACCTCGCCCGAATAAATTGCAGGCTGTGGTTGCCCGGTCGCTGCATCGACCGCATCGGGAAAATAAATGTAGTAGCGGAACAGCAGTTCTTCGGTCAGCCCGATGCCGTCCGGATTTTCCGCTTCGAATTCAACCTCAATTTCCAGCCACTTCAAGGGCGTCGAGCGCTTGGCATAGTTGGAATCAATATCCGGACTGAACGGCATGTCTGGCTCAATCTTCTTGATTTCGTAGCCGGTTCTTTGTCTTTGGGCCTCCGCCTGCTGGCTTGCCAGCAATCCGGCAATAACTATCAGGGGTATAAAGATCTTTTTCATAAAATTACTATACTGGGGAAAGAATGGTTAAAAAACTGAAAATTAAGGTTACTGACAACTTATGCAGGTTAAAAGGAAAAACTACAAGCTATAAACAGGAATTTCACTGCCACCCGCACAGCTCATTTGCCGACACGCTGCTGGAAGTACTCGAGGGTGGTTCGCATACCTTGTTCAAAATCGACTTGCGGTTCCCAGCCGAGGATGTTCATAGCTTTGGTAATATCCGGCTTGCGCTGTTGCGGGTCATCTTGCGGGATCGGTCGCTTTTCGATTTTTGACGTCGAACCGGTTAATCGGATGATCTCTTTGGCAAATTCCATAATGGTAGTCTCTGTCGGGTTGCCGATATTAACCGGTTCATTCTCGGCGCTCATTGCCAGTTGGTAGATTCCATCGATCAGATCGGACACAAAGCAAAAACTGCGTGTCTGGCTCCCCTCGCCGAATACAGTTAAGGGTTTTCCCTCCAGTGCCTGGCCAATAAACGAAGGAACCACGCGACCATCGTGCAGCCGCATCCGCGGCCCGTAAGTATTGAAGATACGCACGATCTTGGTATCGAGCCCATGGGTCCTGTGGTAAGCCATCGTAATGGCTTCGGCAAATCTCTTTGCTTCATCGTAAACACCACGGGGACCAATCGGATTAACATTACCCCAGTAGCTTTCCTTTTGCGGATGCTCGAGTGGATCGCCGTAGACCTCGGATGTCGAAGCGAGTAAAAACTTGGCCCCTTTTTCCTTGGCCAAGCCGAGCGCATTATGGGTACCGAGAGCACCCACCTTTAAAGTAGGTATCGGGTGGTTCAGGTAATCGATCGGGCTCGCCGGTGAGGCAAAATGAAAAACAAAGTCAATCTCTCCCGGGATAAACAAGTGGTTGCTGACGTTCTGCTTGATAAAAAGAAAGTTATCGTTGCCGGCCAAGTGCTCGATATTTGCCACTGATCCGGTCAGCAGGTTATCGACCGCAATTACTTGATGGCCTTCTGCCAGTAGTCGGTCGCTCAGGTGAGAACCTAAAAATCCGGCACCCCCGGTTACCAGCGAACGTAATTTGGAATCAGACATATTTTTTTAGGTAATAAATGAATAGTTATTAGTCGAGTGACGGCTATTTGGCTCCGATGCCGCCAAGCACGACTGGGATTGTCTTCAGCAGAATCTTAAAATCAAGCCACAACGACCAGTTGTCGATATACTCGAGATCCAATTTAACCCAGTCGCTAAAATCAGAGACTTCATTACGGCCACTGATTTGCCACAGGCAGGTTAAGCCAGGCTTCACGCTCAGGCGTCGGCGCTGTGAACCGGTCTCAATTTTTTCTACTTCATAAAGCGGCAGTGGGCGCGGGCCCACCATGCTCATTTCTCCCCGCAGGACATTCAGCAGTTGCGGCAACTCATCGATGCTGGTTTTTCTGATGAATGCACCAAACTTGGTGATTCGCGGATCGTCTTTCACTTTAAATACCGGCCCCGACATCTCATTAAATGCCTCA
>CAYUDZ010000018.1:26833-28388 GCA_964443575.1 uncultured Chthoniobacteraceae bacterium | reverse complement strand
CAGGATCTGCCCATAGGCTTCGCCCCTTTCAAATGCCGCTCCCGCGGCGGAGCAGCCGGGTCTTTGAACCCCCACCTACCCGGGGCCACGCCATGTCGGTTCCGGGAAAGGTCGGCATTTTATACTCGGAGATGGATGCGAATCCTCAGGTGAGCGATTTCGCTTCTAGGATAATGACGTTGGTTCAAGCTCCTGAGTCGAGGTGGGAAAGTCTGCAGAGACTGGTTTCGATGCTCAATGATCCACGTCCGACCAGGCTTTGGGCGAGGGCTTTGAATGGTGGGCATTTCCTGCGTAATGGGGATGTTGCTCTGGAGATTTTATCGAAGGTCGCCGGAACGACTTTTGACGGGCGCAGCAATCGTGATGCCTACCTCTGGACGGCGAGTCCCGAACTTCGTCAGGAAATCATCGAAAGAGTGAAGGACTGGTGGGCCTCCACAGGTGGCAATACCGAAGGAACGAGAAATGAGAGGGTAGGACCTTGGGGCGACGCGATCCAAGGTGTTCAGGCCCGACTGAGAGCGGACAAATTCTCCTGGATAGAGGGGGATGTGCCAACGTTTCGCGCGGATATCCGCAATCAGGGAGGGGGTGAGTATAACGTAGCTCAGTCACAGCAACTGTGCGAACTTGAGGTTGATGGGGCGCGTTACATTTACATTGGCTCGGTCCGTGTTCGATCATCCTGGCTTCCTCCAGGACGTGTGTATGAAGACATCCCCATTGAGTTGAACGGTCAGTATTGGTTTGCAGCATCCACCTCCGCCCAGGATTCAAAAAGTACGGCTACCACTTCCGGTGCATTGATGCCACTCAAGTTGAGCCCGGGGAAACACTCCCTTCGAGTGATCTTCTTTTGTGATGGGGGCAGCTCGCACCGGAGCATCTTGGTCCAGTCCAATCAGTTCGAGTTTGAGATCGCCGCAGCGAAGACAGACGAAGAGAGGGCGGCTAATTATCCGCATACGCAAGCATGGCGCGACGACGAATCGCAAGGTTACATTGGAATATCCGACCAGGAACTGGCTAGGCTGCTGGGCACTGCACAAATCCATGCCAATGCTGAGCCCGTGGATAAGTTCAGAGATAAGCAGGTGCTGTTGGATAACGCCTCTTCGAAAGTGACACAAATGGCGAGTGTGGTCGGACACTTCTATACAAAACTCAGACCCGATGCCATCCTGGTGATTCGTCAGCGATTAGGCGAGTCGTCCGTATTCGATTCCTATTGGGCAAAGCCGGGTCAGGAAATGGCAGCCTTCTACAATCCTCCGGATAAGATTGCAGCAAAGATTGCGGAGTTCACCGTAGTGCCTAGCTCCACATCGCCCCACAATCGCACGATTCCCATTCACCCGGACGGTTCCAACCAATATGAAATGCAGGTCAAAGATATTTTGGAGAATTTCAAAGCTGAAATTGTGAAGCTGAGCCGTGAGTTTCCGGAGCTTGCCGCCGCAGGTGAGGTGCCGGTTACCAATGAGGGGTGGTTATTTATCCATGATTGCCGGGATATGAAGAAAGCCTATGAAGTAACCGGGCCATTTCCTGT
>CAYUDZ010000018.1:26608-26733 GCA_964443575.1 uncultured Chthoniobacteraceae bacterium | reverse complement strand
GCGGGATCCGAATTACATTTACTAACAAGGGCCTGTAGCTCAGCGGTTAGAGCAGAGGACTCATAATCCTTTGGTCGTGGGTTCGAACCCCACCGGGCCCAGTATTTTCACATGATGTACTGGGT
>CAYUDZ010000018.1:2652-26508 GCA_964443575.1 uncultured Chthoniobacteraceae bacterium | reverse complement strand
GCAGCCCCGACTCATGTCGGGGTTGGTCGTGGGTTCGAACCCCACCGGGCCCAGTATTTTCACATGATGTACTGGGTATACATACTCAAGGGTAAATCTGGACGTTGCTACATAGGTTCTACTGGAGATTTAGAGTCGCGAGTAGCCCGGCACAATACGGGAATGGTCTATTCGACCAAGCGTCTGGGATTGCCGCTCGTGTTGGTAGCGTGCAAACAGTTTGCAACACTCGAGGAAGCAAGAAAAGTAGAGAGGCAGTTGAAATCCTGGAAGAATAGTCGCAAGGCAATTCAGTGGCTGACTCTCGAGTAGAGCAGCCCCGACTCATGTCGGGGTTGGTCGTGGGTTCGAACCCCACCGGGCCCAGTCCTCTGAGCGTACTATTTCTCTGATCAGGATCTTATGTCATCTCTAAGCAGATACTTAATGCTTATTTGGCAGGCAGTTCCCCCTGAGTTTGACATCAGCCTTATCTGCCTGTAAATCATGCGAATGCGTGCAGCCGTGGCATGTTTAGTTTTGATAATTGTGAGTCCGTTGGTCAGCCTGGCTGCACGGACTGCGATTGTGCCGCTGGCTGACGGCTTTGATTTTCCGGTCGGTCCACCGGACGCGGAGGGATATTATAACTACCGAGGCTTTCGCCCGAACGGTCATTTGGGTGATGACTGGAATGGACTGGGTGGCGGCAACTCGGATCTTGGTGATCCGGTGTACTCGATCGGGCATGGGATGGTGGTGATGGCCAGGGATGCGCGTAAGGGTTGGGGCAACGTCGTTATTGTCCGCCATGCATTCCGCGAGGGTAGTAAGATCAGAGTCGTTGACTCCTTCTACGCACACCTCGACAGCATCTCGGTGCGTGAGGGCAAGGTGGTGCGCAAGGGGCAGAAAGTTGGCACCATTGGCACCAATCGTGGCATGTACGTAGCTCATTTGCATTTGGAGGTCCGCCGCAACCTGCGCATCGGTATTGATCGCAGCAAATTCACACGGGGATACGAGAATTATTACTGCCCGACAAAGTTCATTACCCAGCGCCGCAAGCTGGCGGGTGGCGGACGTCGTGCGCGGATACCGGTTGGCACATTCCTGAGCTCTGCTGAGCGAATGGCACCACCATCAAAGAAAAGCGCCACCTCAAAACCTACTAGTCAGGAGCCAGCTAAGCGCAGCCTGTTTGAAAGGTATGGCGACCTGTTGGGAAATTAAGACTCCTTAGCAGCCTCGCTCAGTAGCTTGTACTCCATGCTGTCAACCAGCGCTTCCCAACTGGCCTCGATGATATTATCGGAGACCCCGACGGTGCTCCAACTGCGTTTCTTGTCAGTCGAAACGATGAGCACCCTGGTGCGTGCGGCGGTGGCATTGGCGCTATCGAGGATGCGTACTTTATAATCCAATAAGGATACTTCGTCGATGCTCGGGTAAAACGGGCGCAGTGCCTTGCGCAATGCTTTATCCAAGGCATGCACCGGGCCGTCACCCTCCGCTACTGTGTATTCGCGTTGGCTGTCGACCATGACTTTTACGGTTGCTTCGCAAGTGTCGCATGAGCGTCCATCGGAGCGCCG
Organism: uncultured Chthoniobacteraceae bacterium; assembly: GCA_964443575.1. Classification (GTDB taxonomy): domain Bacteria; phylum Verrucomicrobiota; class Verrucomicrobiia; order Chthoniobacterales; family CAKUMP01; genus CAYUDZ01. The sequence continues at coordinate 24,934 of CAYUDZ010000018.1, read as the reverse complement.
GAACGTCGTGTGGTACTCGAGTAATTGAAACACCGGTTGGTGGTGGCTTAGGACTTTGCGCATCAACAGCTCAAAGCTGCCCTCGGCCGCTTCGAACTCATAGCCGCGGCTTTCGAGTTCTTTCACCCGCTTGAGGATTTCCTTTACTTCCGGCGAGCCCTTTTGCAATTGGTAGCCGAGTTCTTTCGCTTTGAGTAGCACATTGCTTTGCCCGGATAATTCGGAGACCAGGATGTGCTGGCTGTTGCCAACGCTCGATGGCTCGATGTGTTCATATGACCTGGCCAGCTTTTGCACCGCATTGACGTGCATCCCACCCTTATGCGAAAACGCAGTAGAGCCAACAAACGGGGCACGGATGTCGTGTTGGCAATTGGCCAGCTCGTCAACAAAGTGCGAAAGCTCGGTGAGACGCTTGATATTTGGTACCAACTGCTGCCCCATCTTGAGTTGTAATGTCGGTATCAGGCTGGTCATATTGCAATTGCCGGTACGCTCTCCATAGCCATTAACGGTGCCTTGGACCTGCACCGCCCCGGCACGCACCGCTTCGAGCGCAGTGGCCACGCCCAAGCCACAATCGTTATGGGTGTGGATCCCGACTTTGCACTGGAAGGTTTCAGCTACCTTGCGCACGATCTCGTCAACCTCCCAGGGCATGGTGCCGCCATTGGTGTCGCAAAGCACCAGGATGTCGGCGCCGCCATCGCGGGCAGCTTGTAGCGTTGCCAACGCGTGCTCGCTATCATCCTTGAAGCCATCAAAGAAATGCTCGGCATCGTACATCACCTCACGTCCCAGCTGCTTGAGATACTTAACCGAATCGTGAATCATTGCCTGGTTTTCTTTGATACTGACCTTTAACACCTCATCGACATGCAGCCGCCAGCTTTTACCAAAGATCGTGACGACCGGTGTTTGGGCATCTACCAGAGTTTGAATTTGCGGATCCTTGTCGGCGCTGATGCCGGCACGCCGCGTGCTGCCAAATGCCGCGATGCGGGCATGTTGCCAGTTGTGTTTGGCTGCTTCTTCAAAGAATGCGATGTCCTTGGGGTTGGAGCCCGGCCAGCCACCTTCGATGACATCGATGCCGAAATGATCAAGCTTTTCTGCAATACGCAGCTTGTCGACGACACTGAAAGACACGCCTTCTCCTTGCGTGCCGTCACGCAATGTCGTGTCATATAATTCTACCTTGGGTGTTTCCATGAACCAGCTACGCTAAAGACGCCAACGCCCGACTGGCAAGCCCAAGGAGAAAATAAAATTATTTTTTACTTGCATCAGAGCAGAAAATGTAGGTTACTCCGCATCCCGCTAACAAACGGAGGGCAGGAGAGCCGCTGCAGTGTAAGGTGCACCGACAAGCTCGCATGTACTGCAAATTAATATGAGTAAAGTAGCAAAACGTAGCAAGCGATTTAAGGCAGCATTAGAAGCTGCTGACACCAGTAAACAGTATTCACTCGAAGATGCTGTAAACGAATTAAAGAAATTCCCACCGACTAAATTCGACCAGACCGTCACTTTGCAATTTCGCTTGGGTATCGACCCCAAACAGTCTGATCAAATGGTCCGTGGCACCTGCCCGTTGCCCCATGGAAGCGGCAAGACTGTGCGGGTGTTGGTATTTGCTGAAGGGGAAGCAGCAGTGGCAGCACAGAATGCAGGAGCCGAGCATGTCGGATACGATAAATATCTGAAAATGGTGAAGGATGGATTCTCAGACTTCGATGTGGCCATCGCCACACCTGATGCAATGGCTGAAGTGCGCAAACTGGGCCGGGTGCTGGGACCACGCGGGCTGATGCCTAACCCGAAAACTGGCACAGTCACGGAAGACACGGCTGAAGCCGTCAAGGCGGTCAAGGCTGGACGCGTTGAATACAAACTCGATAAAAGCGGCAACGTCGCGGTGCCGATCGGCAAATTCTCTTTTGAGCCGAATAATCTGGTTGAGAACGGACAGGCCATTATTGACTCGATTAACCGTGCCAAGCCGGCCTCCGCCAAAGGTACTTATATCCACTCGATGACTATAGCCGCCACCATGAGTCCCGGGGTGAAAATTGACGCCGGACGCTACGCCAAGAATTAATCTACAAATCACGAGAATATTACAATGAGACCAGAAAAAGCATCCGTAGTAGCCGAACTACAGCAGAAGCTCGACGCAGCACCGTTTCTTTTGCTGATCGAGTACACCGGCTTGACAGTTGATCAATTTGGCGAGTTACGTGACCGCCTGCACAAGGCCGGAGCTCAATGCCAAGTCGTCAAAAACAGCTTCGTGAAACGTGCAGCGAAAGAAGCAGGGTTGCCTGATATTTCGGAATTCCTGACTGGTCAGACGGCCATGGTGCATGGAGAAAACGACGTGTGTGCGGCGGCCAAAGTCATCAAGACTTTTGCATCAGAATTCGAAAAACCAACGATCAAAATTGGTGTGCTTGATGGTCGCACCCTCGACGCAAGCGAGGTGAAAGCTCTGGCAGATTTGCCGCCCCGCGAAGTACTGCTGGCGCAGTTGCTCGGCGTTTTACAGGCACCTGCTTCCAAACTGGTTAGGATCCTCAATGAACCAGCATCAGCATTTGCACGAATATTGAAAGCCAAAGGAGAGCAGGGATAATTTATAAAGAATTTGGATGCGGGTTAGAAGCCGCCGGCGTCCAGAACAACAAACAAAATCAGGTTCCTTGCCGAGTCCCACAGCTGTGGGACGATAAACGCCCCGAGGCTTCTGGGCGCGGCAATACCGCAAAAACGAGACAACAAATGGCAGATACAGCAGAAATAGTAGAAAAGCTAAGCAATCTCACAGTGCTTGAGGTGGCCGAACTGGTAAAAGAACTGGAAGATAAATGGGGAGTCAGCGCAGCTGCCCCTGCAGCAGCTGTGGCGGCAGCTCCGGGAGCAGCCGCAGGCGGTGACGCCGCGCCGGCGGAAGAAAAAACCGAATTCGATGTGGTACTGACGGAGGTCGGTGGCAATAAGATTGGCGTGATTAAGGAAGTGCGTGGTGCAGTACCAGGATTGGGACTGGCCGACGCCAAAAAACTCGTCGAAAGTGCCCCATCGCCAGTTAAAGAAGGTGCCTCCAAGGAAGAAGCCGAGGAAATCAAGAAGAAACTTGAGGAAGCAGGCGCTAAAGTCGAAATAAAATAACCAAAAAGAATTCAAGGGTGGGCGCAAAAAAAATGCTTGCGCCCACCCACTTTTTTCTTGATTATCATTAATTCACTAGCACATTCCACTGTTATAAAGATCAGCTAGAACTAAATTTTCGACAGCATCGCGATCATTCTCAGATCAATCCGAGAGTGACCGCGATGCTGTCGTCTTGACCTAAATACCTTTGACCTACACAGACAAATTGCCGCTCATCCCCTAGCAAACCAAGCATTTGTGATGCCAACTGACAAAATTAACTAAGAATCAAACATAACCAACACCTCAGTCATATGTCCAAGCGCGTAAATTTCGGCAAACTTCAGGAAGTAATTGATCCGCCCAATCTAATCGAGATCCAACTTGACTCATACAACGAGTTTTTGCAGTTGGACAAACAGCCGGAGAAGCGAAAAGACACCGGTCTGCAAGCTGTGCTTAAAGAAGTTTTTCCGATCGAGAGCTATGATGAAAAAGTGGTTTTGGATTTTGTTAGTTACGAGATCGGTGAGCCTAAATTATCGGCAATTGAATGCCAGCGCGAAGGTGAAACATTTAGCGCGCCTTTGTATGTGACCTTTCGCCTGAAGGACGAAAAAGGAGCCAAGGAAGAAAAAGTCTACATGGGAGAGATCCCGTTGATGACCCGCCAGGGCACATTTGTAATCAATGGTGCCGAGCGCGTTGTCGTGAGCCAGCTCCATCGTTCGCCGGGTATATGCTTCGAATCATCGGTGCATATGAATGGCAAAATTTTGTACAGCTTCCGGATTATTCCGGATCGTGGATCCTGGCTGGAAGTACAATTCGACACCAACGATCTATTGTATATTTATCTTGATCGTCGTCGTCGCCGCCGGAAATTCCTGGCCACGACGTTCCTGCGTTCACTGGGTTATGGTTCTGATGAGGAAATCATCAAGCTGTTTTACGACATAGAGGATCTGAAGCTATCGGAAAGCCTGAGTGAGGAAGAAATAGCAACGAAAGTGCTGACCGCAGATGTGCGTGACGGCGACATCATCATTGCGCGTGCCTTTGAGCCGCTGACCAAGGCCGTCATCCGTCAAATCATCTCGCTGGGTATTAAGTCGGTTAAAGTAGTAGATACCAAGGATGACGACAGCATCATCAAGGCGATGAAAAAAGATCCGGCGCACGATGAGGAAGAGGCGCTGAAAGACATTTACCGCAAGCTGCGTCCCGGAGATCCGCCGACTGTTTCCAATGCCCGGGGGTTACTTAAACGACTGTTCTTTGACGGCAAAAAATATGATTTGGGGCGTGTTGGCAGGTATAAGATCAACCAAAAGCTCAGCATTGATGTAGATATCGACGAGCGCATACTGACCAAAGAGGACTTCGTGCATGCCATGAAGTACCTGATCAACCTGAAGCGTGGTGATGGTATCCTGGATGATATCGATCATTTGGGAAGTCGTCGGGTGCGCACGGTCGGTGAGTTGCTTGCAAACCAATGCCGCGTCGGATTGGCGCGGACCGAGCGCCTGGTCAAGGAGCGGATGACATTATTCGATGTGAACATCGATGGTATGACGCCGCAAAAGCTGATCAATCCCAAGGCACTTAGCGCGGTAATCCGTGATTTCTTCGGTCGCTCGCAACTTAGCCAGTTCATGGACCAGACCAACCCGCTGGCAGAGTTGACCCACAAGCGCCGGCTGTCCGCTTTGGGACCTGGTGGTCTAAGTCGTGACCGGGCAGGTTTCGAAGTGCGTGACGTTCACCCGTCGCACTACGGCAGGATTTGCCCGATCGAAACCCCGGAAGGCCCGAATATCGGATTGATCAGCTCGATGAGTAGCTTCGCGCGGATTAATGAGTTCGGCTTTATCGAGACGCCTTACCGTAAAGTTGAAAAAGGCAAGGTTACTGAAAAGATTGATTACCTCACTGCAGACCAGGAGGAAAACTACATGGTCGCGCAGGCTAATGCGCCAATTGATGACAAGGGTAAGTTTGTGAACCCGCGGGTCTCGGTGCGCTACCGCGGCGATTTCCTGGAAATGGAACCCGAGAAAATCCACTACATGGATGTCTCTCCGAAGCAACTGGTATCAGTTGCTGCAGGACTTATCCCATTCCTGGAACACGATGATGCGAACCGGGCGCTGATGGGATCCAACATGCAGCGCCAGGGTGTTCCTCTGCTGTGTTCAGAATCACCACTGGTTGGTACAGGCATGGAGGGCAAAGTCGCCCGTGACTCGCGATCGGTGGTAGTAGCTGAAGAGAACGGAACAGTAGCCTCAGTTACTGCAGAGCAGATCGTCATAACAAAAGACGGGTCGCTTCCTGATAACCGGCGTAAGCTCAAGCACGATCCGGAAAATGGAATCTATCTCTACGAGTTGCGTAAGTTCATGCGATCCAATGCCGGTACCTGCATGAACCAGAAGCCAATAGTCGCTAAGGGTGATAAGATCAAAAAAGGTATGGTCATAGCCGACGGACCGAACACCCAGCAGGGAGAACTGGCGCTGGGCCGCAATGTCCTGGTCGCATTCATGCCTTGGAATGGCTACAACTTCGAGGATGCGATCCTGATTTCCCGCAAGGTAGTCAAGGAAGACATCTATACTTCGATCCATATTGATGAATTTGAGATTGGAGCCAGGGATACCAAGCTGGGTCCGGAGGAAATCACACGCGATATCCCTAACGTCAGCGAGGAAGCATTGCGTAATTTGGGTCCGGACGGCGTAATCAGAATTGGTGCTGAGGTAAAGCCCGGTGACATTCTGGTAGGTAAAATTACCCCAAAGAGTGAAACCGAACTGGCACCGGAAGAGCGATTGCTGCGGGCGATCTTTGGTGAAAAAGCTGCTGATGTGAAAGATACATCGCTGGTAGTTCCTTCAGGCACCTATGGCATCATTATGGACGTCAAGGTCAGCTCGCGGACTGAAGCCCAGAAGCAAAAATTGACTCCTGCTGAGTCTAAGCGCCAGACCAAGGCGATCGCGGATGAGCATAAGAAGAAAAAAGATGAACTCCACGAACAGCTGACAGAAGCCCTTTCCAATATCCTGTTGGGTGAAAAAATCCCGCTGGATGTAGTGAATGCTGAGACGGGAGAAATCATTATTCCGGCGAACCGTAAGATTACCAAAACCCTGCTGCGCAAGCTGGCAGCGGTTTACAATCACATCGAGATCGACCCGAGCCCGATCCGCAACAAGATCAATGAAATCATCAGCTCCTACGAAAGTAGATTCCAGGACATCGACCTCGATCGTGATCGCAGGCTCAACCAGATTGAAAGCGGTGATGATGTCGACCCGGGTATCATCAAACAGGTTAAAGTGTATATCGCCAGCAAACGTAAATTGAGCGTTGGCGATAAGATGGCTGGTCGCCACGGCAATAAGGGTGTGGTAGCACGGATTGTCGCTGAAGAGGATATGCCATTCCTCGATGATGGCACGCCGGTTGATATCTGCCTTAACCCACTGGGCGTTCCGAGCCGAATGAATGTTGGGCAGGTGCTGGAAACCCATTTGGGCGTGGCAGCTAAAGCGCTTGGATTCAAAGTCGGCACGCCGGTCTTTGATGGTATTTCTGAGAAGAAGATCCGTGAGTACCTCGATGAAGCATCGGAGGTCGACGGTTTCACTTGGACCAATAACCTCGGCAAGTCGTATCTCTACGACGGTCGCACCGGAGACCGCTTTGACCAGCGAGTGGTGGTTGGCTACATCTACATGTTAAAGCTTGGCCATCTGGTAGCAGACAAAATCCATGCCCGTGCAGTCGGTCCTTACTCGCTGGTGACCCAGCAACCGCTCGGAGGCAAGGCGCAGTATGGCGGACAGCGTTTCGGTGAGATGGAGGTTTGGGCGCTTGAGGCCTATGGCGCTGCGTATACCTTGCAGGAGTTGCTGACAGTCAAGTCGGATGATGTTCAGGGACGTACGCGCATCTACGAATCGATCGTCAAGGGCGATAACACCTTGGAGGCGGGCACCCCGGAATCATTCAATGTCCTTATCAAAGAAATGCAAAGCCTGGGATTGGATGCCAAAGTTGGCGCCTCCTCGGCTAAGGCGAGCATGCCGACACTAACCGAAGAAGCCGGTTAATAACAACTTATCAAGAAAATTAGCAGGAGAAAATTAAAGCAATGAGTGAAAATAATCTGCGAGAGTTATTTGGCGAGGAACGCTCCGTCGGTTTCGATGAAGTGTCCATCACGGTCGCATCACCTGATACGATCAGGTCATGGAGCAACGGCGAGGTAAAAAACCCCGAGACGATCAACTACCGTACTTTCAAACCAGAAAAGGGTGGTTTGTTCTGCGAACGTATTTTCGGTCCGACCCGTGACTGGGAGTGTTCCTGCGGTAAATATAAGCGGATTAAGCATAAGGGCGTCATCTGCGATCGCTGTGGTGTTGAAGTAACCCTGAGCCGGGTGCGCCGCGAACGCATGGGGCATATTGAGCTAGCTGTCCCTGTTTCGCACATCTGGTTTTACAAGTGCATGCCATCGCGAATCGGTCTCGTGCTCGATATGACGAGCCGCCAACTGGAACGTGTCATTTATTATGAGGACTTTGTGGTAATTGATCCGGGCAATACACCGCTCGAACAGTGCCAGTTGTTGAATGAAATCGAATACCGGGAAGCAATCGACCAATATGGTGATTCATTTACTGCCGGGATTGGTGCCGAGGCAGTGCGCGACCTGCTGGCCAAGTTGGATCTGGCACAACTGCAGATCGACCTGGAGGAAGCAATGCTGAATACCAGGTCGAAGCAGACCCGCAAGAAGCTAGCTAAGCGCCTCAAACTGGTACAGGGATTTATTTCCTCCCGTTCGCGTCCGGAATGGATGATCATGGAAGTCTTGCCAGTGATTCCACCCGACCTCCGTCCATTGGTGCCATTGGAAGGTGGCCGCTTTGCCACCTCCGATCTGAACGACTTGTATCGCCGTGTTATTAACCGCAATAACCGGCTAAAGAACCTGCTCCAGCTGAAAACTCCCGACGTGATTATCAGGAACGAAAAGCGCATGCTGCAGGAGGCTGTTGATGCCCTGTTTGATAATGGGCGCCACGGCCGCGCGGTGACCGGTGCAGGCAACCGCGCCCTCAAGTCCCTGAGTGATATGCTTAAGGGTAAGGGTGGTCGTTTTCGCCAGAACTTGCTCGGCAAACGGGTCGATTACTCTGGGCGTTCAGTCATCGTGATTGGCCCGGAACTCAAATTGCACCAGTGTGGTTTACCCAAGAAGATGGCATTGGTTCTGTTCGAGCCATTTATTATCCGACGGCTCAAAGAGCTTGGCTATGTGCATACTGTACGCAGTGCAAAGAAATTGATCGAGCGTCAGACAGCGGAAGTTTGGGATATCCTGGAAGAAGTGACCAAAGGTCATCCCGTGCTGCTTAACCGCGCGCCGACCCTGCACCGCCTGTCGATCCAGGCTTTTGAGCCGGTGCTGATTGAGGGTGAAGCGATTCGTGTTCACCCGCTGGTCTGTACTGCGTACAATGCTGACTTTGATGGCGACCAGATGGCGGTTCATGTTCCGCTGTCAGTAGAGGCGCAGATGGAAGCACGCCTGCTGATGCTGGCACCGAACAATATTTTCTCGCCATCAAGTGGTAAACCAATTACCACGCCGTCGCAGGATATTACGCTGGGCTGCTATTATATTACCCAGCGTCGCAGGACAGTTAATGTGCCGGTTGAGCCGCAGTTTGACGAAGAGGGGAAATTGCTCAACGGCGATGATTTGCGCAGCAAAGATGGACCGTGGATTCCATTCTTCTCGGACTACACGGAAGTTGAGTTGGCCGAAACGGAGCAAGCGGTGAAAACGCATGACCTGGTCTACTTCAAAAACCCTGACTTCGGACAGGATACTGTCTTTGGTGATAAAACAGCAAAGTTCCTGCTGACCACACCAGGACGAATTCGCTTTAACCAGATCTGGCCGACTGGACTGGGCTTCTTCAATAAGGTGGCCGACAAGAAACAGCTAAGTAAGCTGATCTGGCATTGCTATCAGGTTGCCGGACAACAGGGCACGGTAGAAACCCTCGACCGATTGAAGTCGCTGGGCTTCCGCGAGGCAACCAGGGCCGGCGTGTCCATCGGAATTTCTGATATGATTATTCCTGATGAAAAGAAGGGGGAACTCAAGAATGCTTACAGCCAGGTAGCTGCGGTCGATAAGCAATATCGTCAAGGGATCATTACGCCGGGCGAACGCTACAATAAGATCATCGATATTTGGACCCATGCGGGCGAGGAAATTGCCAATGCGCTCTATCGCACCATCGAACACAACGATGGCGGTGACGAATTCAACCCGGTATTCCTGATGGTTGACTCCGGTGCGCGTGGTAACCGCCAGCAGGTTAAGCAGCTTGGCGGTATGCGCGGGTTGATGGCTAAGCCGTCCGGTGAAATTATCGAACGTCCGATTACCTCGAATTTCCGCGAAGGACTTTCGGTATTGGAATACTTTATTTCAACCCATGGTGCCCGCAAAGGTCTGGCAGATACTGCTCTGAAAACAGCTGACTCGGGTTACCTAACCCGTAAGCTGGTAGATGCCGCCCAGGATGTGATCGTAACCGAACATGATTGCGGTACAGTCAACGGGATCGTCGTTCGTCCGATCTACGAGGGTGACGAAGAAGTTGTCGACCTGTCGACTCGCATTATCGGCCGTACCAGTTGCGAATCGATCAAGGATCCGGTTACAGGAAATAAGGTTGTCGAAATTAACCAAATTATCGATGAGCCAACTGCTGCGGCTCTCGAGAAGCTGGGTGTCGAACAGCTCAAGATTCGTTCCGGGCTGACTTGTGAATCCCAGCGGGGCGTGTGCCAGCTATGCTACGGCCGTAACCTTGCAACTGGTGATGCAGTGAAGATCGGTGAAGCTGTGGGTATTATCGCAGCGCAATCGATTGGTGAGCCGGGCACCCAGTTGACAATGCGTACATTCCACATTGGTGGTACTGCCAGCCAGACATTTAAGCAGCCGATTGTGAAGGCAAAGCATAGTGGTATCTTGCGCTTTGAAGAGATCAGGAAGGTTAAGTCGCTGGATGGCAACTGGATTGTCCTGAACAAGAACGGTTCTGTTGGCATCTTCGCTGATGATGGCAGGGAACTGGAGCGCCACAATGTAGTGATCGGTTCGACTATTTCTGTCGGTGACAACGAGCAGGTCAACAAGGGAGACATCTTCATCAAGTGGGATCCTTATAATGTTCCAATCCTGACAGAAAAATCCGGCAAGATTGAGTTCAGGGATATGATTACCGGTGTCACCATGAAGAAGCAGGTTGATGAGGAGACCGGCGTGACCGGCATGGTGGTAATCGAACACAAAGAAGATTTGCACCCGCAGATCGTTATCGTCGATGGCGAGAAGAATGTCTTGGCAAGCTATTCGATCCCTGCAGGGGCCCATGTCGATGTCAAGGAGGGGCGTAAGGTACAAGCTGGCCAGAGGTTGGCCAGGACACCACGTAAGATTTCCAAAACCAAGGATATCACAGGTGGTCTGCCACGTGTTGCCGAACTATTTGAAGCGCGTAAGCCTAAGGAGGCTGCCGAAATCGCCAAGATTGATGGCATCGTGGAAATTGCCGGCACCGCGCGCGGCAAACGTCGCTTACTGGTGCGCGATCAGGAGACCGAGACCGAAGAGGAACATCTCATTCCGCTAAACAAGCACATCATCGTATTCAACGGCGACCACGTCAAAAAAGGTCAGCAATTGACCGAGGGTCCGGTTGTGCCGCACGAAATTCTCGAAGTCTGTGGTCCACAGGAACTGCAGGAGCACTTGGTGAATGAGGTTCAGGAAGTCTATCGCCTGCAAGGTGTCGAAATTAACGATAAGCACATCGAAATTATCGTACGCCAGATGTTGCGTAAGGTGAAAGTAACCGACCCGGGTGACACCACGCTATTATGGGGTGATCAGATCGACCGCTTGGCATTTGAAGCGGAGAATAGAGCGGTGATCGAAAAAGGTGGTAAGCCTGCTGAGGCCAGTCCGGTTCTGCTTGGTATCACCAAGGCATCGTTGGAAACCGAAAGCTTTATTTCGGCGGCTTCATTCCAGGACACCACCCGTGTCCTGACCGAAGCAGCGACACTGGGTAAGGTCGACAAGCTCAAAGGCTTTAAGGAAAATGTGATCATGGGTCACCTGATTCCTGCCGGCACCGGCTACCAGTCGTACCGCTCTATCAAGCTAAGTGAACTTGGTGAGCCGATCAGTGAGCAAGAAGTTGAGTTCGAGGATCCTACCAGCGACTTTCAGCCGGCAATAGGGTAGTCACGCTAGATACTGTACTTATCGGATATGGGAAGCATCGCCACCAGGACAGGTGACGACGGGACAACCGCTTTGATGTTTGCGCGGCGGGTTTCGAAAGCAGATCTACGTGTCGATGCCTATGGTACGATTGATGAATTGAATGCTGCTCTTGGCATGGTGCGAGCGTTCGCCCCGCTACCAGAAGAGGCCAACTGGCTTCGCTCAGTCCAAAAGACATTGGTACCACTGATGGGGGAACTTGCTGTCCGAGACCAGGATCGTGAGGCCTATTTCGCCAAAGGACATCAACCTGTAGCAGAAGCGGAGTTAGAGCAATTGGATCAAAAAGTCGCGCAACTGGAAGCTGTTGATGGCTTGAAGTTTGATGGCTGGGCAACCCCGGGTGCCAACCCGGCAGCTGCCAGTGCAGATATGGCCAGGACAGTTTGCCGTCGGGCGGAACGCAAGGTGGTATTGCTAAGCGAATCCGGGCATACGGTTAACCCGATGATCTCCAAATATCTTAATCGACTTTCTGATTGTCTTTGGTTGCTGGCACGAAAGTTTGAAAACTGACAGCTTCGCTAGCGCTTAAGCCGCGTTCCCTAAGTGCTCGCAGCGACAATGAGTTATCACGCTTTGATAGGCGTCGGCCTTGCTCGTCGACTACCAGTGGGCAGTGCAAAAACTTCGGCTGCTTGGCACCCAGCGCTGCGAAAAGCAAAATTTGGCGCGCAGTAGAAAGCAGCAAGTCCGCGCCGCGTACCACTTCAGTGATCTGCATGTTGATGTCATCGGCAACGCTGGCCAAGTGATATGCCGGCACGTCATCTTTTCTCCAGACAACAAAGTCGCCAAAATCATGGCCGCAAATGAATTGCTTTCGGCCGGCTAATTCATCATCGAATATCAGCTCCATGCCATCAGGGACACGAAACCGCCAGGCAACAGGTTGAGCAGGAAGTAGTGAATCCTCTGATAGATTACGGCAGGTGCCGGGGTAGATTGGCTCATTGTCTTCAGCAACATGTGGCGCATGCGCTGCTTCTGCGATATCCTTACGTGAGCAGCTACAGGGGTAGATCTGTCCCTGCTGCTTCAGCCGCTCAAAAGCTTTGCGGTAGATGGTGCCACGCACGCTCTGCTGGTAGGGCCCGTATGGACCGCCGCAATCGGGACCTTCATGCCAGTGCAGTCCCAGCCAACGCAGATCTTCGATACAGGCATCGATGTACTCCTGGTTGCATCGCTGCGGGTCCAGATCATCAATGCGGAGGACCAGTTTTCCGTTGCGTTCATTCGCCCGTGTGGCAGTTTTCAGGAATGTCATGGCGTGCCCGGCATGCAAGTAGCCGCTGGGTGTAGGGGCCAGTCGGCTACGGTAACCGTTGTCTGTGGATCTCATGCGCCTACGGATATTTTTAGTATGGTAACAACCAGAGTCACAGTGACGGCACCTGCTAAAGTCGAGTAAAACACGATTGATGCCGCCAGCTGCGGGGCGGTTCGGAACTCATGCGCAACCAATGCGGTGTTGACGGCAGTCGGGAAAGCCGTGCTCAAGATGACAATTGCTGCATTCTCCCCTTCAAATCCGTACAGCCATGCAATTGGTACCGCGATGAGTGGGGCCACGATTAGCCTGAGAACCAGGGCAGTTGACACTTGAGGAAGTCGCGCAGCACGATGGCCGGTCTTTGACAACTGCACACCCAGGGTGAGCAAGGCCACCGCAATCAGCGCATCCTTGAGGTAGCTCAGTGGAACCCAAAGGATATTCCACTCGGTGACCGGTATCTCGAATTGCCTGATCAGTACCGCTGAGAGAATTGCCCATACTGATGCCTGCCTTAACATCGGCAGTACTCGCCGCCAGTTCCAGCGGCTGGTCGAATTACCTGAGGCAATAAAAACACCAAGCGTAAAAGTAGATATGTTGACTCCGGCAATGACAAAAACCTCCAGCGCGGGACCATTCCCGGGATAAGCCAGTGCCATTAACGGGATGCCAAAATTACCGGCGTTCTGGAACATGCTGGTGATTTGTAGTACCCGTGATTCGGAGCTTTCCCAGCGCAGCGCCAGTGCCACTAAGCTGGCAATAGCAAGCATGGCAAAGATCATGGTTACAGTGAACAGGAATACCCGTGCTGCCAGGCTGCCGATCAAGGGTGATTCCACTAGCTGCACCAGAATGAATGCCGGAACAAAGACCTGGAGGTTCAACTTTACCAGGCTGTCCAGGTGCAGCGTGAATTTTTTGTCCAGCAGCCAGCCCAAACCAATTAACATGAAGGCCGGCAGACAAATCTGCACAAATACGCTGATCAATATGTCCATCCAACTCCCAGTTAATCATTTTCAGGCTACTCGGAAAAGAAGATTGGAATAATGCCGATTATTGCGTATTGATAACTATGCTTTCGGCAGACGATTATAACTATGCGATAGAAAATACCCGCGTGTTGCATGAACCTGAACAAAGGATTGAGACCTTTGGCAGCACAGTGTTCCACTTTCACCTGATCAGCGAGGTGATGGATCGTGTTGATGAGATCAAGATCCGGGATGGTGAGATCCATGCCCAGAAGCCGGAAATATTAACATCGCAAAATATGCGCCGCCTTTTGCTTGAGGGTTTTGGTGAGCAAGCAGAAGAATATGCCGAAATGATGCAAAGTCAGCTTGGCAACTTTGCCCTGCTGAAGTACGGCTTCGTGGTGCGCAAAGTTGATGTCCAGGAAAATTCTGTGCACGATCCACTTGACGATGTGATTGCCCGCGTGACCAAACAGGTCGAAGAGATGGATAACCCGATGAATGCAGTTATTCATGGCGTAGACGACGCCTGGGAAGTTTGCCTGCTGAAATTCACCATGGATATCATGCAGCGCTCGGCGCGAGGTAATGTTGACGATTTTCGTGATCGTGGCATAATCTAGGTGCAATTTTTCCAAATAACTGGATACCAATGGGGGTGATTATGAAATCGGTTAAATTTCTTTTGTTAGTCGGACTTTTGCTTGCCTTTGCTAGCCCGCAGACAGGCCTGGCTCAGGCAGCTGCAGAGAGCGAGGAAGTAGCGAAGGAAGAAAAAAAAGATCCGTTTTTTAAGCGCATGATGCGCACGGTCTCGACGCTCGGGCAGAGCGAAGAGGACGAAATTCAGCGCAAACAGGAGCGTCAGAAGGAAGATGACCGGCAGGAAGGTTCTGCTGAGCAGGTTGGTGGTGAGGATGTCGCCTCACCGCCCAAGGCAACCCCAACCCCGAAAAAGACCTTTCAGTCGACCACTGTTCCGCAACCAACCCCGAAAGCGACACCTAAGCCGACTCCGGCTCCCGAGCCGGTTGCTGAAGTAGTTGGGGAGGAAGAGCAGACAGCCAGTGACGAGGGTGCAAGTGCGCTAAGTCAGGTGCCGGAATTTGTTCAGGAAACGACACTCGAAGAGGATAATGCTGCTCCTGAGGAGGAAGTAGTTGATGACGCAAAGCCAGAAACCTCACCGCGTGAGTTATACCGCAGCCTGCGTGCTGAGGCAATCAAGGATCAGGAAATAGATCAACTGCAGAATGCTGTTTTTGAAGCCACTTCAGAAGCTGAGCATTTCGAGGCAAGTACGCAGTTTTACTCCGCTCTTTTTGATAAAATTAAAGCGGCTGAAGACAGCAAAAAGATCAATGAGTATATCGATTTGATGCAGCAAGCTGCCAACCGTAAGCTGGAACGCCAACGGGATCGTATGCAGGAGGTCTTCGAGCAGAGAAATTCCTTATTGGAAGAAGCCGCCGCCGAAGCTGCCGCAACCGCCGAGACTGTTGAGACTACCGAGAACCTTGAGTCTGCAGAAACTGCCGAGATCACCGAGACTGTTGAAACTACTGAAAGTGCTGAGACCGTTGAGTCTACTGAGACCGCAGAGAGCGCTGATGCTGCTGAGACTGCCGAGACCGAAGAGACCGTTGAGACCGAAGGGACCGTTGAGACTGCCGAGACCTCTGAGAGTGTTGAGACTACTGATAAGCCACTGGACAGTGGTTCTTAGTTTGGCTGCGGAACCGGATCAGCGGCTCTCAGTTGGCCTCATTACATCGTCACATGGAGACGTTTGACCGGAGCATTGGTTAGGCCTATTTTAGTTTAATGAACGCCGGGTACCGGGCATACAATTTAAATTTGGCAATTTCGTTAGTGGCAATGATCGCCACTGCATTGGTGCCAGCTGCGGTTGCGCAGGACCTCGGAGAAGTACAGCCTAGAGTGTTGCGCGCGCAGCCGATTGTTCCTGCTCCGCTGGCGGATGTCCTTGATTTACCGGAAGTTAGCGCAGACACCCTGTTAGATGAGGCCAACGAGCAGAAAGCAGAAGCACTGGCAAGCTTCATTGAGGGGCTGCTACACGAGCAGGCGGGCCAGGTCGACCGGATGATGGTTAGTTTCCAGACAGCATTTGATCTGGATCCGCAGAACACATTGCTAGCTGAAAAGCTCGCGCTCGAGTATGTGCGTTCGGGGGATGTGCCATCAGGGATAGGGGTACTTAAAGATGCGATTAAAATTAACCCGGATAAGCCGCGGCTTCACCTGCTGACTGCTACACTTTACGCGCGTAGCCTGAAAAAACTAGACCGGGCGCAGACATATGTCACACAGGCTCTCGAGCTTGACCCGACAAACACCGACGCCTACGAGATACAGCTGGGAATCCACCTGGCTAATGAGAACAGATCAGCAGCCCGGCAGGTGCTGATGAAGGCTAGCAATCTTGAAGTCACGGAACCTGACTTCTGGCTTGGTTGTGGCGAGCTGGCTGCACGCATCCTCTCACCAAACCCTGAGGCGGCAGATAGTGAGGATCGCGCATTAATCGACTTATTCTATGATAAGGCAGCAAGTCTCATTGTCGATCAGCCACCGCTATTATTTCGCATCGGCGAATACTACCTGTTAACTCGTCAAACCGACCAGGCCATTGACGTGCTGGCACGTGCAGTCGCGGACTTACCTCAAGACAGCGTGATTTGGTTTCCTGTCCACAATCTGTTAGCACGGGCTTACCTGCTAGGCGATCGTCGCGATGAGGCAATCAAGCTGCTCGAGCAGATGCTGGAAGTGAACCCATTGCAGCGCGAGACTTATGAACTGCTGGGTAATATCTATGAAGAATCAGGTGATCTCGAGAAGGCGCTAGCGCAATTTCAGCAGGCGATCCTCATAGAAAGCGATACACCTCTTAATTACCTGCGTGCTGCAGATATTTATGTCAGGTTGGGTACGCCTGATAAGGCAGTTAAAATCCTGCAGGAGGCCAGAAGGAAAATAACCAATGTACCGCAACTGACCTACAGCCTGGCGATTGCTTATGGACAGGTTAGTCGTTACCAACTGGCAGTTGATACTTTTGAGCTGGCTTTGGATGAGGCCCGTTTTCTGGGCGACGATATAGCGTCAGCCGCATTTTACTTTAACTACGGGATTGTTGCGGATAAGGCAGGCCAATTTGCCAAAGCCAAGGAGCTGTTTCAGAAGGTTATTGAACTTGAGCCTGAGAACTCAGCTCCGGCATTAAACTACCTGGGCTACATGATGGTACTCAGACGCGATAACCTTGATCAGGCCGAGTCGCTGATCAGGAGGGCTATTGAACAAGACCCGGAAAATGGCGCTTACATCGATAGTCTGGGTTGGTTGTTTTATCAGCGCGGGGACTATCAGCAGGCACTGGAAACCCTGCTGCGAGCAGAAAAACTCATCGATCACACTGAGCCGATGAATTATGAAATCTTTGATCACATTGGTGATACTTACTCACGGTTAAATAATTTGGCAAAAGCGATCGAATACTGGCAAAAGGCAATACAGCTTGTCCCGGAAGAGACACAGATTGCCGAAAAGATTGATTTGGCTGCACCTAAAGTTACATCCCAGAAGGCTACTGTGCCGGATCAACTGCCAGAGTGATAACTAATGGCCAAGTGCCGGGTAGTTCTTTAATATTTGCCGCGCATTATGCTACTCCCGCTCAAGTTTCTAACGGCTACTTTGCTTGCTGCAATCACGACATCGGGGGAGCAGCAGCCTCCAGTAAACGATAAGCGACGGGTTGTGCCGCCGCCGGTTTTACTGCCAATAGAGTCAGAGGTTCTTGAAGGTCAGCAAGTCGCTATCACGGTCAGCTGCACGCCGCGTGTCGATCGCTCCGCTAAGATTCTGCTACGCTCACAGCCTGAGCATGGCAGCATCGTTGGCCTCGAACAAGTCGACAGGACAACAGCCCTAGTCATTTATCAGCACGATGGCCAAAGCTCAGCTGCCTACGACACCTTTACGGTGGCGGCCCAATCCCCTAACAGTCCCGTATCGGCAGCTGCCAGGGTTACCGTAGCGATACGCCAACGACCGCCACGGTTTGTTGCACCGGAGGTACTTGATTTTGGTGAAATACATTCGCAGGAGCTAATCAAACGCACTCTTGTTTTACAAAATACCGGTGGTGGAGTCGTTGCCGGTACCATGGAAGTGCCACAGCCGTGGCAGGCACTTGATGGCAACGAGTTTCGTATCAATGCAGGTCACCCGCACAGGATCACACTGGTGATGAAACCTGATTCATTTCGCGATTACAGTGATGTGATTCGTTATACGGTACCGGGTGCTAAGCCAACCAGGCTACAGGCACGAGTGGTGGCCCCATTTAGTGTTACTCCAGGCAACTTGGTTTTTCCCTATGCCGAAGAAACAAATAGCCAGTCATTGACGATTACTAACAATACCAGGGGAAGCCTGAACTTGGGTCTGATTTCGCCCGGATGGGTTGAGCTGCCCGAATCGCTACAAATACCGGCAGCTCAGGAAATTGAAGTTGCGGTAGGTATGCGGGACGATCGGGAATCCGGGAGAACCGGGATCGTTTTGTTGGCAACTGGAGGCTACGAGCAAGCGGTCGATCTCATTTCCCAGGCGGCCCCGGCGAGAGTTATCGTGCAGCCGGCCAGATTGGATTTTGGTGAGGTTGAACCCGCTGACTCGGCGTTTATCCGTCTTAGCCTGAGCAACCAGGGGGGAAGCAATGCCCAAGTCGCGTTTTCAGTCCCCGACGAATTGACAATAGATGGCGGCGTAACATCAGTTGCAATCACAGCGGCAAGTGAGCAGGAGATAGTGGTCAGGTTGCAGGAGGTTAAGGGGAACGAGTTGAATGATACCCTCGAATTAACCTGGGAAGGTGGCGAGTTATCAGTACCGGTCACAGCACGGCGAAAGCAGCAGGCCACATCAATTATAACCCAACCCGTCGAGCCGCGTCCGCCAATGGAAACGGCACGATCAACTCCAGCACCTGCTCCCAGCCCGTTCCAGCCGGAATCAATCGGACCGCGCATTTATGCCCCGGATCAGTTTGCGGAGCGACGTGATGATGAGTTGCCGCCGCCTGGGCCGGTTGCGGTTAATTTTGCCGGACAGCGTTCAGCTGAGATATCATGGCCGCGTCAAACCGAAGGGATGAAGTACTTTACCGAGATCAGAGGAGTATTAAACGGTGAGGACGGCTTACCGGCATTACATTGGGTTGAGTTTACCGATGCACAATACCGAGTCGATGAGGGACGTTATGTGGCAACATTAAATAACCTTGTGCCTGGAAGAAAATACCGATTCAGGATCTCCACCAGTACTATGGCCGGAGCACTATCTTTGCCGCGCGAGGTACCAATATTCCAGACTCAAGCTGCTGCCAAGGCAACGTTCCCCGTAAAGTGGTTGTTGGCGGTGCTGGCCGTCACCCTCGTCGGAATCGTCGGCTGGCGACGCTTTCGGCAAACGAAGAGTAACTGGTAGAAAAATAAAGTAATCTGCGCTCTCAACTCATCATACGATAGCGTGCCAGCAGTTTAAAAAAGGCAATAGTATCATGCAATGGCCTGATCTTGCTGGTTTCATCACCGTAGATGGTGGAGATGGGAACCGCAGCGATCTGCTCACCGAGCCGCGAGGCTACGAACAGCATCTCAGTTTCATAGTCGAAGGCATTGGTTGAGGACAGTAAGTGAGGGGCCAACTCACGCTGAACCATTCGAAAGCCGCATTGTGAGTCGGGGATCCGCTGACCACAAACCCTGCTGATTTCCCATGACATGTACCAGTTCACGAAGCGGCGCGCTGGTGGCATGTCTCTGGTGTCCTCCATCCTGTTGCCGACGATGAGTTTGGCGGGATCGGTGGCGGCGGATTGCTTGAAGCGCTCAATTTCCTCCGGCGCATGTTGGGCGTCACCGTCCAGGAGTACGGCATAGGTAAACCGTTCGTTGTCAATTAGCCACAGCAGTGCTGTTTTAATTGCGGCACCCTTGCCACGATTCTGTTCGTGAACCAACAGCTCGGCACCAGCTTCGGCCGCCTCCTGTGCGGTCGCATCGGTCGAGCCGTCATCAACGACGATGCAGTGGTCGACCTGTTTGATGGTCCGCTCGACCACGTCCTTGATATATGGCGCTTCATTGTACGCGGGAATCAGCGCTACAAATTCCGGTGCTGATGTGGCAGGTTCCATGGTCGAGTGAGATTTTTGCCTGGCCGAAAACTACAGCCGCGGCTTCGGTTTATAATCACCAGCGTGGTAGGAACTGCGTACCAGCGGACCGGATGAAACATGCTCGAAGCCTTTTAAGCGTCCGATTTCCCCATACATTTCAAACTGATCCGGCTTGATGTACTCGACCACCGGCAAGTGCTGGGGGCTGGGGCGCAGGTACTGGCCGAGTGTTAGTACCTGCACGTCGTGGGCTCGCAGGTCATCCAGCGCGGTGAGTAATTCCTCTTCAGTTTCCCCGAGACCCAGCATCAGGCCACTCTTGGTGACAATTTCGTTGTCCATTTGCTTGGCCATCTGCAGGACGCTCAGTGAGCGCTTGTATTTGGCCCGGCTACGCACTTTCGGGGTCAGCCGTTCAACTGTCTCCAGGTTGTGGTTAAAGATATGCGGGCGGGCGTCGACCACTTTTTGCACCGCCTCAGGCTTTTCGTTAAAGTCCGGCACCAGTACCTCGATGATGACCTCCGGCTTGCGCTCGCGTACAGCTTCAATCACCCTGGCAAAATGCTCGGCGCCACCATCCTTTAAATCATCGCGGGCTACTGCAGTAATGACAACATGGTTCAAACCTAGCCTGATAACCCCCTCAGCCACCCGCTGCGGTTCGTCCTCTTCGAGCGGCAACGGACGCGCAGTCTTGACCGCACAGAAACCACAGGCCCGCGTGCAGTGATCGCCGGCAATCATGAACGTCGCCGTGCCGCCGCTCCAGCACTCCCAGCGGTTCGGACACTGCGCGCTCTCACATACAGTGTGCAGCCGCAAATCACTTACTAACGCTTTGGTTGAAAAGAATACCGGGTTCCGCGGCAACCTCACTTTTATCCAGTCCGGCTTCTTCTCCTGGTGCAACGCCGGGTCTAATTTTGTACATGCCATATAATTAGTAACGTATCGCCCTGACTATTGAATGCAATACCTATTGACAATGGCGCTTACTTCACGCATTATATCACTCCTTTTTCGCACCCGTAGCTCAATTGGATAGAGCATCTGACTACGGATCAGAAGGTTGGGCGTTCGAATCGCTCCGGGTGCAGGTTGATTAACAGTGGGTTATGAAAAGCTGTCACTAAGCAGTGAGGCTATTACTAACTTAAGAGTAACCCAGCCCGTCGGGCTGGGCTATCGGATGAGCGCACCTTTGGTGCTGTGCAGACAAGGGCCAACGGCCCGCCTATCCAATAGCCCAGGCCAGCGGCCTGGGTGAGGATTCATCTAGTAGGGGTGTGGCCTGTAGGGGCGCGATGTGCCCCCTGATGATAAGTAAAACAATCCGGCAGCTTCTACCGTCGGAGCGGACCTCGGTAGGAGACATTGCATTAAACAGCTTATCATTGTGGCGCAATCCGCGAGGAAAATGCAGCCAATCAAATAAGCGATCCGACTCGGAAAGCATCAGCTCATTGTTCGAGCTAAGTAATATTTTGTTTGGACTATCTGCTCGATAAGTTGTGGCAATACTAGCCACATTAACCATTTTTTTAGAATTAGAAAAAGCGTGTCCAATCTCGTGCTGCATGTAAAATCCGTATGATTATAACGCTATCTTCAACTGGAATGTAAAAGAGGAGATAACTGCGAAAGCGTGGTATAACATACCTCACCAGAATTCGTAATCGTAATCCTGATCGTAATCATTTTCATCAACTGCAAGCTGTGTGATCCAAGTTATAGTCACGATTACGAGTACGATTATGATCATGATTATGAAAAGGATACTTGCCCAAACCTCTTCGGAAACGGCATTAAATCACAAACTCGTTGGCTGACTTGCCGTGGGCCATACGGATCGCATCCAGAATCGTGCAGTTATCGAGGGTTTCGGCAAGTTCGTGGCGGATTTTCATCATCAGGATACGCAGGGCACAGGTTTCGGGGTCGGGGCAACTGCAGCGTTCGGATGGATTCGGGGCAGCACAGGGAACCGGTGCCAGCGGGCCGTCCATCAGGCGGACGACTTCCCCGACGGTGACTTCCTCCGGGTTGCGGGCATACGAATAGCCGCCTTTGACACCACGTCGGCTGGTGAGAATCCCGGCATGTCTCAGGATCAGAAGAATTTGCTCGAGAAACTTGACCGGTATGGCTTCATTTTGCGAAAGTTGCTGGATCTGGTGCAGCGTCCCATTGGGGTCGCGGGCAATCGCGACCAACGCACGGATCGCATATTCACTCTTCTTTGAAATCTTCATTGG
>CAYUDZ010000018.1:0-2642 GCA_964443575.1 uncultured Chthoniobacteraceae bacterium | reverse complement strand
CAGAGTAACTGATCACTGCAAGCCCTTAATTTCTAGCGGAAAAATAGTGTATGGCAACAGGGAAATGAAATGAGGCAGGCTGACAGCAGTGCTGGCGCATAGCTATTTAATGTAGTACCCGGACACCCGCCAGTTGCCATCCTGGTCGCGCATCGGCGTGACAGTTTCGACTGCTTGGGCTTTATTTTCGAAAACTGCATCGAACTGGATGACCACGTATTCTCCATCTGGTGCTGACGGCAATGAAGTACGATACGCTTTGGACTTGAGCTCGCGCGAACGCACTACGCCTAGTGGTTTTCTGACCCCAGCAATTGTGCGGACCCAATCATCGCGGGTGATGGCAGATTGGAAGTAAGCGGCTGAGCTATCCCAGCTTTGGCCATACCTTGCGTTATCAACTTGCTCGAGCCATTGAGTAGCCGACTCGAGAGCGGCCTCCTCGGCAGCGGGGTTGCTTTGTGGTAGCAAGCCGGAATCACAGCCTGAGAGGGCAAAGGAGATAACGAATACCAGTAAGAAATTGTGAGTGTTCATGGTGAGGGCTGTGATGGGTTTGCGCGAGCAGGGGGGGGTAGGTAATTATCGGACGATCCCGTCCGACTAACAAGACTAATCCAGATCAAGCGACTTCAGGTACTTGCGGAATTCGGGTCCGACATCGTCGCGTTTCAGTGCGAAGTGGACATTAGTTTTGAGGAAATCGAGTTTATTACCGATATCGTGGCGTTTACCATTAAGTTTCACGCCATAGGCAGCGCGCTTAGCTAGCATCTGCTGCATTGAATCAGTCAACTGAATCTCACGGTTTTTACCTGGTGTGGCATGTGCCAGGGCATCAAAGATTTCGGCAGTGAATACGTATCTTCCAGCAATTGCGAGATTCGACGGAGCTTCTGCGGGATCAGGTTTTTCGATAAACTGCTCGACCAGGTAAAGGTCGGTTTCGATTTCCTTACCGCCCATGATGCCATAGCGCCCCACCTTGGCGGCGTCGACTTCTTCGAGCATCACGACCATTTCCTGGTAACGGTCGAATACATCAATCAGCTGGCGTGTCGCCGGACCGTTGCCGGATTCGATAAGGGTATCACCGAGCAGCAGGGCGAATGGATCATCGCCCACATGCTGGTGCGCACACAGTACGGCATCACCCAGCCCTCGCAGTTCTTTTTGCCAAACGAAATGGATATTGGCCAACGAAGAGATCTTCAGGACTTGTTCCAGCTCTGCCGCTTTTTCTTTGCCGCGCAGTTCAGACTCTAATTCGAAGTTGCGGTCGAAGTGCTCTTCTATGGCGCGTTTACTTTTACCGATAACCATCAGGATATCAGTAATGCCCGACGCTACCACTTCCTCGACCACATATTGGATGGTCGGGGTGTCAACTATGGGTAGCATCTCCTTCGGTTGTGACTTCGAGGCAGGCAGGAAGCGTGTACCATAACCTGCTGCCGGGATAACTGCTTTGCGTACTTTCATGGTCATTCTATCCTACGATATTGGGTTTGAGCACGGATATGTTGTGACGGCCTAACTCGGCAGCCAGCTGTTCAAACATCTGTTCGTCCTTATAAGTGCCGACAATGGCCCCGCCGGATCCGCAGAATTTGGCGCTGGCTCCGGTCTGGCGGGCGCAGTCCACCATTTGTAAGTTGCCTTCACTGAGTTGATAGAGCGAGCGTCGCCGGTCAAAGTTCGCATTGAGCAAAGGGCCGATTCCATCACATTCGCCGATGTTGATGAGGTCGTGGGCCTGTTGAGCCAGTCCGGCCCAGTAGTGCATTGCATCAATTACCTCCGGGTCGCGGCGGTTGAAGCGACCGCGGATATCGTTATGGAAGATTTCGCTGCCTTCCGATAAATCACGCCGATAGGCTATATAGAGATTTTTTAAATTATCTTTGGGTAGTTGGTGGTAGCGGCCATGCCCGTGTTGCTCCATGAAACCTTTATCGAAGTCCATAAATACAACTCCCTGGTAAACTTGGGCGACTCGATCCTGGAGGCCGGCAGCGATACCCAGCTCAACAGTTTCGACCTCAAGCACCATCCGGGATAGGATTTCAGGAGCTATCTCGACATCGTAAAATTGCTGCAGGGCACGCATGCAGGCCGTAATGATCGCACTGGATCCGGCCAACCCTACCTGCCCGGGAATGTTTGACTGGTAGCGAACGGTGAAATTCTGGTCGTGCAGTGAAATTTGCTGTTGTCGGCAATACTCGAAAAACCTCTTGATGGAAGCCTTCAGCAAGCGGATACCGCCATAATACCCGAATTGCTCCACATCCGAGACCAACTGATGAATGCTTTCAAACATGTCATGGTCACGTTTGCCGGGTAAGATTGCCAGTTCCGGTGTTTCGTAGAGCGTGACTTCGGCACAGAAAGCATCGAAGGTGAAACTGATGGTTTTACCATAGTAACCGTCGGACGGGTTGCCGATTAATCCCGCCCTAGGATATGCTTTGGTCTGGATAATCATGAGGAGAAAAAGCAAGAAGTTTTGCTAAACTTGCACCACAGTGCAACTCCAATCGCACCTAGCCCGAATAAATCACAAGCCATCTGCTGCGACTGGCGGGAGGCACTTGTCTACAGCGTTGGGCTTGGATTTCGCTATTCACAGTATGTACTCA
>CAYUDZ010000017.1:0-29562 GCA_964443575.1 uncultured Chthoniobacteraceae bacterium | reverse complement strand
GCTCGAGCCGGACCTCTACACCCCGCACCTGGTTTATACCCTGGGGAATTTGTAGGGATAAGGAGTGGGGATGAAAAACATCCTGTTCATTGCAGACGACTGGGGGGTATCGGAGCAGGTGCAAGCGGCAGTCACCGAGTTACACAAAATTCGGGCGATCGATGGTGCAAGCCTCATGATGGGGCAGCGATGCACTGCGCAGGCGGTCGACTACGCCACCGGGCAGCGGGACTTGCTTGTCGGTATCCATCTGTTTGCCAATGACCCCGAATGCCGGCCACTGAGCATGAGACGCTGGCCCTGGGGCTGGCCCGGCGACAGCATCGGGTTGGCTCGGGTCGGTCATACACACGGGTCGCGGCGCATCATCCTGGCGGAATTGCAGGCACAATTGCGCGCGGACAAACCATCTGTAGCGCAAGTTGTTGGGCATGGGCAACCGCAGCAATAACGCCTCCTCTAAAAAAGTTAGGACCTCACTGAGAACGATCGAAACCCTGGAGTCTCGGGCCGCTCTGCACAGTAAACCGAATAGGGTGGAAGCCAAATGATTGGGAACCCGGCGATCCCGGAACAGCAAACAAACCGCAGCTCCTATAGTGTTACAAACAAATCCGGGATCTCTCGTAAGATGGTTACGATAAATGGCATTGTGCCCGAAGTATTTCTCAAAAAATGGCGCATCCTCAACTTCCCTTGCAGCACACTCGCCACGTACGAAATCCATTGTATCTACGTGGTGCCCATTGAGATCCTCATCGTCCGTGTGGATGACTATTGCATCTGCCAAGGTCTCCATCCGGTATCCTGCTGCGTGGAATTTTGCCGAGAAAAGTGGAGGACCAAATTGGCCGCGTTCTTCAAATCCACCAATTTCCTCGAAGACGTCGCGTCGAATTGCGCAACCTGCCCGATGGAGGCGTGGCCAGTCGTGATCCCATCGCGCAATCTGTTCACCAAACCAGCGATCGCTCAATTTGGCCATCAGATAACCATCGGGGTGATCGATCGTGAAGTTACCGATCGCAGCGACAGGTTCTCCATCAAGCCAGTTCGCGAGGCCGGCGAGGCACCCGGGGTCCGCCGGGCTATGAGCCTCTACCAGCACCAGCCAAGGCGTCTCGGCAATCGCCGCTCCGGCATTCCATTTTGCTACGTCAGAGTCGACAGATTCGAAGATCAGTCGGTCATCTGGACGGAGCATATCACGAACTGCAGCCTCCTCGTCTGAGCCGGGTGACAAGACTACGATAAGGCGGTAGCGATCGCGTGGGAGTGTTTGTTCAACAGTCCAAGTTCGCAGGTGCTTTGCCACCTGCCCCCGAACATCAAATTCAGGATAGACTACAGTGAATTGTGGCAGATTTTCTGGATTACCCATCAGCATGAAAGTTTAAGATTAAATCGCGTAGTAGAACTTCATATGAGGAAACCATATTATCAAGGCCTCCGGTCCTCTCAGCTTGAGTCCGCGCTTTTTCAGCCATCTCTCTCTTGTAATCCGAATCGTCAAGAAGCTTTTGCAGAGCATTCACATGAGCATGCACCTCACCTGCTGCGACAGCAAATCCTCCATCGCCAACGAGCTCTTT
Source organism: uncultured Chthoniobacteraceae bacterium (assembly GCA_964443575.1). Taxonomy (GTDB): domain Bacteria; phylum Verrucomicrobiota; class Verrucomicrobiia; order Chthoniobacterales; family CAKUMP01; genus CAYUDZ01. The sequence continues at coordinate 27,970 of CAYUDZ010000017.1, read as the reverse complement.
GGTATTGCCAACGGCACTCGCCACCACTGGCAATCCACAAGCAAGCGCCTCACTAATCACTAAAGGGGCTACCTCCTGCCTGGTGGCGTGTAGCAGCACGTCAGCCGCCCGGTAGTAATCGGCTACTTCACTCCGCTGCTTTGCAAACGGCCGGGTTAGAATCGTGACCGAGCCATTCTGGTAGTCGGAGCGCACCTGACTAGCTCCAAGAAAAACAAAGCCTATTTTACGGTTCTGACTGGCGAACCATTGGATGCATTTTTCCGCACACTCATAATCCTTGAAACGATTTTTTTCGATATCCTTGCCTAGCATGAGGATGAGTGGGAGATCAGGCGGAAGGTTAAGCCTAACTCTTGCAGCCTTGGAATATCCGCGGCAGAAGGTCTGCAAGTCGATGCCGTTTGGTATGTATTCGACTCGAGTGCTGGCAGTTTTCAATACGGATGCCTCGACGTCTGCAAGTAGCTGTTCGCTAGGTGAACAGACGGTCATCTTCGATCGCTCGTAAACCGATTGTTTAAGTTGCAAATTTTCCCTGGTGGCATCACGCAGTATCGCGGGTGGAATAGTTAGATCAGGGCAGGAGCCGCAGCCGGAGCGCCAGCGTTCGCAGTCAAAAGGATAAGCACAATGCCCGGTCAACATCCAATAATCGTGTAACACCGTGACTACAGGTACCCGCACAGACAAGTCCGTGAGTGCCCGCAAATCAAAATAACCACCGTGCAAATTATGTGCAATCACGGCATCGGGAGGATCGGGAATAAGCTCAAGGAGGTGGTGGCTGTAGGGATACACGAAGTCTTCCCCGCCACTGTTCCGGTATTCCTTGCGCACCCGTTCCCAAGATTCCTGGATGGCCCGATCAGCAAAGGGCCGATAGTCAAAATAGGGAGAGGCGTGAATTTCGAAAACCTTAGGATGCGAGCGATGCTTTTGGCCCACGACCAGCCACGATTCATGACCGGCTTTTTCCAATCCCGTAAACAGATCCCAAGCTACTTGCTCGGCACCTCCCCCTTGGTCAGATGTTGATAACGACAGAATCTTCATTCCCGCAAGTCCACCTCATGTAACTACCAATGATATGCTTTGATGTGGCCTTGTTCGTCGCCCGCCGGTAATTCACTTATTTGAAACATTGACCGATTACGCTTATTGACCAGAAGCGATTGTTATAATGTGGGTAGCTGAGTAAATGGGCATTGATGTCATAGTGTGGGTAATGGAGCGTAGCGCCCAATAGCTGTCAAGGAGCTGCAATTTGCCGTGTCTCAGTGCACTGCAGTCATTCTTTATTACACTCTTCAACCTGTACTTCTCCTAACTGAAATGCCCAGCTTGAACCAATACCAAGGTCGACAACAACTTAGCCCGGATCAATCACAAACTTCGTAGCGAGACGCAGCGTGAGGTGCTTGGATACAAGGCGGGCGCAGGATTTCGCTGTGAGCTGTATGAGTACATACTGTGAATAGCGAAATCCAAGCCCAACGCTGTAGACAAGTGCCTCGCGCTGGTCGCAGTAGATGGCTTGTGATTGATTCGGGTTAAAGCGGTACAGGCGATTTCAGGAGCTATCGTTCTTGTGGGCGAACATTGTGTGTAGTATTCGAGCTAGTCTTGTAGTCTGTAGGATTCACAGAAGTAAGTATTGAAAAGTAACATAAATGAATTTCCACCTTGCTGACTGAAGCTAAGAGACGTAACCAATTATGTAGATTAATTATGAGCGAGGAAAGCAAATCAGAAGTTCCGATGGTCAACGTCCAGATCGATGGTGAGTGGCATCAATTTCCCAAAGGCACCAAAATGATTGAGGCTTGTCGGCAGGTCGGCAAGTTTGTGCCGCATTATTGCTACCATCCGAAGCTGAGCACGCCAGGCAACTGCCGGATGTGCCTGGTCGAGATGGGGATGCCGCCGCGCCCCGACAAAGACGGTAATGTTCCGAAAGATAAGGATGGCCACCCGGTTATCAACTGGATGCCTCGCCCGACAATCTCCTGCGCCAATAATGTTGCCGAGGGCATGGGGATCCGCACCGACTCAGAACTGGTAGAGGACTGCCGTAACGGGGTGATGGAATTTTTGCTGATCAACCACCCGCTCGATTGCCCGATCTGCGACCAGGCCGGCGAATGCAAACTGCAGGAATACTCGGTCGAATTTGGTACCGGTGGCTCCCGCTTCCTGGAGAATAAGGTCAAGAAGCCGAAAAATGTCCGCCTGGGGCCACGGGTCACGCTCGACGACGAACGCTGCATCCTGTGCTCGCGCTGCATCCGCTTCATGGATGAGATTGCCGACGACGACTGCCTTGGGTTCGTCGACCGCGGCAGCCATACCTCGCTGACCTGCCACCCGGGTAAAGAACTGGATAGCAATTACTCGCTGAACACAGTCGATATCTGCCCGGTCGGCGCGCTGACATCCAGCGATTTCCGCTTCCAGATGCGCGTCTGGTTTTTAAAAGAAACCAAATCGATCGATGTTAATTGTGGCACCGGCTCGAACATCCTGATCGGCTCGCGCGAGAACAAGATTTACCGAATCACGCCACGCGATAATGACCACGTTAACGAATGCTGGATGCCCGACTCACACCGGCTCAATTTCCATTATGTCGATAGCGAGGAGCGCCTGACCGCACCAAAGATAGCTAGTGACGACGGCCCGTTCGATGCCACCTGGAAAGAAGCATACGCGAAGATTGCCGACAAATTAAACGGCCTCGATGGCTCGCAGGTCGCGGTGATCGCCTCCGCCCGCATGACCAACGAAGAGGCATTCCTGGCCGCCGAATTCGCAAATTGTACCGATTCAGTTGAAATTGATGTCCTGCCACGTCCGCAGGATGGTGATGGGTTCCTGATCTCAAGCGATGGCAACCCGAATACCAATGGTGCTTTGCTGGCCGGCGTCACGCAAGAGCCCGGGGCCCGCCTGCCAGTTATAGCGCAGGAAGTTCGCAACGGTAATGTCAAAGCGCTGTTCCTTTTCGGTGAAGATGCGACCGATTGCGGCCTACAAGAGGAGGATCTGGCCAAGCTCGACTTGCTGGTGCAAATGGCCATCCTGCCGACGCCATCAACCAAGCATGCCCACGTCGTCCTGCCGGCATCCGCCTGGGCGGAAAAACGCGGTTCGATGGTCAATATCAAAGGGCGCATCCAGCGGCTCAATCGGGCCGTCAACGCACCCGGCCAGGCACGTGACGATTGGGAAATCCTACGCGACCTGATCGCAATTGCCGACCCGGAACGCACCAGAAAATACCTGATCGAGGACGTTTTCGCCGAGATGGCAGCCAACATTCCGGCCTATGCCGGGCTGACCCTGAGCAAAATCGGCGACCTTGGCACCCAACTCGAGATCGATCCGGTAGCGGTACCAGACGACGCTAAATCACCTGCATAAGCAGGCAGCTTGCAATAACCCCCTTCCAAGGGTAAGATACAGTTTAATGAGAGTCATCAATATCGAGGAAAATATTGGTAAAACAGTAGGTAGAAAAGGAGTCCCGGATCCCTTGGCTCTGGATCCTGATGAAAAGCAAGATTGTATTGCCATGAGAAAATCTGGCATGGGCCCTTATTTACCGCGAAAAGGTGTCTATAAGTTTAAAACTCATGAGGAAGCTGATCAGTGGATGATGAACCAATTGACCCGGAAACGGGTGAGCTAGTATCCAGAGATCCGGCTCTCGAGGACTTAGTGCAACTCTGCAAGGAGCTAAACCTCCGCAAAGTAAGTTATATAGTTGTAGGTGGTTTTGCAGTCAGGGCAAATGGCTACCCAAGACACACCAAGGATGTTGATATACTAATCAATACCGACCTCGATAACGAAGCCAAAGTCTATGACGCCCTGGCCACCTTACCGGACGGCTGCGTCCGTGAACTCGAGCCGGGAGATGTCAGCAAGTACACGGTGGTCCGCGTCGCCGATGAGATCCTGGTCGATCTGATGGCGAGCGCCAGCGGTATTGATTATGCGGAGGCGGCGCAGAGTGTCATCGTCCGCGACGTTGACGGGGTAAAAATCCCATTTGCCAGCCCGGAGCTGCTGTGGCGGATGAAAAAACGCGCCGGCCGGGAAAAAGACCGCGGTGACCTCGAGTTTCTGCGCCAGTGGTTCAAGGCCAACGGCCAGTCACCGCCGCAGGATTAAGCCAGGAAAATCGGCAAGAATTTCATGGATTCCTGAACTCGTGGTGGACATCCGGCGTGTACCATCCTAAAAACGATAGCTCATGGATTGGTTTCTCATTATTTCATCACTGCTCAAGATCATCGGAGTCATCTTCCTGATCGTGCTGCCGATGGTCGCCTACACGGTCTATGCCGAACGCCGGGTCAGTGCGCTGATCCAGGATCGGCTCGGCCCGAACCGCGTGGGCTTCCAGGGATTGGCCCAGCCGATAGCTGATGCAGTGAAGCTCTTCCTGAAAGAGGATTTTACTCCGGCTTACGTCAATAAATTCTACTATTGGCTGGCACCGGCGTTGACGCTCTTCCCATCGTTCATGGTGATGGCAGTGATCCCGTTCGGCTCATTTCTGAATCTCGATCCGCTGCTCGCTTTCGCGGCCGGTCTCCCCGGGCTTGGGTTCCTGGAGGGTGTTGAATTTGGGCCGGTGCCGATGGTGATCGCCAACATCGACGCCGGGATCCTGTTCATCTTTGCGATCACTTCGCTGAGTGTCTATGGCATTACCCTGGCCGGCTGGTCGTCCAATTCCAAGTACCCGTTCCTCGGCGGAATCCGCTCCAGCTCACAGATGATCTCTTACGAACTCGGGCTTGGCCTGTCCGTGATCCCGCTGTTCCTGATCGTCGGCCACCTGAACCTGCCCAGCGTGGTCGAGTACCAGATCGAGAATGGCTGGCTGGCGATGCCATTTGTAGGTGGTGACTTTCGTATTCCATCATGGCAGCAGTTGCTACTGTGGATTCCGCTGCTGATCTCATTCCTGGTCTTTACGATCTCGATTTTTGCCGAGACCAACCGCTTGCCATTCGACCTGCCTGAGGCAGAAACTGAATTGGTTGGCGGCTACCATACCGAATACTCATCGATGAAATTTGCTTTATTTTTCCTCGGTGAATATGCGGCGATGATCGCCGGCGCCGCGGTGCTGGTCACCCTGTTCATGGGTGGCTGGTCATTACCTTGGATCCCATCTGGTGAAGAAAGCCTCTTCTGGGGGCTGGTTAATATTGCCATATTCTTTGGCAAGGTAGCCTGCGTGCTGTTCTTTTTTATCTGGGTTCGCTGGACGCTGCCGCGCTTCCGTTTTGATCAATTAATGAAACTCGGCTGGATCTATATCTTCGAAATCGCGTTTATTAATATTTTCCTGACCGCCGGCTTGCTGGCATTTCTTCCAACCGGCTAATCCCAACCGCAAGCCCTCACAGTACGTAATTTAATATATGGCATACACAGTAAAACGACCTGATTTGACTCTGGGTGAGAAAATTTATCTGCCGGCAATTTTTGCTGGCCTGATCATCACCATCAAACACTTCTTTGCAACTCTGTTTGGGAAAACCAAAGTAACCATGCAGTATCCTGAAGAAAAGTGGGACCAGCATATGCCCGAGCATTACCGCGGTGCCCCGACCCTGGTCAAAGATGAGGTCGGCCGTGAGCGCTGCGTTGCCTGCCAGCTTTGCGAGTTCATTTGTCCGCCTCGTGCCATTACCATCAAACCGGGTGAGTTCGAAAAAGATTCAAAATGGGCAAAAGTCGAAAAGTTTCCTGAAGAATTCGATATCGACATGATCCGCTGCATTTATTGCGGGTTGTGCGAGGAGGTTTGCCCGGAGCAAGCCATCTTCCTGCGCAAGGATTATTCGATCACCGGGCTCAGCCGGGCCGACATGGTGCATGACAAACAGAAACTTTACGAAATCGGTGGCATCAAGGAAGGCCTGGTCATCAAATGGAATGAACGAAAATAGTCATCCTGCGATGAATATTTCGTGTTGCGAATGACACTGAAATCAGGTTTCACTCATACCTTCGCCCGCTCGTACCAAGCAAAGTTAACAACCAATACATCACCTTAACGTGCCACCCTATTTATTCTGGACATTTTCAGCTCTGTTGCTGGTTTTTGCGCTGTTGGTCATCTTACTGCGCAACCCGGTTTCCAGCGCCATGAGCCTGGTGGTTTCATTCGCGGGATTGGCTGCCTTGTTTGTTTCGCTGAATGCTTACTTTCTGGGCATTATCCAGATCCTGGTTTACGCGGGCGCCGTCATGGTGCTGTTCCTGTTCATCATCATGCTGCTGGATTTAAAGGCTGAGAAGGCCCGCAAAATCAACTGGGTCGCAATGTTTGGCGGGGGTCTGGTGGCCTGTATCTTCGCCGGGCTCACGCTTAAAGTTATCGGCAGCATGCCCGCAGGCGCACAAGCCATGCCTGCCATGGCTGAGGGGGTTAGCGACACCCGGGAAATCGGCATGACTTTATTCACCGACTTCAACCTGCAACTGCAGATCATTGGTGCATTGGTACTGGTAGCTACAATCGGTGTAATCATCCTCAGCAAGAAGGAGCTGAAATAGATGTCAGAAGTCTCGCTCAACGATTACCTGATAGTCAGCGCCTTACTCTTCTCGATCGGCTTGGCCGGAGTGTTACTGCGCCGCAACCTCATCATCATCTTCATGGGCCTCGAGCTCATGCTGAATGCGGCTAATTTGTCGCTGATCGCATTTTCCAGGTTTAACCTTGGGGAGTCCGGCCTGCCCGACTTCAACGCCCAGATCTTTGTTTTTTTTATCATCACCGTTGCCGCAGCTGAAGTTGCTGTCGGGTTGGCTATCATCGTTGCCCTATTTCGCAGACGCCAAACGGTCCACATCGAGGATATCAAAAGCCTGAAATTCTGATTATGCTGGCCTGGATCACACTCTTAGCACCGCTGGTAGCAGCTACCATCATCCTGGTCGCCACGATGAAGTTGCACCGGGTCAGTGGCTACATAGCCATCGCCGGTAATCTCGTTGCCTTCATAGCCGCACTGCTGGTATTTGCCTCTGACTCTCTCGAGGTGCCAACCTACCAATGGCTTGGAACAAGCGGCGGATTTTCGGTGTCCATCGCCTTGATGACCGACCAGCTGGCCAAGGCCATGCTGCTGGTGGTCACCGGAATTGCACTGCTGGTGCAGATCTTTTCGCTGGGCTATATGCGTGAGGATAAGGCCATCTCAAGATATTACGCCGGCTTATCCCTGTTCCTGTTTTCGATGCTGGGCATCGTCTTTGCCGACAATCTGGTGATGATGTTCCTGTTTTGGGAGCTGGTCGGTTTTTCCTCCTACCTGATGATCGGCCACTGGTTCGAGAAGCCTGCTGCTGCTGAGGCTGCCAAAAAAGCATTCGTAGTAAACCGGATTGGCGACTTTGGGTTCATGGCCGGAATCCTCATGATCTGGATGGCAGCGGGTTCATTTGCTTTTACCGAGCTGGAGTCGGCCGCACAGGGGTTCGCTGCAGATAGCATTTTTGTCAATGCCGCTGTGATCCTGATCTTCTGTGGCGCAATCGGTAAGTCCGCACAGTTCCCGCTACATGTCTGGTTGCCCGACGCCATGGAGGGCCCGACCCCTGCCTCAGCCCTGATCCATGCCGCAACCATGGTGGCTGCCGGTATCTACATGATGGTCCGCATCGATTACCTTGTTGCGGTGGCCCCGGTTGCGCAGACGGTGATTGCTACGGTCGGTGCGCTGACCCTGTTGCTGGCAGCCTTAATGGCGACGCAACAGGACGACATCAAAAAGGTCCTGGCTTACTCGACGATCTCACAGCTTGGCTACATGGTTTTGGCGGTCGGGCTTGTGGCCTCCACCGCCGCGATGTTCCACCTCTTTACCCATGCGTTCTTCAAGGCGTTGCTGTTCCTTGGTGCCGGCTCAATCATCACCGCGCTGCACCATGAACAGAATATCTGGAAGATGGGTGGGCTGAAAAATAAAATGCCCCTCACATTCATAACTTTTATCATCGCGACCCTGGCCATCGCCGGGATGCCCGGGCTGAGCGGCTTTTTCTCCAAAGATGCCATCCTCGCCTATGCATTCGAAAAAAATCAGCTCTTCTTCTGGACGGCTTGGTTTACAGCGGTATTGACCGCCTACTACATGACCCGGCTATTTCTTATCGTATTTATGGGCAAACCGCGCTCGGAGTCGGCAAAAACAGCCTCGGAATCATCAGCTGTCATGACCTTCCCATTGGTCATCCTGGCAATATTTTCCATTATTGGTGGCTACAAATTCTTTATCGGCTGGCTGTACCAGGCACCCGGCCACCACGATCACTTGCCCGCCTGGTTCCTGCCGCTGGCAATAGCCGCGTTCTTTATTGGCAGCGGCTTGGCATTCTTTGTTTACCGCAAGGTCGAAAAAGATCCGGTGCTGGTCCCGCTATTTAAGAATAAATTCTACTTCGATGAGGTCTACGGATTCCTGGTCAGCAAGTTCCATGACAGTTTTGCGAAAATGTCCGCCTGGGTCGATAAGTGGATACTCGATGGCCTGGTCGTACGCGGGCTCAGCGGACTCACCTGGGGCACCGGCTATGTGCTACGCTTCATCCAGTTGGGCAGCCTGCAAGTCTACGCCCTGGTCTTCGCTATCGGCCTGGTCATCATGCTTTACCTTACCTTGTTCTGATCAACTGTATCGTGAGTTACCTGTTACTAATCCTGATCCTGTTACCTGTTGCAGCTGCAATCGCTATCTTGGGCGGCGCACCAGCCAAGCGGACTGCCCTGGCGGCATCCGCAATAGGTCTGCTGCTGTCGCTGGTGCTCGCTGTCGCCTATGATCGCGGCAGTGGTGGGTTTCAGTTTCTATTGGCCTGGCCGATCATACCGGAACTCAAGGTAAACTTTGCTTTGGGTGTCGATGGCTTGAGCATGCTGCTAATTTTGCTGACTACTATTGTCACGCTCGCTGCAGTGAGTGTAGCACCGGCAATTGAAAAATCAGAGCGCGCTTATTATGCTGGGTTACTCTTCATCGCGGCCGGTGCGCTCGGTGCATTTGCTGCTACCGATATCGTATTTTTCTACATTTTCCACGAATTGGCCTTAATCCCGACATTCCTCCTCATTGGCATCTGGGGGCACGGTGATAAACGCTCGGCGGCCTGGAAAATTACGATTTACCTGGCTCTGGGCAGCATCGTCCTGCTGGTGGGATTACTGGCCTTGTATTACGGCCAGCAGCAGGGAATGCGAACATTTAGCATGCCGGAATTGCTGGCAATGCCGGGGCAGGTTATTCCAGCCGGCGAGCAGGGGCCCATCTTCCTGATGTTGCTGATCGGCTTTGGCATACTGGTTTCGTTGTTCCCTTTTCACACGTGGGCACCAACGGCCTACGCCTGCGCCCCTACTCCTGTGGCCATGCTACATGCCGGCATCCTGAAAAAATTCGGGTTGTACGGATTGTTGCGCCTGGCGGTGCCGCTCCTGCCCGAAGGCGCAGAGCAATACCTCAACATCCTGCTGATCTTGCTGGTCTGCAATATCGTCTACGTCGGCTTTGTGACTATTGCCCAGAAGAGCCTCGATTATATGCTGGGCTATTCCAGCGTGATGCATATGGGTTACGCATTCCTGGGCATTGCAGCGATGAACGAAATCGGTGCAACCGGCACTTCGCTGATGCTGTTTGCCCACGGACTTACCATTGCCGCGCTGTTTGCCATCTGCGGCGAGATCAAACGCACGACCGCCACGCTTGAATTCACCGAGCTTGGTGGGTTAGCCAAACAGGCACCACTATTAGGGTTACTCTTCGGTGCTGCCGCATTCGCTTCGATCGGGCTGCCGGGCTTTATTGGGTTTCCTGCTGAATTGCTGATCTTCTTTGGTGCATTCAATACGGAGGTCGCCGGTGCAACTTTAAACAATACACAACTGGCAACTATTCTCGCGCTTACCGGCCTGGTCCTGTCAGCCATCTACATGTTGCGTGCCTACCAGTCGATATTCATGGGCGAAACCGCTGACCGTTGCTCTTCAGTTTACAATACACCCGCTGCAGTCAAACTCCCTGTGGCCGGCATGCTGGCAGCCCTACTGGTGACCGGCTTTTATCCAGCCTTACTGACTGACCTGCTGGTACAGCCAATAGAACTTATGCTTGCTGCAATTAACTAACTGCGATCATGTCTCCATTTCCTTTTCATCCCCTAGCCCTCGAATTTTCAGTACTGATCCTGGGTTTGTTCATGCTGCTCCTGGAGGCGTTCATCAATGAAAAGGATAAGCGGGTCTTTGCATGGTCGGGCATCTCCGGTTTGTCGATAGTGTTTATCATCAGCTTCTTCCTGCGCGAACCCCCTATCAATCCGCCGCTCGATGGCTTGTGGGGATTTTATTCAGCTGACTTCTTAGCGCTGTTCTTTAAACGCTTTGCGCTGCTGACGACAATTGTTGTTTTGATCATGTCAATCGAGTACCGCAAGACCCTGACCGATGGAACTGCGGGGCCGGAAAATCCGGCTGGCTTTGCCGAATATACCGCCTTGCCGGTAATCGTTTGTGCCGGCCTGATGTGGATGGCTTCTGCAACCGATTTTATCATGGTATTTGTCTCGCTGGAGCTGGTTACTATCGGGTTCTACATCCTCGTCGGCTACATGCGTCGCAACAGCCGGTGTCTCGAAGCCGGTGTCAAGTACCTGATCCTCGGCGCACTATCTACCGGGTTCCTGGTATACGGTATCACCTGGATCTATGGCATGACCGGGCAGACAAACTTCGGGCAAATTGCACAAGTGCTAGCCAGTGGACAAGTCCTCGAAACTCCACTGTTATTCGGGGTATTACTGGTGCTTGTTGGATTGGCATTCAAGGTGGCGGCATTCCCATTCCATATTTGGGTTCCGGATGTTTATCAGGGCGCACCCACACCCACCACAGCTTTCCTTTCGGTCGGCTCCAAAGCGGCAGGGTTCGTAGTGTTGCTCAGGGTGATGGAAATTTTCTCTGGAGTGCCTGCAGTATACACAAAAATGCTTGCTGTAATTGGTGTGTTAGCTGCCTTGACCCTGGTGTTTGGCAACCTGGCAGCAATGCCGCAGAATAACCTCAAGCGCCTGCTGGCCTATTCCAGTATCGCACATGCCGGATTCCTGCTGATGGCGATTGCAGCCATGTCCGGACGCGCAGTCTCTTTTTATCTAGCCGGCTACCTGCTGATGACCCTACTAGGATTTCTGGTTATGATACTCGTGGCTAAAGCTACCGGCAGTGATGACATCTCCAGTTTTCGTGGCTTGAATGATCGTTCGCCATTCCTTGCCTTCACCATGCTTATTGCAATGGTCTCATTAGCAGGGCTGCCATTTACAGTCGGTTTTCTGGGTAAATTCTTTGTCTTTGCTGCTGCCATCCGTGAGCAACTCTGGTTGCTGGTTGCCATTGGTATACTGGCTGTGGCTGCCGGTTTCTACTATTACTTGAAAATTGTGCGGGCGATGTACTGGCAGCCGGCTGAAAGCCAGGAAACAATCAAGGTTGCGATGCTGTCCAAAGTCACGATTGGATTACTCTGTGCGTTGATTTTGTTGTTCGGCGTCTGGCCGGAACCGGTCCTGGCTATGCTGCGTTAGCAGAAAACCTTGTATTTACTCAGGGATTTGTTGGATTACCTTGCCACTACGGAGTTGTTCGCGGGCCTGCTGGTATTCTTCGAGCTTTTTATTGTATTCCAAAATTTCCAGGGTCAACTGGTCGGCCGCCGCCTTATCTTCAGGATCAAGTGACGCCTTCCGCTCATTCAACGAAGCTTCTAAGTCAACAAGTTCGCGTTGCATCTCTTTTACTAGTCGCTCGGTAATGACAGCAACTGGTGTCGGCTCAGGAATGCTGCTCTCATTCTCATTTTCATCAAGCGTAGCCTGGAAGTTTTCTGGTAACTCAAATTCAGTGCCCAATTGCTCCTCATACTTCTTGATGAATTCCTGCATTTCTGGATTTTCCGGATTTATCCTCTGCATCGCCATGGTGACACCACCACCAAGTACCGCAATAGCGAAGAGGTTAAATAGAAATGCGTTTTTTGCCTCACTCCAATGTGAAATAATAAAGAATAAGGCTGCGAACGGTATAATCAAAACCGCCAACCCCCATAATACAGACTCCTTAAAAGCAACAATGATCAGCCAGATACCGGCAATAATACTGAGCAGCCACCCGAACAAAATCAACCATAGCGGCCAACCGATTAGCGATATCAATTCTGCAGCTGAAGGCGCGGCAACATCTTCCACATGCAGAACAATGCCGCACTAGTAACAATTCGGCAAGACGTAATCCAGAGCAGTTGCCATGACCGGCCAATCTGGGACATAATAAATTAATTCCTATATGCCTGAAGATAATCCATTAGACCCGGTGGTTGCAACTGACAGCGAGCTTGAGGTTACACTCCGCCCGTCCGAATTTGCCGAGTTTACCGGACAATTGAAAATTCGTGAGCGCCTCGAGTTGATGGTCGAGGCTGCCAGGCAGAGAAACGATGTACTCGATCACATCCTGCTTAGCGGTCCACCGGGACTTGGCAAGACCACATTGGCCCACATCCTGGCTAAGGCCATGGGCAACGAAATCAAATGCACTAGTGGTCCGACCATTGAAAAACCAGGCGATCTTGCCGGCCTCTTGACCACCCTCGAACGTGGTGAAGTCCTGTTCATCGATGAAATTCATCGCCTTCAACCGGCAATCGAGGAATACCTCTATCCGGCCATGGAAGACCTGCGGCTGGATATCGTGATCGATCAGGGTCCCAACGCCCGTAGCGTCCGCCTCAACCTGCCTAAGTTTACTCTAATCGGAGCCACCACCCGAGCAGGTATGCTGAGCGCACCACTGCGCTCACGCTTTGCCATGAACTGCCGGCTCGACCACTATCCGGCCGAACAATTGCAAAGCATCGTCCAGCGCAGCGCCAAAATCCTTGACGTCGAAATCGAACCGACTGGCGCGCTGGAAATAGCCTGCCGCTCGCGTGGCACACCCCGCATTACCAACAACCTGCTGCGCTGGGTGCGCGATTATGCCCAAGTAAAGGCTGATGGATTAATTACCAAAGAAGTCGCCGCAAAGGCCCTGGCGATGCTGGACATCGATGAGGATGGTATCGATGAGATGGATCGCAAACTGCTCGAGACCCTGGTGCTGCATTTCGATGGCGGACCGGTCGGCCTCAATTCCCTATCCGTTGCCGTCGGTGAAGATGCTTCCACCATCGAGGATGTCCATGAACCCTACCTGATCATGCAGGGCTACATCAAGCGTACCGCCCAAGGCCGCGTCGCCATGGAAGCTGCATTCAAAAAACTCGACGTCAAACCACGCGGCAAACAGAACGAGTTGTTTTAACGGCTGGTAATGCCATTTTTAGCTTGGTTCAAATGTGCTCAAAATGCCTCAGATAGTCAAGATTTGGCATAAATATTACCACCCTACCATTAAGATCTGTTTATTGTTACTGCTTGTCGGCTCACAGCGCAAAGAGCAGTAGCCCCCACCAACTCCGAGCGCTATGAGTAGCCAGAGCCTTCAGCCAAAGAAGCAATTTCCTGGCAGTTGCTATTAATCCAGCTTTAGCGCAGCCAGCACGGCAGACTCCTCAGCTGCGCATTCGATTACATCTTTGGCGTAGCGTTTGGCGACATCCGGGTCTTTCAGGCCATGCCCGGTGACTGTGAGGACGATTCTTGCCGATTCGAGCTGCTGCTTGAACGGACATTGATCACACTGCTGGTTACCCAAACATTTGAATAGCCCGGCAACTGAAGCGGCACTGGCCGGTTCGACAAAGACACCTTCATTGCTGGCCAGCCATTTTTGTGCATCAAGGATCTCTTCATCGCTGACAATATCGATGGCACCACCGGAGTCTTTGATCGCAGTTTCAGCCAGCTCCCAGCTCGCGGGGTTACCGATGCGGATCGCAGTGGCTACGGTCTCCGGCTGTTTGACGACTTCACCGTGGAAAATTGGCGCGGAACCTGCCGCCTGGAAGCCAGTCATACGCGGTAACTTCGTTGCCAGGCCATCGGCATGATATTCCTGGTAGCCCATCCAGTAAGCGCTGATATTACCGGCATTACCCACCGGCAGGATGTGGATGTCGGGAGCGTCTCCGAGCTCGTCGATAATTTCAAACGCGGCTGTCTTTTGCCCCTGCAGACGGTATGGATTGATCGAATTAACGACTGCGAACTCATCACGCTCGCCAATCGTCCTAACCATGCGCAGCGCATCATCGAAGTTGCCATCGATTGATACCACGCGAGCCCCATACATGAATGCCTGCGCCAATTTTCCTGCAGCTATTTTACCGGCAGGCAAAAGCACGAGACACCGGATGCCGGCCCGTGCCGCATAGGCGGAAGCAGCCGCTGAAGTATTACCGGTGGACGCGCAAATGACGGCTTGTGCACCCTCCTCTACCGCCTTTGATATCGCCATCGTCATCCCGCGATCCTTGAACGAGCCGGTTGGGTTCATCCCCTCATACTTCAAGTAAATTTCGCAATTTTTTCCCAAGCGCTGTGACAGCGCAGGTGAGTGAACCAGCGGCGTTGATCCTTCATTGATTGATATCCGTGGAGTACGGTCGCTGACCGGTAAGCGCGCGGCATAGCGGGCGATCACGCCACGGTCATGCAGGCTGACAAACTTGGTGGTATTCATGTGTCGAGATGATCCACCCGGATAACCGTTGGCTCACCAGCTACACAGGCCAAGGCGGCAATTTCCATAACTGCCTGATTCATTCTGCTACCACTCGCATCATGCAACATCATTACCAGCGGTACACGGTCCTGCTCATCGACCTCAGGCTGGATCACTGAGGAGATACCAATATCCATTGTGCCAAGAACATTTGCTACCTTGGCCATGACGCCCGGTTGGTCATCAACCAATAGTCGCAGGTAATATTGCGATTGGATGGATTCCGGTGGTTTACATTCCAAATACAAGCCGTGTGGAGTAAATCCATAGTATGGCCCGGGCTTTTCCAGTGCCAAGGCAGCTTCAGCCAAATCACTGATTACCGAACTGGCGGTAGGGTCCTGCCCCGCTCCCTTGCCGTAAAAGAGGGTTTCTCCCACAACATTACCATGCAGTGCAACCGCATTAAAAACCCCACCCACAGATGCCAGGACGTGGTTTACAGGGATCAGCGTGGGCTCTACCTGGATCTCGATCTGCCCTTGCTCATCTGCTCGAATGACCGCCAGGTGCTTGATAACGTAGCCCAGCTTCGCGGCGAAGCGCATGTCATCGGCAGTAATTTTTTCGATCCCGATCACTGACAGTTGGCTGGTACCAACCCAAAAGCCATAAGCCAATGACGCAAGGATAATTGCCTTGTGCGCGGCATCCCAGCCATTGATGTCCAAGGTCGGATCCGCCTCTGCATAGCCAAGCCGCTTTGCATCGTTGAGCACTTCAGCAAAATCACTACCCTCTTCTTGCATCCGGGTAAGTATATAGTTGCTGGTGCCATTAAGGATGCCCTGGATTGAGTGGATATGGTTACCGACAAATGCTTCACGTAATACCTTGATGATCGGAATACCACCAGCTACAGCAGCTTCAAAGTAAACCGGCGCACGTTTTTCTGTGGCCAGCCTGAAAATTTCCTCACCACGTTCGGCCAGCAACGCTTTATTGCCGGTGACGACAGATTTACCGGCAGCAACCGCTGCACATACAAAGTCAAAGGCACGATCGACACCACCCATTAATTCGACGACTATATCAATTTCAGGATCTTCAATGAGTTCGTTGGCATCGGTCGTCAGAATATCCTTAGGCACGTCAACGACACGCTGGCGCGACAGGTCGCGCACAGCCACTTTCCTGATTTCGTAGGCTATATCCAGCCGTCCCGCCAACAGGTCACTGTTTTCGATCAGGTGTTTGTACACGCCTCCACCGACAGTACCCATTCCAGCAAGTCCTATTACAACCTTCTTCATATTAAGAGAGAATCAGGAGTTTCTCTTTATTATCACGATCTGACAATGCGAAATCTTTGCTGTGTTCAACAGCCGATGAAAATTGAGGTCATGAACCAATGGGTCTTAATAAAGTCACTCCCTGACCGGCGCAAAGACCCTCTCATCGGTAGCCCGGCGTCCAAGGTCGGAATCCATTTGCTGGTCGAGGCTTTCATCCAGCATTTCAGCGGGGGTATCGACCACAGTGGGTTGGATCATAACGATCAATTCCTGGCGCTCCACAGTGTCTGTTGTTTGCCGGAATAGATAACCAAGTAATGGGATATCCTTGAGGAATGGCACCCCTGCATCATTTAGTGTTTTCGAGGTACTGATCAGGCCACCCAGCATGATCGTCGAACCATTCGGCACGGTGACGGTAGTTGTCAGTGACTGCGTGCCGATAGTCGGCACCTCATTCCCGCCGATAGTCTGTGAGCCGATGATCGTGTCGTTTTGCTGCACGATCTTAAGTGTGATTTCACGGTCCTTGTTGATTAATGGCAGCACTTCAAGCTTCAGCACGACATCTTCGAAGTTAATGTTTGATGTCACTGCTGCGCTGGTCTGATTGTTCAAGTCGGTCAATGTCTGAGTCGGCACCGCCACCCGGGCACCAGACAGTATTGTGGCACGCTCATTATTTTGGGTAAATACGGTCGGTCGCCCCAACACCTCAAAGTCATTGGTTGATGCCAGCAAACTAACGAAGATATCGAGAACTTCATCGACTACGACGTAACCTGTCAATCCGGCAGCCAGCGGGAATAGATCGGAGCTGATTAACGATGCCGGATCCAAAACTATCTGGTTATCACCGGTACGGGTAAGTAACGATGACGCAACTCCGTTGGTGCCGTCGTTGGCGAATTTCTGGATCACGTCAATGCCGGTCGTCATGTTGTCGGTCAGGGTTAGCTGGCCGATGACCGTGCTCAAGTAGACCTGTAGCGGGCGCTGGTCGAGGCGTGTGAGTATTTCTGCAACTTTCTGGCGTGCTTCCGGCGGACCAATCACCAGGATCGAATTGGCCCGGTTGTCTGCGATCAGGGTGGTGCTGCCGACAATTACCGATTGCGGGGCGGTTTCACGTTCAAATCCACTCAATTGGTTGAGTCCTTCAAAGCTGGTGGATGAACCCGATGTGGAGCTGCCAGAGTTAGAAGTCGTGGATGTCGTCCGATTAACTTGTCTGCCGGCTTGCCCCTGCCCCCCTTCGGTTATCGATGCTCCGGCATCTTCATCATCCTCCGTCACCAGATCCACAAGTATCGGCAATGCATCTGCAGCGGACAGATAGCTCAATGCAAACTCATAGGGGTCCATCAGTTCGACCGCTTCATCAAATTGTTTCACCAGATCCCGAAGGTATGGGATGTTGAGCGGACGTGAGACGATGACGATGCGGTTGGTCCGTGTGTCCGCGACCACTTGGGAATCTGATGCAGTCAGACCTTGCGGGGTTGCAGCTTGCGTTTGCTGGCCGCCACCTTGATTGATTGCCTGCTGGATTCCGGGCGGGAGGTTCTGGTTGCCTTCGTTTTGGTTTTGCTGCTGGGTATTCTGCCGCGCAGCCTGCCCGCCGGTGCCGGTTTGTTCCCTGCGTGCCTCCAACAGTCCGTTGACCAGGTCTGCCACTTTCTGGGCGTCCGCCCGTTCCAACTGGACAAATTCCGTCGAAACCTGAGCCGGTGGGACATCGATCAGTTCTTTAAGTTTAATCAATTCACGGATGACTGTCGCATTTTCGGTAATAACCAGCGCTTGGGCATTTGGGACAGGGACGATGGATCCATAGCCATGCAATGCCACATGACCGGTAAATACCGGCACCGCTTCCTCAGGGCTGATGTAGCTCAACGGCATGAAGTACGCGGTAACAACTTCACCTGCAGGTAATTCACTCGGGTTAGCGTAGAGAGTGACACCTTCGCTACGCGGGCTAACTCCGCCAACAGCGTTTAGCGCTTTCAAGGTATTTTCCCCGGTGTCCAGAAGCACGTAACCATTAAGCAACAATACTGCTTCAATTAACTTGATAGCGTCTTCCTTGGATACTGGTTCGCTAACTTCGATGCTGATGTTGGCTCCTGCGAGATTGGAGTCACGGATAATGCGGGCACCGGTCAGGCGCTCATAATAATCAAGGATATCCGTGACCGGGTTATTGGGATACTGGAGGGTAACTTTACCCGCTGACGTTGTGGCGGGCGTCACTGGCTGCGCCGGTTGCTGTTGCTGTGTTTCTGTCGGCAGCCCGGGAATAACCGGCGGCGGCGGGTTCTGCGCGAAGAGTTCAGCACGGTTGGCCAAGCCTGCCGTCAGCAATAGTGCTAAACCTGCAATAAAGGCAATTGGGTATGGTTTCCTGGACATAAGAAGTTTCCTGTTATCTACCCGCTGCTTTCGGGATAATCACACGTCGGCGTGGCGTACGCGGCTGCGGAATTTTTTGGGTTGATTGATTAACTTGACCACTGGCTTGCTGTTGGCGTTGCGCTTGCTGCTGACGTTGCGCCTGCTGCTGGCGTTGCGCTTGCTGCGGGTTCGGTTGTCGCGGATTAGGAGCGGCAGCCGCTGCCAGCAAGGCAGGATCAAACCCCACTTCTCCGACCTCGTTTCCACGCCGCAGGCGCACTGTAGAATTTTCCGCATCATCGTCTGCGGAAATCTTTTCTAATTCAATGCCCTGGTGAGGATGCTGTTGGCTGATTGTGAATCTTTGTTGTGATGCCTTATCCAGGATCCGCGCGTAGGGCACACCATCGATAGTTCCCAGCCCTACCAGGACATAGTTATTGAAGACATTCGAAACTGGCACTTCTGCCGCACTGGATAGCGTGAATGGTGATTTATCCCAGATCAGGCGGTAACGTTCCAACGGATACGCCTGTGGAATGACCTGCTCTTGCTCCGAGGTTTCCTCTGCAGCCATGGCGGCTGCCGCAAACACCACGGTGACAAGAGTCAACCAGGCTACAGAGAAAATTTGCTTATGATTGCTAATGGTCATTTATCAATTATTCTGACGGTAGAATCGCGAGACTTGCAACTCACAAACAACATTGGGAGGCTCTTTGCCGCTTTTCAGGTTGAGCGCACTAACGGACTGAAATTTTTCCGGTTGCTGAATCGAGGCCAGCCAGCGGGTGAATTGTTCGAGGCTGCCGGACACTTTCATGCGCAGCAAATGCTCCTCGATTCCTGTGCCGCCAACCGGCTCCAACAGGCTTTGCGAGTCAATAGTAAGGCCCTCGCTGTTCGCTGAGTTTTGGATGCTGGCTAAAAACTGGCTGGATGCAGAGCCATCTCCCGGTAATGGCGGCATTTTGCTGGTCAGCCAGTTGCGCCGCTCATCCCAGAATGGTTTTTCGGTCAGCCAGAAATCAGCCTCGATTTTATCGTTCTCCAGAGTCGTTAGCCTGTTTTCCAGAGAGTCTACCTGCCGCTGGTAAAATACGATGACAAAGACGATGATTACTACGAACAGGACTGCTCCAAGCAGTTGTACCAGGCGTTGTTCACTTTGAGTCAGTTTTCTCATGGTGTTGCCTGAAGTTGGCCCAGTTGATCCATACGGCGGGCGGTAATGCGAAATTGGGCACTGTTATTAGGTAAAATCTTAGGTGGCGGGATTTCCCAGTTGAACCCACTCCAGTCGGGGCTGCGCTTCAGGTCATTGGAAAATTTGATCGCAGCAGGAGTACTGCTGGCTTCCCCGGCAATCACGACATCACCACCACGCTGCTCGAAAACCGTCATGCGAACTCCCTGCTCGGGTAATAGGCGGGCTGCCTGGTAGAGCCTTTCGATCGGGAAACTTTCCGGGGTCAACGCCAACTCCATACGGCGCCAAAGGTTGGCAGTAGATTTTGTTGCATCAACTTCTTGCGCATGGGCCGCCAAGTCATTCTCCAGCTCAGCTACCTGCAAATTCAACATGATTAAGTGAGCCGCCATGGCAGCAAATGCGATGATCAACACTGCCGCCAAGCCAAAGACCATTTGCTGCAATTGTTTTTTTCGCTTGGTCTGCAATCGCAAGATAGATACCTGCTGGGGCAAAAAGGCCCATACGCGGTCAGGAGATCGCAATTTAGGAGGATCAATAGTTTTGGCCGCAAGTCCTGTGGAGTCGGCTATCTGCTGCAGTACACGGTCATCAAGGTTAAATCCAATTTGGATCGACTTTAGCTTTTCAACCGGGAGTGTTTCTCCAACGGAAAGTAGCAGCAGCGAAACCTCACTGGCGAGGTCTTCACTATCCGGCAAACTGCCCAGCGCCTCGAAATGCGCAAGCTTTCCACCCAAGTCAATAGCCGCGACCACTTGGCCCATTTCGATGAACAATGTTAACGTATTACTGGAAATTGCCCGCAGGTGGACAGCAGGCTCAAAGCGAGCGGCATTTTCAATGCACAGCTCTTCCGGAATGGTATCATCCAGTACAACTGTATGATAAATCTCGGAACTCTCCTGCTGATCAACAATTTCATAGCTGGCATTATTCCGAAAATCGCCGGACAAACCTAACTTTTCCAGCTGTAGTTGCAGCATCTCAGCGATGGCATCCTGATCTGGTGAACGTTGCACCGATATTGGTACCGATGAGAAGCAGTGCGCCGGCAAACCGATAATGGTGCGCTCAGGGTAATCTAATTGATATGGCAGTTGCAAATCATCGGCAACAACTTCACTGGCGGTGTCACGCAGTTCGGCCAACTGCCAATTTTCAGCAGTTGGTGCCAAAACCTGATTATGAAGTTTTTCTGCCATTCAATACACAACATTGAGTAATGTCGCTGTAACTGCAAGTAGAGAGATTTGTCTTAAGCAACTGGAATGGGTGCCGTCCAGTATTAACAAGCCCGGCAACCAACTGCTCAATTTAGTTCACAAAAAGTCCAGCCTCAGTCTTAAAAGCGTATTATCAAAGTGGTTCAAATGTTACCCTCTGAGAGGCTAAATCAGATTGAGTCGTGGTTTGCAAACCGTGGCTGGCAGGTGATGGACTTCCAACGCCAGGCCTGGAACGCGTATCTCAGCGGTCAAAGTGGCCTAATCCATGCCCCCACCGGCCACGGTAAAACACTGGCTATCTGGGGAGGCGTGCTGGGTGAGGCTCTACAGCAGCCACAGCCAAAAACTACCGGGCTGCGGGCGCTATGGATTACACCTATGCGTGCTCTGGCCAATGATACACTGCGTTCCCTGGAGCGACCGGTCGAAGAGTTAAATCTGCCATGGGCTTGCATCAGCCGTACCGGGGATACCCCCGCCAAGGTTCGCGCTGCGATGAAAAAGCAGTTGCCCGAGGTGTTGGTAACAACTCCGGAGAGTTTGTCGCTTCTCCTGAGTTTTCCTGATGCAGCGACCCGCTTTCGTTCGTTACAGGCGGTTATTGTTGATGAATGGCATGAGTTGCTCTCAAGCAAGCGGGGGAGCCAGACGGAACTTTGCCTGGCCAGGCTACGTCGCTGGCAGCCAAACCTCAAAACTTGGGGATTGTCTGCAACCCTTGGTAACACGGCAGAAGCCATGCAAGCCTTACTTGGTAATGGCAATTCTGGCTGCATGGTCGCTGCCCCCGCTGCCGGACAAACCATAATCGAGTGTCTGGTTCCCGAGGAAGTCGAGCGTTTTCCCTGGTCCGGCCACCTCGGTATCAAAATGCTGGATGCGGTGGCAGCCAGAATATCAGAGGCAAAATCATCGCTACTTTTTACCAACACGCGTTCGCAATGCGAAATCTGGTACGAGGAACTCCGCCGTTGTGGCAAAGAATGGTGTGACAGGCTGGCTATCCACCACGGATCGCTGGACCGCCGCGAGCGCCAGACCACTGAGGCCGGCCTTGAAGATGGTACGCTGCGCTGCGTCGTGTGCACTTCCAGCCTCGACCTCGGGGTCGACTTTTCGCCGGTTGATCAAGTATTTCAGGTTGGCAGCCCAAAGGGAGTAGCCCGCTTGTTGCAGCGGGCGGGCCGCAGCGGCCACCAGCCGGGCATGCCTAGCAAGATCGCTTGCGTGCCTACCAACGCACTGGAAATTATCGAATTTGCAGCTGCGCGTGAAGCAATTGCAAAAAAGAAAATAGAACCTCGCGAACCGCTGAGAAAACCATTGGACGTATTGGCACAACACTTGGTTACGTGCGCAATTGGCGGTGGCTTCGAGCAACCAGAAATGCTCAACGAGGTGCGTTCAAGCTACAGTTACTGTGATCTCACAGATGAGGAATGGCAATGGGCATTGGAATTCGTTACCCATGGCGGCAAAACGCTCAAAAACTACAGCAATTACCACAAAGTCGTAGTTGATGAAAACAACCGCTACCACGTCAATTCACCAAAAATTGCCAGATTCCACCGCATGAATATTGGCACGATCAGTAGCGACGGCACGCTGTCGGTAAAATTTGCCAATGGCAAGCGCCTCGGTGGCATCGAGGAGTGGTTTTTATCCAAACTATCCCGGGGCGACACATTTCTTTTTGCAGGCAAGAACCTGCAGCTTGTTCGTATTACTGCAGACGCTGCCATAGTAAAACTTGCCCGCAAGGCCGCCAGCGTAGCCGTCTGGATGGGCGGTCGCATGCCCCTCTCGAGCGAACTTGCAGATTCCATGTTGCACCTTATGAGCAATCAGGCAGCCACCGCAGAAGCAGCCGCCTACCAGCCGCTGCTGGATATCCAAAATGCGTGGTCAACACTGCCATCAGCCGACAAGCTGTTGATTGAGCAAACCTATTCGAAGCATGGCGAGCATGTATTCATTTTCCCGTTTGCCGGGCGATTGGCGCATGAAGGCCTGGCCATGCTGCTGGCCCATCGCCTGAGCAAACAGCAACCGATTACGATCCAAATGACTTCCAACGACTACGGATTTCATTTGCGGGCCCGGCGTGCGCTGACCCGGGGTATCGATGAATGGCGGGAACTTTTCTCAACAGAATACCTAATGCAGGACCTGCTCGAATCAATTAACGCTACCGAATCAGCACGGCGAAAATTCCGGGATATAGCACGCGTTGCCGGACTTCTTGACAGCGGCTATCCGGGCTCGGACAAAAGATCCCGTAAGTCCCTACAGGCATCCGGTAGCTTATTGTATGAAGTGTTCTCGCGCTACGACCCGGACAACCTGCTGATGCGACAGGCGCAGCGTGAAGTGCTTGAGGGGCAGCTGGATTTCCAACGAATCAGCCGAGTACTCAACTCGATGCAGCAGCTCAAAGTTACCCTCGCCAATACCCAACGCCTAACCCCTCTAGCCTTCCCACTATGGGCGGAACAGATAACCACAGGTACGGTTAGCACGCAATCGACAGCCGCCCAATTAGCAGATATGCTGCAATCACTCGAGCAAGCCGCTCAAAGTACGGGCAGGGACCGACTACCAGAGATCATTGAGGAATGTCAGGCAAAGTAATAAGCAGTTCACGCAAGCCACAGCTGTCGCAGCAGCTCGAGTGGTCTTGCTGCGGACAAAGCTTTATCCTACTGCCACAGCGAGCCATTCTACATCCGGCCACTGGGATCCTGGCGGTGGCCGACTTGCATTTGGGTAAAGCAGCCCATTTTCAGGCCCATGGCATGGCTGTACCTGATGATGGCGGCTCGTACGACTTACAGCGCTTGAGTACGCTGGTTAAACAAATGGCAGCACGGCAGCTATGGTTGCTGGGCGATCTGTGCCACTACCCAAAAAATTTAACTGCCGAAACCCTGACTGCATGGCAACATTTTGTGGCGCAGCACGATGATATTGAGATCCGTCTAGTCGCCGGTAATCATGATCGCAACTTGCCTGAACCATTTAGCAGCATGCTGGCTTTATCCGGTGTGCTCACTGAGGCTGCACTGTGCGGGTCGCATCTTCCTCTAACTACTCTGCAAACAGGAAAAATAAACCTCTGTGGGCATCTTCATCCGGTGGTCAGGCATAACCGCAATGGCATGACAATTCGCAAGCCGGCTTTTTTATTACGCGACCGAACCATCGTACTGCCAGCCTTTGGTAGTTTCACTGGCGGCTATGAGGTGAAACATCTGAACCCCGGCGAACGCGCAGCTCTTGCAGGTGATGACTTCGTGCTATTGCTCTAGCTGTTTAGGCTCAGGCGCAATCGCTATGACATTCGTCACTGCCTCCATATGCTCCTGGGGCACCTGGTTATCTTTAAGCGCACCAGACAAACGCTGCATGGTCAGCTCCGGGAACGCAGAACTAACCTTCTGCAAGCTCAGTAATGGCAATGTCCAGTCGCCAGAATAAAGGTGATCTAGTAATGATTCGGCGGCACCCTTATCTCCAGTCGTCAGCCTGACAAGTAATTCCACCCTGCGACTAAGCTTAGCCGGCAGTTGCTCATCGACATCTTGCAATCCCTCTAAAACCTCGTCGCTATGCCCATGGCCAGCAAACTGACAAAGCGCCCTGATCACTTCATAGCGCACGTACTCATCACGATCTCCCAGCATCTGGCACAGCTTGCTAATGTATACCGGATCCTTTAATTTGCCTGCTGCTTCTACTGCAGTCGCTCTTACTTTCCAGTGGCCATCCTTGAGTGACAGCAAGACAGCGAACTGAGACCTCTCAGGATACTGGGCCACCAGTGCCCGTAGCACTGCCTTGCGGACATCTTCTGACTCATCATCAATTCCCTTGCGCAGTAGCCGAAAATTTGTACCTACCGGCGCATAGCTGAGAGCCATAGCAACATTTTTCCGTATCACACTGTCATTGTGCCTCAGTAGGCTAGCAAAGAATTCTATATCATCATACTGTTCTACATGTCTGCTTAAGCGGTCAGCAGTCTCGCGAGCAACGCCCGGAGCATCGCTCTGAATTATCTCCAGCACGTATTGGCGACTCTGCATCAGTTCGGTGTCAATTGTGTTAGTTTGTTCTCCCTCGCATCCAGCCAGCAACCAGCACGCCAGAATAAGCGTAGCTAAATTTGGTGGTTTCATAAGCACAGTAACCCATGCATGATGCTTCTGAGCTAAACCATACAAATTGACATTCATCTGACGAATTCTATTCTGCATTATCTCTAAATTACTATAAAAAGTGAAGGAACAGCTGGAAAAACATAAGGTCAACAAGGATATCTCCAAGGCTTTTGCGCTCATCAACCCCCATCTCTACACTGTAGAGGAGAGAATCCGTGCTCAAGCGAGGTCTTTTGATCCAGCGATTGAAGGGTATATAGCTTATGCTTGCAATTCGAAAGGCAAGCGTATCCGCCCGGCATTAGCATTATTGGCTGGTGGTGCAACAGGCACAATCAGTTCAGCCCATGTGGATTTAGCGGTCGTCATGGAGTTGATCCACCTGGCTTCGTTGGTGCATGACGATATTATCGATGGTGCCGATTTGCGGCGTAACCAACCTACTGCCAACATGAAGTGGGGGAACTCGTTGAGTGTCTTGCTCGGCGATGTATTGTTCGCGCACGCCCTGAAGTTAGCAACTTCACTCCACGATAACGATCTTAGCAGAAGGATTGCTGAAGCTGCATCTGACGTGTGCGCGGGCGAAATCCTTCAAACCCAGCGCCGTTTCGACCTCAAGCTGACGATGAGTGATTACTACCATATCATCGAGCTCAAGACTGCGGCATTATTTGCCGCTTCGGCAGAGCTTGGAGCATATCTTAGCAAGGCAGATCCTTCCGTTATTTCCGCCCTGCGCACCTATGGTCATAAAATAGGCACGGCATACCAGGTCTATGACGATTGCCTGGATATTGCAGGCAATGAGGATGACACCGGAAAGTCACTCGGTACGGACTTCAAAAAGGGGAAGCTCACCCTGCCAGTATTAGTTGCACTCAATCGCTCCAATTCGGCAGCACGCAACCACTTGCATGAATTACTGCTAAATTCTGATGAAGCTGCAATGCAAGAAATTGCTTCGATTACCCGCAATGAAGGCGGCCTGACAGAAGCGGTTAATGCCTGCATCAGGATGATCGACGATGCGGTCGATTGCCTCGATGAACTCCCACAATCGCCATATCGCACCGCTTTGCACGATGTTGCCACCTACCTGCTTAATCTCGTCGAAAAGACTATCGGAAATGAAGCTTAAACCAAGTTAGCTAAGACTAAACGGCGGCTTGATTCTGTGCTCGCAAGCACTGCAGGCTCATCTCGCAATCGAGCGGTGACATGACTTGAAGTTCCTTTTCAAGAGTCTCTAAATGCTTCTTTTATTTGGCAATCACGGGCAAAATTGCTCATGATCGTTGCTATGGAATCCGAGACGCAGGACTCACTTCGCATCAGCGATCTGGACGCTGGACTAAGACCGCGCGAAAGACTGGTGGAGCACGGTGCGGGGTCATTATCCAATGCCGAATTGCTGGCAATCTTGATCCGCGTTGGCATACCTGGCTGCAATGCCGTCGAACTTTCCCAGAGGTTACTCCACAAATACAACTCACTTGAAGCATTGGCTAGAGCACCGGCAAACGAGTTAGCCAAAGAGAAAGGCATCGGGCTGGCTAAGGCCATCACAATGTGCGCCGCATTTGCACTGGCCGGACGCCTGGCACGTGAAACTGCGATGCAAGCTAAGGTTGATACTCCGGCTGCCGTATACAATCTACTCGGCGATGAGATGCGGGTTATTGATAAAGAGGAGCTTCGTGTCCTGGTAGTCAATACCCGCTACCACCTGTTACAAATGGTAACGGTCTCGAAAGGTAGTGTTAATGAGAGTATCGCCCACCCTCGCGACATCCTGCAACCGGTTATCAGCCGGTCGGGGTATGCTTTTATCCTTGCCCACAATCATCCCTCCGGTGATCCATCACCAAGCCAAGCCGATCTGCGCTTGACCAGACGCATTAATGAAGCTGCAGAGTTGATGCAACTCTCGCTGCTGGATCATGTGATTATCGGTTCGCCGGCAGCTGGCAGACAACCATATTACTCCTTCAAGGAAGCGGGACATCTATGAATAATCAGGATATTAAGATTCATCCTTCAGCAGTTGTTGCCAAGTCAGCAGTCATCGGGGATGGCTGTGAGATCGGCGCACATGTTTCCATTGAGGCCAATGTGCGCCTCGGTGCAAACAATAAGATTATGGCCAACGCTGTATTGTGCTCCAATACCAGGCTTGGCGACAACAATACCATCGGCTTTGGCGCGATAGTTGGTGCCGACCCTCAAGACCTGTCATTCGATCCGGCAACCAATTCAGGCTTAATCATCGGTAACAACAATACTATCCGCGAATTGGCTACTTTGCATCGTGGTACACAAGAAGGTGCCAACACGACCGTGGGTAATGATAATTTTTTGATGGCAGGCGCCCATGTCGGTCATGACTGTCAACTGGGGAATAACATTGTTATTGCAAATAACAGCCTGCTTGGGGGATTTGTAACCATCCAGGACCGGGTCTTTCTCGGCGGCGGCAGTGTGTACCATCAGTTCATTCGTATCGGCGAGGGGGCTATCACCCAGGGAAATTCCGGCTTTGGCAAAGACCTGCCCCCATTTCTCGTCGGCGCCGAGGTTAACCGCATAGCCGGCGTCAATAGCGTGGGCCTCAAACGCAGCGGCATGCCCCCCAATGAACGCACGGAAATTCGTGATTTATACAAGCTCTTCTTTCGCGCCGGACTATCGGTACCCGGTGCGCTCAAACAGGCAGAGCAAAAACAATGGAGTGCCCCGGCACAGCGCTTCCTCGAATTTATCCGCACCGCAGAGAAACGCGGAATCTGCTCCGGTTTCCGGCCTGGTGAACGCGGTAGGACCAACGATTGATGTATCAGCGGACTTGCTAAGCAACAGAATTGCCACACTGTATTTTTTCTTTCACAGCGGTATCGAAACACTTATAACTACAACCCGTTATGCCTATAGCTACACCTGATCAATAC
>CAYUDZ010000016.1:16616-31923 GCA_964443575.1 uncultured Chthoniobacteraceae bacterium | reverse complement strand
CGCAGAGGGCGTTGGACATATCTCAGGGTGAGGGTCAGTTTGCGCATCCGCAAGCTCCGCCACTGCAGCAACCAGTCGCGGGCATGACACCCGCTGATGATTTACTAGCGGCACCGATAATCCCAACACCGCCACTGATGATACGACGCACCGGCTCACCGGTTTCCGGGTGATGCTCAAGTGGTGAATCGTGGATGCTTTGACGGAATTCAAAGCGGACGACTTCACAGTCACTGTCTGCAGCAGGAATTGTCTCGTAGACGTAAGTTGGCATGTAGTGATCATAAGCCGCCCGGCAGAAAATGCAATCCATGGATAGACCGGGTTAACAGTAATGGCGCCAGTTCAGATCGGGGAAAATATTGTTGCGCCACTCGCACTCGTCGAGGAATGCCTCATCGAAGTTATGCCCGTCGAGTTGCTCGTAGAGTTTATTGAATCGCAGGATATGGTCGCGGGTGCGTTGTTTTGCATAGGAAGTAGCCGTACCGGTACGCATCAGAAATGCCCAGTCACTTGATTGAGCCAGTAATAATTCCCTGGCCAGTTGCCTCAGGTAACGCTGTGTTAACTGGTGTGAGGTATCCCGGAAGCGGTTTGCCAGATTAGTCATGCGTTTGGCGGCTGCATGCAAGTGCGGATAGATCCATGAATTGGAGTCATCCAGCCAGACCTCCCAATAGCCCATATTCCCCCAGCTTGACGCCGACGGCTGGATACACTGCTGCAGTGGAAATTCCTCCAGGTGATCGCCCGGAGTAACCAGGCGGAAAGCTTGCTGGTCATATTGTGATTTCCGGAGCAGCAGATCGAGGAACTGTGGACCTTCATACCACCAATGGCCGAACAGCTCTGCATCAAAGGGGCTGACGATAATCGGGGCACTATCCATTGCCTCGCTGAGCCTGGCGATCTGCTCGGCACGTGATTGCATAAAATGCTGCGCGTGGTGGTCGACGGCGGCCTCCGCCCAATCGCGGTTATATAGTTCCTTGTTGTTCTCACGGCCGGTGATCCGATGATACTTCATGCCGGTGAACCTGCGGCTGTCATCGCCCGGGAAAAATTTTCCGAGGTAACTCCGTGACAGGTCAAATCCGATATCGCGGTAGAAGTCGCGGTAGGCGGGGTCACCCGGGTAGCCATGATCGGCGCTCCAGACCTGGCGACTGGAATCACGGTCGCGGGCGAATGCAGCCGGGCCGGAGGGTGTAAAGACCGGCTGGTAGATTGCGTGTCGCGGACGTTGGGGCGCAAACATCAAGCCATGGGAATCGATGATAAACCAGCGCAGCTCAGCTTCGCTAAGGATCTCATCGAGCCCTGGGTAATATGCACACTCGGGCAGCCAAATACCACGAGGCCGCTTACCGAAGTGCCGTTGGTAATCATCGCAGGCAATGAGAATCTGGGCGCGTACAGCAGCTGGAGAATCAGCAAGCAATGGCAGGAACCCGTGGCTGGCTGCGCAAGTCATGATCTCCAAAGCCCCGGCATGCTGCAGCTCGGCAAAGCAGCCGACCAGGTCCATTTTCCAAGTTTCCACATAAAGCTGTCGGCAGAGCTGGTAGCGATCGAGGTACATTTGGCTGAGCTCTTGCAACTGTGGGTTATCGAGGTTGCGCTCGAGTTCACTCTCGGCCAGTAAGATTAGCCTCTCGATGTAGCGTACGTATCGCTGCTGCAGCAGCTGGTCGCTTAGCATGTGGCAAAGCGGTGGTGTGAGGGACATTGCCAGCCGGGGCTTATGCCCGTCTGCCAACTGCCGCTGGAGCAAATTGATCAGCGGGATGTAGGTTTCAGTTATTGCTTCGTATAGCCAGTCTTCCTCGAGGAAGTCATCATGCTCAGGGTGCCGCACATAGGGTAAATGTGCGTGCAATATGAGGGCAAGATGACCGCGACGCATCTAACGATGACTGGTAGCAAGAAATAAACAACTGGTGCTAGCAGTTACCATGCACCTAGGGTGCCGGGCTAAGCAGTAGCAGTTGCACTCCAATGACGAGGAATGACAGAATGGCAATGGCGGCCGCCGCCATGGTGAGCTGTCCGAGAGGATCCTTCTTCTTGATTTTCTTTTTGAATGGCGAGGCATTCTCAAAGTTGGAGGGTCTGCGGCTCTCGTCGCTAAGTTCTGCGGAAGCGTGTCCCGCTTCCGGTAATGGCCGGTGTTCTGAAGGCTCACCGGTTTCATATTTGGCGGAAATTTTGCCAAAGCGTAAGCTGTCGCTATTGCTTAGCGATGTCTCACCATCGATCGGTAAGCCGTTGTGGGATGTACCGTTAGTAGAATTAAGATCCTTTAGTTTCCAAGTATCGCCATCCTTTGTGATTTGGGCGTGATGGCTGGAAACCGAAACATCATCAATTTGGATAATGTTATCTGCCGCGCGGCCAATGGTGATAACGGAATTTTCGACTTCCTCGAGGTCTTGGGTAAACGACGGGGCATCTTCCGGGGAGATAGTTAATTTAGGCATAGTATTAGCTTATCAATTATTTTTAACTTGATCAATCAGATTGGCAAACTGGTCGAAAAAATACCTGGCGTCATGCGGGCCGGGAGATGCTTCGGGGTGGTACTGGACACAGAACACAGGTTCTGAGCGATGTTCGAGGCCGGCCACGGTATTGTCATTGAGGTTGAGGTGTGTAATTTTTGCACATTCCGGCATCTGCTCTGCGATTACCGCGAACCCGTGGTTTTGTGAAGTGATTGCAATTTTGCCGGAGCGCAGGTCTTTGACCGGCTGATTGGCTCCGCGGTGCCCGAATTTGAGTTTAAATGTTTTAGCGCCGAGTGCGCATGCGATGACCTGATGCCCGAGGCATATTCCGAATACCGGTTTTTGTCCGACCAACTCGCGCACCGTTTCGTGCACATAGTCGAGCGCTGCGGGGTCGCCGGGCCCGTTTGAGAAAAAGACTCCGTCTGGGTTCATCTGCAGCACCTCGGCAGCAGGAGTAGTGGCAGGCACAACAGTAATCTGGAATCCGCTTTGCCTGAGTCGCTTCAGGATATTTTTTTTCATGCCGAGGTCATAGGCAACAATCCGGTGCCTGATTGGCGGCAGCGGCAGATAGACTTGGCCGTCCGGGCCGGGCTGCAAATGGCTGTCATCGATGGCGGCACCAGTGACGATAGTCCATTCCCGGCTGAGTGAATCTTCCGGATCCCATATGTAGGTTTCGGTGGGTGTTACTTCTTTGACGAAGTCCATGCCGACCACGCCGCTGGATTCATTAGCTAAACGTATTGCTTCATCCGGCGAGATTTTTTTAGTGGCCAGGCATGCTTTCATGGCACCTCTGTTGCGCAGGTGTTTAGTTAGCTTGCGCGTATCGATACCCTGGATACCGGGAATACTCCAAGCTTTCAGGTAGTCATCCAGTGACTGTTCGCTGCGCCAGTTGCTAGCTATTGGGCTCAGCTGCTCAATGACAAAGCCACGAACGTGCGGGTTATCACTTTCCTGATCGAGTTGATTGGTTCCGTAGTTACCGATTTCTGGATAGGTCATGGTCACGATTTGGCCACGGTACGACGGATCGGTTAAAATTTCCTGATAACCGGTCATGGAGGTGTTGAAACAAATCTCACCGGCTGAGATTTGTTCCGCCCCGAATGCTTCACCCCGGTAAAGCTCGCCATCCTCTAATGCCAGTAACGCCTGCATCGCCATAACTTAAGCATTGATAGGGTTTGGTACAATATAAGAATCGAGTAATCGGAATGAGTCACTGACTATCCGGGCTCATCCGGAAAAAGCAGGCCGCCGGGGTTACCGGCGACCTGCCGATATGAATTATTTGCTATATCCGTAGGTGGACGGAGAAGTATCCTGCATCGGAGCAACAGGCTCTGATTTGCTGGCGCATGAGCTAACAAACATAGCAGCAGCCAAAGTAGTTACTAGCATAAGTGCTTTAATGACGGTCATAAATATTCACCTCCTTTCGCTGTGGCATTAGAGAGACTACAGCATTGGTCGCCGGAGCATTGCTGGAAGTCATCAGATTCTTTAGCTGCTTGGAGCCATTAGGACAACTGGAAAGATGCAACAATTTAGCATTGTGTGCGGTACGCTACCCGGCATCTGGAAATTGTGAAATCTATAAGCTGCTTATGAAGTCATCGAGTTGTGCAGCAACTGCACGGAAGCTGAGGTAATCGCGAGCGATCTGTTGCGACTTCTCGATGGTATCTCGATAAAACTGATCGTCCTCCATCAGGCGGATGGCAGTTTGCAGGAGGTGCCCGGTGAACTGTGCTGTATTGCATTCCGGGAAAGCAATTGACTCAACTGTGCCATTACCGCCGACGCAGGGGATGTGGCACAGCAAAGCGTCACCGGCGACCTGACCGGGGACTTTGCTTTCATCCAGTTGCAAAGTGATGCGATGAGGTGCGAGGCGACGCAGGTATTCCGGATATGGGCTGGTGCCTTCAAGGACTTCCAATTTGTTGTCGGCAAACCCTAATGACTCGAGTGCCATGCGCCCGCTGCGGCGGTTAGTATTTACTACTGTTACCTTAGCTCCGGTTTGCCTGCTAACCTCCAGGGCGCAAAGCATAGCTGCACCATGGCGCCGGGTCGGGACATCAAATTCCCGGGTACCGACGAAGATGCCGCTGCGTGATTCTACTGGCACACTAAAATCCCATGCGCCTACCTCTACGGGATAGGGGGTGGGGACAAAGCGGACGGTGTGCGGGCGTGAGCAAAGTGACTGGTAAACCGGCAGCAGTTCCGGAGTAGGGGCGAGGAAACCGTCAACCAGTCCGGCAATCTCCTGCAACTGCGTCAGCGACCGGGAGTCAGACAGAATGGGAGCGACTTGATGTGATCCGGTTTCCTTGAATGATGCCAGGCACTTGATTCCTGCACTCTTGAGTTGTGACAAGGCGTTGATGGCTGGACGCAGGTCACTGCGCATCAGTACCAGAGCAGGTGAGCCGGCGGCTATGGCAGGATCCAAATTGCGTAAAAATGAACCGTGCGTGCAGGCGGCATAAGCATGAAAGTTGACTGGCGGATGGTGCAGCAAATCAGGCTTGCCTGCACCGTTGGTAAACTCCTGATCCGGGTCGCGACCCGAAGGGTTAATGACATTAAGGCGCAATTCAGGCATGAACTCTAATTCAATACTAAGACCCTGCGCTCTCCGTGTACAACTGCTTAATGAAGTCCAGTGCTTTATCGTAGCTGCGGTTGTCCAGATAATGGCGCAAATGCACCGGAGTATCATTTGGTAAGTCGGCAGTCAGGCGGTCGATTTCCACGGCAGCATCGCGCAAGGCTGCGAGGTGGCCCTCGGCATCTGTATCACGCCAGGCATGATCAGCGATGACATTCTTACGGCGTGTTAGCGCAGCGGCGAGATCTTGAAATGGTTTATGCGAAGTATCCATATTCTAAACTATTCTATGGGCGTGCCTGATTGCAACCAGCAATGGTAGCGACAGGCTGACAGAAGTATGTCGTATTTTTTCTTCTCGCGGCGAGTTCCGGGGGATAACTTGTTTTGCATGTGGAAAGGACGTTTTAAGCAAGAGACTGCGGAATCGATGCTGCGGCTAAGTGAATCGGTATCATTCGACTGGCGACTATATCGTCAGGATATAGCGGGCTCGATTGCGCATGCGGCGGGTTTGCTGGCTGCGGGAATCCTGGATGACGATGAGTTTGAAAGTATCAAGCAGGGTCTACGCGAGATTCGTGAAGAGATCGAGAGTGGTGAGTTTGAGTGGGATGAATCATTGGAAGATATCCACATGAACATCGAAGCGGCCTTAACCAAACGACTGGGTCAAGTCGGCGCCAAATTGCATACCGCCCGTAGCCGTAACGACCAGGTTGCTACTGCGACCCGGTTATATGTTCTTGAAAGCGGCCAATCGCTAGCCACCAGAATTGTCGAATTGCAGCGCCAGTTGGTGCAGTGGGCCAAGCGTAGCGGGCAGGCCTATTTACCCGGCTACACGCATCTGCAACGGGCACAACCAGTTTACTTTGCGCACCATCTCCTTGCTTATGTGGAAATGTTTGAGCGTGACCACGAACGAATGCAGGACTGCATGAAACGCACCAATGTAAGCCCGCTTGGATCCGGGGCACTGGCCGGTTCGACGCTGGCGATCGATCGTGAGATCGCAGCGGGGCGACTGGGCTTCTCGGGGCTGACAGCTAACAGTATGGATGCGGTGAGTGATCGTGATTTTGTTGTCGAGATGCTGAGTGTACTGGCGCTGCTTGGCGTTCACCTTTCGCGTTTGGCAGAGGATATTGTGTTATGGGCGAGCAGCGAATTTAATTACGTTCACCTCAGTGACGCTTACACCACCGGCTCGAGCCTGATGCCGCAAAAGAAAAACCCTGACGCGGCAGAATTAGCACGCGGCAAATGCGGGCGATTGACTGGCAATTTGGTGACATTGCTGACGGTACTCAAGGGGTTGCCGATGACCTATAATCGCGACCTGCAGGAAGACAAGGAGCCGCTGTTTGATTCCATCGATACGGCTGCTTTAGTCATGGATGTAATGGCGGAAATGATTTCAGAGGCTGATATTAACCAGGAACGGATGGCTGAGACAGCGGCTGACCCGATGCTGCTGGCGACTGATCTTGCCGACTATTTAGTCAGCAAAGGAATGCCCTTCCGGCAAGCGCATGAAACGGTAGGCAAGCTTACCGCAAAAGCATTGGCGGAAGGCTGTACGCTCAAGGAACTCACGCTTTCTGACTACCGCGATGCCAGCGAACTTTTTGATGACGATGTATTTGGGCTGTTAGAGGTAGAATGTTCGCTCGCAGCAAGAAAGGCCAGCGGCGCACCGGCATTTGAAAATGTGACAAATTGCCTCGACATATGGCAGGCAAAACTGGATATCCCGACTGAGTCCAAGTAGCAATCAGATGCGAAGTATGATCAAGAACGCCGCACCTGGTTGCCAGTCGAGCAGGGTAAAAGCCTGCAGGTAAGGGCGAGTATGCAACCATGGAATAGATTAAGTAAGGCACAGTGTAAGTAATGAATTTGCAGAAGCTATTTAAGTTCCGCGAACATGATCTGGGTGATGGTGATGGAGCGGTGAAGCCATTCCTCGATCACCTGGAGGACTTGCGTTGGATGCTGATCAAGATAGCGCTGACGATCGGCATTTCTATGATTGGCTGCTTCGCCTTGCGTGGCGTGTTGGTGCGAGTAGTGCAACAGCCTCTGGCCAGCGTTGATCGCACCCTGCTCGAAAACCTCAAGGCGCTGGGAGTTGCCGACTCGATGACAATTTCCTTGCAACTCGCATTTTATGCAGGGTTTGTCTTTGCCTTCCCGATCGTTCTGTATTTTCTAGCCGAATTTGTCATGCCGGCATTAACCCGCAAAGAACGCAAAGTGGTGATGGTGGCTGCCGGTATCGGTTTCGGTTTGTTTTTAACGGGTGTTGCATTCAGCTATTTCGTCGTCCTGCCGCAGGCGTTGGCGTTCTTCTTCCGGGATGCGATGTCACTGGGTTGGGAGCCAAATTGGACCGTGCGCGAGTATTATGCATTCTGTACCCAGTTTACGATAGCATTTGGCCTGGCCTTTGAGTTGCCAGTGGTGGTCCTGGCCTTGGTCAAAATGAATATCATCGACTATCGGATGCTTGGCCACTTCCGTCCTTACGCGATTGTCTGTATATTTATTTTTGCAGCGATCATCACACCGACACAGGACATAGTGACCTTGCTGATGATGGGAGGTCCAATGTACTTTCTCTATGAAGCCTGTATTTGGATTGCCCGGCTACTTGAACTGAAAGAACGCAAAAAAGAACAGAAAGCTCGGTTAACCAATCAAGATGATTGATTTCAAAGCTACCCTCGACTAGTAAAAGGTGTTGGCAGGGCAATGCCACAACATTAATAATAATTAGACAAAACATTTATGAACGATCAACAATCTGAAATTGGACTTATTGGACTGGCAGTTATGGGCCAGAATTTGGCACTCAACATAGCCGACCACGGCTTTCGTATTTCTGTATATAACCGGACGACCAGCAAGACTCAGGAGTTCCTGGCCGAGAACCCGGATACCCCGGGTGGTTTACATGGTGCCGAGACACTCGAGGAGTTTGTGAAGTCATTGCGCAGCCCGCGTAAGATAATCATTATGGTCAAGGCCGGGGCGGCGACTGATGCCGTGATAGACGGGCTGATTCCGCTGTTGGATGACGGTGATATCATCATCGACGGTGGCAACGCCTTATGGACGGACACGGTCCGGCGGGAAAAGGAACTTAAAGAGAAAGGCCTGCGTTTTATTGGAAGCGGAGTTTCCGGTGGTGAAGAAGGTGCCAGGTTTGGTCCGTCGTTGATGCCTGGTGGTGACCCCGAGTCGTGGGTGGAGTTGGAGCCGGTATGGCAAGCAATTGCAGCCAAAGTCGATGAGGACTCCGGCAAGCCGATCGAAGGCGCAGAACCCGGCAAACCGGTCGAGGGTGGGGTGCCATGCACTGCCTACATCGGGCCGAACGGTGCGGGTCATTATGTCAAAATGGTTCACAACGGTATTGAATACGGTGATATGCAGCTGATTTGTGAGGCCTACAACATCCTGCGGTATGGTTTGGAGTTGGAGACTTCTGAGATCCAAAAAATATTTGCCGAGTGGAATAGCGGTGACCTGGACTCATTCCTGATCGAAATTACTGCTGAGATACTTAGTGTCGCTGATCCAAGGACCGGGCAGCCAATGGTTGACGTGATCATGGACCGAGCCGGGCAAAAAGGCACTGGCAAGTGGACCATAATGTCGGCGCTGGAAATGGGCATTCCCAGTTCCACCATGTCTGAGGCGGTTTTTGCCCGCTGTATTTCAGCGATCAAGGAAGAGCGGGTCGAAGCCTCCGGTAAGCTCGACGGGCCGGAAGCGAGTGCATTCCACGCCGACAACAAGCAGTTTATCAAGGCGGTGCGCAATTCTCTCTATGCCTCGAAAATTTGTTCTTACGCCCAGGGCTTTGCGTTAATGCGCGCTGCCAGTGAAGAGCAGGGATGGAATTTAAACTTCGGAGAGATTGCGATGATCTGGCGCGGTGGTTGTATTATTCGAGCCAAGTTCTTGCAGCGAATTAAGGACGCCTTTGATCGTAATCCCGGATTGGCTAACCTGTTGCTGGACGAGTACTTCAATGATGTGATCAGTAAGACCCAGCAGGACTGGAGGTCGGTCGTGTCACAAGCGGCACTGGCAGGTATCCCGGTTCCGGCATTTGCCGCATCTCTAGCTTATTATGACAGTTATCGTAGTGCGCGTCTGCCGGCAAACTTATTACAAGCGCAGCGTGATTACTTCGGTGCGCATACCTACGAGAGGGTTGATGAAGAGCCGGGTAAATTCTTCCATTACGACTGGGTAGGAGACCACCAGGAACATGCAGTTTAGTAAGCTGGCAATCCTGCTCGGACTTTTTTGCCTGAGTGGCTGCAGTTATTTTGAGGCTCCGGCACCGAGTGCCGGCTTGGTCGTTATCGATACGAGGAGTTTAGCTGAGTACCAGCGCAGTCATGTTGAGGGCGCTATCCATGTGCCTTATGACGAAGTGCGAGCGTTAGTAGAGCGACTGCCGGATGATAAATCGGCATCGCTGGTTGTCTATTGTACAGTCGGCGTCAGGGCGGCAACCGCCAAAAAAACATTGGCTGACCTTGGCTACGCCAATATTATCAATGCCGGTGGGCTGAGGCAAATGAAGAACGCCGGATGGGCAATTGCGACCCCGTCGTCCGGCTGATTTGCAATAAAACGTCTCAAATCTTGCTTGCTGTCAGCCATCCTATATAAAGTTCACAGGCTTTGTAGCACCTTGTCGTCGTGGATGTAGGGTACCACATCTGCAATGAATTCGTGGAGTGTGTTAGAGCGTCCCTCTAAATTGGAATCGGCGTAGGTACTGGAAAGGGGCACCTGTGAAGAGACCACGATATATGCCCAGCGATGGTTGACGTTACTCAGCACCCTGTCCTTACTGGTGAGGAAGATCCGCTCGAAATGGTGTGGTGTAGTCTTATCGCTGCCGACGTACCAGTAGTAGAAAAGTGATTGCTGGGTGCTATCAGTCAGCTCAACTGGTCTCTCCAGCAGCAGCTCCATAACGCCCAGGGACGACCCGTCATGCAATGCAACTTTGTTGGGCTTCCTGGACTTGATTGTCCATCCTTGACCGGGCAGGCAGACTTCGGGGCGGTGGATGCTGCGTTTGGCGCCGCCACTGAGAACGATCTGGCAGTTGATGCCAGTTTGGCCGTCAACGGAAGTATAAAAGCTGCGCTCAAATTCGGTGTCCAGTGGCAGGATCGTTTTTTCGGCATTCGTGACCTCTAATGACTGGCCGACATAGCCACCGAGCACCTTAGGCAGCTTCATGATTACCCCTGCAGTGACACTTGAGTTCACTTCATTCCGCGACGTGCAAACAACAGTCGTGATGACGCATAGCAGCAGGACGACCACGGAGCGCCAAATAGGGATGGCTTGTTGTGTGTTTGAGCTGGAGGTTTGGTCGGTCATGCTTGTTGGGGGCTTGTACTAGCCTTAGTTTTCTCAGTACTGCGTAGAATTTTACCGATGGCCAGCATCCCTGCCAGCGCAACACCAAAGACAACGAACCCGGCAAGCATGTGGAACCAACTCGGGTTATCAATAGTGCCAATAGCAAACTCAGAGCCAAAAGCCAGGGTGCCGAAAGTCAACATCAGGATGCGGATGAAATTACCGGCCACGGCTAGCGGGAAAGCCATCGCGAAAAGAATAGCCACATTCCACCAGCGCTTCAGGGTGATGTATCCGTAAACGGCTGAGATCATGGTGAGTGCGAAAAGCGAGCGGATCCCACTGCACGGGTCGGCGATATCGACACTAAAGCGCTCACCTCTAGCCAAGCCTGCGGCCGGATCAGCGGCAGAGACTATACCGCTTCCCTCTTTGATTACATCCAACCCGATTAGATCGAGGAAGCGGTAGGAAACTTCAGCCATGATAAGTCGCAACGGAAAGGCAATCATGTCCTCAAGGAATAAAAACGGCCACATGAAGGTGATGAATATCAGTGGGAAAAGCAACGCCTTGAACCACCGCCAACCTAGAAACCAAATAACCAGCGAAGCTAATAGTACTTGGGCAGAGACGTAACCGGCGTACTGAATGTCAGCACGAAAACCGGCCCAGAAGAAAAGCAGCGCAAATACGATTCCCAGCATCCCAACATTACTTCCCGAGATAGGCAGGGTCGCCAGTGAATCACGCTCACGGTAGACCAGCCATGCCACGATAAATGGGACCAGAATGCCATGTTGCCAGTTGCCGTAGTCGTTCCAAAGCGCCCACAGCATGGTGGACAATGGAATTGGTACGCTACCATAGCCGAAAGAGTATTTTACCACCCAATAGAGGAGGGCAAAACTAACGATGGTTGCACCGGCTGCAATCCACCAGGTTTGTTTCGGTTTAACGCTCAATTGCATAGAGGTATAGTCTCCAATGATCAGACCGTGTCAACAGGAGTCGAAGCTGGAAATTGAGCGTCCAGGTAAGCCCCCAACCCGTCGCGCCATGGCATGACCGGCCGGTCGAGGGCCCGGCTTAATTTTGTCGTGTCGAGCGCGGAGTATTCTGGACGCTTAGCCGATGAATCTGCAAGTAAGGTATCGTATGGCACTTCTTTTATCGACTGGCATGCCGGAATTAAACCTCGCAACTTAAGTTCATCGAGGCAGGATTTAGCGAACTCTTCCCACGACATCACTCCGGTATGGACGAGGTTGAACAGTCCGCATTCACCCGAATCGAGTAGATTCCTGATGACAGTTGCTGCGTAGCCAACATGCAAACAGGTTCCGCGTTTGCCGGCAGCCACAGTCATCTCACTATTCTCCATAAGTAACTTAGGCATCATGCTGAGGAATGTTTTACCACCCTGACCGAAGAGCCATGAAACCCTGAGAATCAAGTGCTCTGGAAATTGCCGGAAGAATTCTTCGCAGCCTGCTTTATGATTGGCATAAACTGATTCTGGAGCCGGTTCGCTATCCTCGGTGTATGGGATCTGTGTTGTACCGTCAAAAATGTAGTCGGAGCTAAAATGCACCATTTTGATACCGCGTCTCGAGCATTCTTGAGCCCACCAGCAGGGGGCCTCCAAGTTAACCTGCCGCGATAGCTCGGGGTTATCTTCGCATCCCTGAAATGAGCAGAACGCGGCGCAGTTGATGACCTGTGCAGGGGCATGCTTCTCCAATAATTCGCGTGACTGCTCGATATCGGTTATGTCCAGATCAGCATGCTTGAGCGGCAGGTATGGCGCATCGTATTTGCGGTACTCATTGCAAATGTGGCTTCCCAATAGTCCGCTTGATCCTAAGATGATTGTTAAATTATCCACGGGTATGAGATTCGAAACTATTGCATGGAGTTACTGGCTCAAGCCGAATTAGAAACAATTTGTAGAATTTTTGACACATGGGAAGCAACCTCATCGATTGTCGGCCCAGAGAGTGCCACATAACTCGGCGTATTGTCAGCATCCGCAATCGGGCGGCTACCGCTCAGTGGCACGTACGCGGCTACCGAGTTGGCTGCCAGTGGCTTGAACCACTCCGGATTACCGGTGCGGAAGATACTGACGGCTGGCGTGTTACAAATACCTGCCAAATGGGACGGCAGCGAGTCATTGGTTACCAGTAGTTGCGCCCCGGCAATATTCTGTAACAGTTCAGTAATCGTGCCCGTGGTTACTACTTTTCCGCCAACTTCTTCAAGTTGCTGGTCGGGTGGAATCAGCCAGCGAATGTCAACATGTGGGAAATCCTGCTGAATGCGATTGGCCAAGCCGCGAAAACTGTCAATTGGCCAGGTTTTGGATGGCAACCGGGCAAATGGGGCAATTGCTATGGCATGCGGTGACTGCTCGGCACCTTGTAGGGGCAACAATTGATTCACTAATGAAAGCTCAAGGCGACAATCTAAAGCTAAGTTAGCTAGTTGTTGCCATGAGTCATGGTGGTGCTGGTGTTGCGAATTTTTATTTACCACTTTGGTAAGCAGCGGTCTGCCGGGTAGGGAATTCAAGATATACTGACTCACCATACCTAGCCATAACGAGCGTCGGCGTGGTGGAAAGTCGGCTGCATAATGGTTGGCAGGTGATGCGGGAAACCCAATCCGTTCCGGTATTTCAGCCATGCGCATCAGCCAGTGTACGCGGGGGTCATCCCAAACACAGAGGGCACTACTAAAGTGCTTGGTGGCAAGGGTAGTGCGGGCGAAATTGCGCATGCTGCCAAGCGCGGCGAGAGGATTGTTTGCCGGTGATTCTTCGTGCCATGGTGGATCCCATGGGAGACATTGGGAAGTTGGCAATAGCCAGTTGAAGATCTCATGGCATTGTGGCCGGCAGCACACCCATACCTCGCAGGCCTTCTGTGCTGCCGCAATAAATGGCAAGGACAGCACCGCATCGCCAAGGTGATGAAGATCTACCAGCAACAGCTTTTTGGTCATGACTTTCTGCTCCAGTAGCGGCCCAGCGTTCGAAACATCAGGCGTTTTAGCCGGTAGTAGTATTGCCCGCAAAGCGTCATCCAAATGGCCTCGAGGTATGGCTTGATGCCATGACCGTAGCGTGCCTGCATACGAGCGGACTCCCACCACATCGAACTCAATCCTGCTGAAGTCTTGGCATCAGCATGCAGTCGCATGCTGGCCAGTGGCTCTGGGATGTACTCCCACTTGGTTTGTTGACTGGCACGTAGCCAGAATTCGTGATCCATGCAATAGCGGAGCGACTGATCGAATGGACCAAACTTTTTTTGCACTGCGGCCCGCCAGAAGGTAGCCGGCTGGGAGAGGAAGTTCTGTTTATGCAAACGCGCAGTGGAATATTCGCCTGCGATTTTGCGCCGTTTCCAACCGCTGTCGGATTCGAGGAAATAGTAATCGCCGTAGACAAAGTCGGCATCGGCGACAGCCAGGAAGCGGTCAGCGACCAGCTTCAGGGAATCCGGCTCAAGCAGGTCGTCGCTGCACAAATAACAGAAAATGTCTCCAGTTGCCTGTAGCAGCCCTTTATTGATGGCCTCTGTTTGCCCGGAGTCGGGCTCCGAAACCCACTTGGTAAAATCCTGCGCGGCAAGAATGTCAATCGTGCCATCTGTCGAGCCACCGTCCCTGACAATATGTTCGACTTCCAGTTGTGGTGCACGCGCGGTTGCGGTGCGGACCGACTCGAGTGTGGCGGGTAAAAATTGCGCTTGATTTAGGGTTGGTGTGATTACTGACAGTTTCATCGACTCAACTTGTCTGCCACAACTCGTCAAATAACTTTTCGTAGCGCTCGGTTATCCTGTCCCAATTGAAATTTTCCCGCGCGCGGGTCAGTGCGGCCTTTCTTCTTTCGTCCAATAATGTGCGGGAGTCATGCACACGGGTGA
The DNA here is from genome assembly GCA_964443575.1 of uncultured Chthoniobacteraceae bacterium. Lineage (GTDB taxonomy): Bacteria > Verrucomicrobiota > Verrucomicrobiia > Chthoniobacterales > CAKUMP01 > CAYUDZ01. The sequence continues at coordinate 17,443 of CAYUDZ010000016.1, read as the reverse complement.
GTGTATTGGATAAATCATCACCATCATCACCGTCGCTGAATGGAATACCGGCCTCGCCGATCACTTCGCGGGTTGAGGGCGCGTCGAGATAGACGATAGCATTGCCGTAGCCCATCTGGTCGAGCAAGACCAGCCGGGTAGCCTCGATGGCCGCAGGTAATATGAATAATCGGCAATTCCGGCTCAGGGCGCCGTAGGAATCGCCATAAACCCCTCCAGTAAAGATCACTTTAATGTTAGCCAGCTCGTTTAGCAATTTATAGTACCTTTTTTCGTAGCCATGCGGCCCCACTACTACCAGCGGAATTTGCAGGTCCGCTTTGACATATGCCTTGATAAGCGTCTCGACCCTGTTTTCCGGGGATAGCCTGGACACGAACAACAGGTAGTTATCGGGCGTAAGGTTCCATTGATTTAAAATGGCTTGGTCGGCATCCGCATTGGCTGCCGGGCGTTCGCTGGTGCCGTAAGAAATATGTTGCGGGGTGTGGTTATAAAGTTTTCGGTAGTGGTTTACCGGTGACTGGTTATCTGCAATCACATGGTTACAAAAGCTGATCGCCCAGCGTTCACTCCATTTTAACCACAGCCGGGCAACCCCCCGCCACTTGCTGCGTTTGTAATCGATACCATCGACGTTGATGACTATCTTGCGCCCGGTTAGCCTGAGCGGTGCAGCGATTAGTGCATTACCAACACCGCAGAGATAGACGATCCCTTTGCTGTTGACCAGCAGGTGAAACGCGCACAGCCATGAGTGAATGATGGTTTCCAAGCTCTTGTGCATCAGCGTTGGAAAGTAAATAAGGCGCATGCCCAGGTAATCT
>CAYUDZ010000016.1:0-16606 GCA_964443575.1 uncultured Chthoniobacteraceae bacterium | reverse complement strand
ATCTTTTGGCTTTTCCTCATAATATGGGCTGCGATTGTAGACGGTCACCGGGTATCCACGGGCAGCGAGCCGCCTGCCCAGTTGGTCAACGACCGTCTCGAATCCGGCATAACGTGCGGGTACCCCCCGAAGGCCCAAGAATGTCACATGGGGTTTCAGGTCGCGAATTGCACTACAGCTGGGTGAGATAATGTCGGAGAGAACCTGCAGGATGAACAAGGTATTGTGCTTCACGTAGCGGGGGAACAGTCGCTTGGGTTCCTGGAGCAAGCGGTAAAACCACGTCAGCCCCAAGTCTTGCATCGCCTGAGGTGCAAATGGGCGATAACCTGCCAGTAAGGGAAAGGCATCACCGACTGCACACAATAAGCCGCGCTTGATTTTTTTTTGGTTATCTACTATCCAGCGCTCCTGGCGTTCGCCGCCAAGGGCGACCCAGATAAAATCAGGGTTGGCAGCATTGATTTCATCAATGTATTGCTGTTGTTCAGCCCTGCTTAATTTGCGGAATGGCGGCGAGCATGATCCTGCAATTTCGATATTGGGATTGAGTTTTCTGGCGGCTACTTCGAGTTTTTCAAGGCACTCCGTAGTGCTGCCGTAAAAATAGTGACGCCACGGCGAGGGTGCGTGCTGCAAGGTGTAGCGCATGAAGTATGGCCCGTAGACGCGATCAGCAAGGCCCGCACCATAGAGATTGAGTAACCAGATCAACGGCATCCCGTCAGGCAGTACCAAATCAAATTGTTGCATAACCTTGCCGAACGAATCATTCGAGCGGGCATTTGATATGATATGGGTGTTGGATGCCGAGAGGGTGGTTGCCTTGGGCAGTTTGGCCAAGCGACAAGCTTCTTCAAATGCCGACTGGTAGTCGACGCAATCGACCGGCGTTCCGAGGATTTCTACTTTGCGAGTGGCCACGATCAGTTTTTAGTTATTGCGGAAATGGGACACCACACCAGCGGTTACAGCGGTCGCATATTCCTTAAAAATGCTGGGCCTTTTGACGCCGTTGACAGTGCGCACGCCATCATACGCACCAAGCTGGATTCTTAAATGGGCATCGTGGCTATTCATAACATAAGGTTCGAGGTATGCCACCGGGCAAAGGTAAATCCGGTTGGCCAGTAGATTGCGCGCATAGACGTACTTATTATTACTAACACGCCTGGCATTGCTGCCCAGATAAACATAAGGAGGTAACCGGGTCGCCTTGGCAAGTGTCGTTGCAATATTATCGGCAAGTATTACTTCCTCGTTGTGGATGCCCTGCAATATACGTAGTATCATTTCAAAGCGATTGTCGTCCAGTCCGACCTCGCCACGACTATAGGTGCCATTGACCAGAAGGTGCAGATGTTTTTTTTTGGTCAGTGAGGGTTGTGCCGGTTCACCCCATGGCTCGGCATTAAAATGCAGGGCGATAACCAAATCCGGTTTCAGGCGGTTGTTAACCAGCTCAGCCCGGGCCCTGATTTCTGCTGTTCGGTAAAAAAGCAGTTCGCTGTGCCAGCGCAGTGTCGACTTGCGCTTCGGGTCGGCATGGTCACGATAGTTGCTTGCAGGTAGATTGATGCCCAGCCGGCGGAGTTCTTTAGCTGCCTCAGCGGTGAGGTCAGCGGGGCGCAGCCTGGTCACCGGGCTGTTGCGGGAGCGGATCAGGCTGACTTTAGCGCCTAATGCCGTAAGCTGATCGTCGAGCAATTTTGCAACGAACAGCGTCATTTCTCCCTCGATCACCGGCTTGTTGCCCGGCAATTGGAACCAGCGTTCTTCCATGCGGGCGTAATTACCTCCAATATGTCCGGGGTCGATTGCTATGTGGACGCCCTGAAGCGGCTTGTCGGGCGGGTTTCCTGAAAAGTTGCTTCTTGGCTGCCAATAGGGCGACGGCCTGGCATCCGATTTGCCCGGTTTCGCGAAATGCAGCCGGTAGTAATTTTTTTCACCACTGGATGAACGCAATATATCCACGTGGTCATTTGCTAGTGTTAAGTAACTTCGCCAAGCCCCATTGGGTGCGTAAATACCGTCCAGCTCCGCGAGAAAGTCAGCGCGGGTAATAGTATGCTGATACCTGTCCAGGTCTGACCAGTCGGGGGGGGATGCCAACGGACTGAGCGCGGCAACTGCCACGGAAGCGGAAGCGGCCAATAGCAATAGGCAGACGGACAGTAACCGTGCCGGGCGCAGAGTAGAATCACGGAACATAATAAATTGGTTTAAGTCGTGTGCCATGTAATATATCAAAGTCTAGTATGTTAAGGATTCTTTTTCTCGGTGATATTGTCGGTGAACCCGGCCGCAAGGCTGTAATTAATAGTTTGGGGCGCTTCAAAGAGCAATGGAACTTGGATTTTGTTGTGGTAAATGGCGAGAATGCTGCGGGTGGACGTGGTATTACGCCCAAAATCGCGATCGACCTGATGCGAGCAGGGGTCGCCGTCATCACAACCGGTGACCATGTTTGGGATCAACGGGATATCACGTCATTTTTTGACACGGAGCCGCGCTTGCTACGGCCGGTTAATTACCCGGAAGGCACCCCCGGCCAGGGGTGGGTAATATTGGATACGGCAAAAGGACCGGTTGGCGTGTTGAATGTGCAGGCAAGAACCTTCATGCAGCCGATCCTGGATAACCCTTTCCGGGTACTTGATAAGGTGGTTTCTGAGATGCGCGAACAGACCAGTGTGATCTTTGTCGATGTGCATGGTGAAACTACCAGCGAAAAGATTGCCATAGGGCGCTTTTTGGATGGTCGCGTGTCGGCTGTTGTGGGCACGCACACGCATGTTCAGACAGCAGATGAGCAAATCTTTCCCGGTGGCACGGCATTTCTTTGCGATGCCGGGATGTGCGGGCCGCATGAGTCGATCCTGGGGCGTCAGTGTGAGCCGATTATCAAGCGGTTCATAAATAATATGCCAATTTCGTTTCCGATCGCCAAAGAAAATGTGCGCATGAAAGGGGCATTGATTGAGATTGATGAGGTTACCGGTACCGCGAGTTCTATTCAGCGCGTGGACGAGCCATGGGTTCAGCCACCACCGGAACCTAATGAGGAATCAGCCAGCCCGTCGAGCTAGCAGTAGCTCCAACCCGCAGCCGTCACAGATTTAATTAGTGATGGAATAATAGAATCATGTTCAGGTGCCCGGGATACCAGGCTAACGCTGGCCGTTACGCTGCCGCGACATGTTGTAGTTCCAGTCAGCCGTGGAGTAGCGGGTGGCAACAAGCTCGGCGGCTAATTGGTGTAATTTTTCACCAGGATCATAGGGATCATGGATTGGATTTCCTGCAGCAAGTTGAGCAGCTAAATTTTCGATATTTATCTGTTGCGCTGCCGGTGGGCGGAGACTGCCCTGATACAGTATGTAGTCGCGGCTTCTGCGGATCGCCCCACCGCCAACTTTTTTGTCGTCGTGGCAAAGATCTGACAAGACGGGGGCCGTGAAGCAATTGGATGCCATGCTGGAGTCGGCTGTTAGCTGGCCATTATACAAGGTTAGTTGGATGTCGCTTTTTTCCAGGCAGCGCATAATCGCAGTATGTAACCAATGATATACTGAGCTGCTGGAAATTGTTCGCCATTCACCGTGCCGTGGGATTGTCATGGTGATGGTAAGGTCATCACCGTGCTCGACCAAGCCGCCGCCGGTTAAGCGACGGGCATGGTCACGCTCTGCAATTTGCCCGGCAAGCTGGTGATAGTCTGCAAAATATCCGTACGTTGCTGCGGGAGCGCCCCAACGATACGCTCTTAAGACCGGCAGGCTGGCCGTCAATGCCAGCGCTTCATCCACTGCCATATTTTCGGCAGCACATAGTTGGCGCGTGTCGTCCCACAGTGTGAGCGATGGCAACTGCATTAACTAAGATTTCGTCTAGTCGAGAGTGAAACCGATTTTCACCGTCACCTGCCAGTGTGCTACTTTACCATCTTCGATTTGGCCCCGGGTCTCGACCACCTCCATCCAGCGCATATTGCGGATTGATTGTGATGCTTTGTCGATAGCATTGCTTACAGCTTCTTCAATGCTGTTGCTGCTGCTGCCTACTATTTCGATTTTTTTGTAAACGTGATCTGACATAAATTTAACTATAACATGAATTCTCAGCTGATGCCATTGTTAGTCTTTAAATTTCCGCTTGAGCAGTGACAAAAGAAGTCTAGCTTTGCGATCATGAGTAACCCAAGTATAACGGAGATTGATGCGGTTGGCCTGAACAAAAGGGGTAATGACCTGGTTGAGATTGAACTGCGAATCCTGACCAAACAGGAGGAAAACGGGAAGTGACAGATTGCGCTTGACCTGAGCTGTTTGGTCACCTATTGCGCCTGCATGTGCAGCAACCAAATGTAGGGAAAATACCGGGCTGTTGTTTAAAGAAATTTACGAATTATGCCTAACAAAAAAAAGAATGTGAGCAATGGCGTTGCTGCTCCCAAAGCTAAGGGCAAGCCAACAAGTTCCGGGTTTCAGCTGCGCGAGCAAGCAGTCGAGCCATTGCCGGGTGAGTCGCGACCGCCGCAGGCAATGGTATCCGCCGCCGCAGTTACCGGCAGTGAAACGCTTGGGCAATTGCCTTCCAGTTACGGTGAGAACCGGATCTATCTGGTGGCAAAAGATCCCAATTGGTTATTCTGTTATTGGGACATTGACTGGGTAGAGTACGCTGGCTTGGTCAAGGATTCCAAAGTGTATTTGAGGTTGCTGACCGATGACCAGGTCGAAGCCAACCGCACATCGATCAACCCTTACGCTCAGAATTGGTACCTGCCGGTACCGGAACAAGGTGGTGCCTACGTGGCCGAATTAGGCTACTCGGAAGATGACGGTGCCTGGCAAGTCATTTGCCGATCGGAAAAGGCTGCTGTCCCGGTCATGCAGGTTGGTGAGGAGGCGGCAGGCGGTTTTGCCAAGGTGCCGGCGGAAGTTTCATTCGAAGCGTTGCTTGAAGTTATTAAGAGCAGCATGGCCAAAGGCGAAACGCTGGTGCAGGCACTTTCCCGCTTGCAAAGTACCGGACAACTTAAGGGCGGAGAAAAACCATCCGAATGGTCGGAAGAACGGCGGCGTATTTTGGAAGCATTGCTCGGCAAGCACATCGTCGAACGCATGGAGCTGGGCTCGGGATTGCTTAACCAGGCACTGCAGAAGGAAATTTCCGAACGCTTGTCCTCGATGCCATCGAGCGAAGTCTCGGCACAATTGGCGCACGCAGAAGCACTGCCAACCAGCTTGAGCAGCAGCTTTGAGGTTTCATCAGGTGGCCTGGGTTCGAGTTGGAGCGGGCAGCCACTATCCGGGCAACCTGGCAGGAAGTTCTTCATGCACGTCAATGCGGAGGTGATTTTCTACGGTGGGACAGATCCTGACGCGCGACTATGGATCGACGGTAACGAAGTGGAACTGAAGCCTGATGGCAGCTTCCACTTTCACTTTAAATATCCTGACGGCAAATATGAGATTCCCATCGTGGCACGTTCTCCCGATGGAGTAGAAGAGCGTGGTGCCATGCTGGTCTTCCAGCGCGAAACAAGTCGCCAGGGCGAGGTGGGAGACAGACCACAGCAGGTAGAGCTGGATCAGATTTAAATCAGGCCGGAGTGCGACGCCAACTGCGTATACAAACCATCTGCTGCAAGTAATTCCTCGTGGCGACCACGTTCGGCGATGCGGCCGTGATCCATCACCAGGATTTGATCGGCGGCGCTGATAGTTGACAGGCGATGGGCAATTACAAAAGTCGTCCGGCTACGCATCAGCCGGTCGAGCGCCTGCTGGATCAGTTTTTCGGTTGCAGTATCGACGCTTGCGGTGGCCTCATCCAGGATCAGTATCGGCGGATCCTTGAGTAATGCCCGGGCGATCGAAACGCGTTGTTTTTCACCCACGGATAGCTTCACACCACGCTCGCCGACATTGGTATCCAGGAATTTTGGTAGTTTATCCAGCACGCCTCGTGCATTGGCGGCATCGATCGCCTCGAGCATTTCCTGCTCAGATGCCGATGCCCTGCCGATTGCGAGGTTTTCGCGGATGGTACCATTGAACAGGAACGACTCCTGGGTTACCATGCCAACTGCTTCGCGCAGCTGCGATTTCGGATAGTCTCGCAATGGCTTGCCATCAATCAGGATTTCGCCATGGTCAAATTCATAAAAGCGGGTGATCAGGTTGACCAGGGTTGATTTGCCTGCTCCGGTTGCCCCGACCAAGGCTACCGTCTCACCAGGTTGCGCGTGCAGCGTAATATTTCTCAGCACCGGTACGTCCTCAGAGTAGCTGAATGACACATCACGGAACTCTACTTCACCGCGCAGCTGCGGACGCTTGGAGCCCTGTTCGGTAGGTCGATGTCCTGCTTCTTCTTCAACATCGAGGATTTCGAAGACACGTTCGGCGGCAGCCCTGCCGCTTTGGATCAGTTGGTTTAGTTGGTGCAGGCGACTGATCGGGTCATAAAGGAACCCCACCAGGGTCAGGAATGCCGCCAGCTCACCGATTTCCATCTCGCCCTCCAGCACCTTGTTGCCACCCAGTCCGAGGACCAGGGCCAACCCAACGGAAGCAAAGAATGTCATGGTCGGGTTATAGCTGGCCCACGCGCGCATCACGGTCAGGGTGGCCTTCCTCAGGGCATTACTTGCTGAGTTAAATCTCTGGTGTTCATCATTCTCACGTACGTAGGTTTTAATTTGACGAATCCCGGCGAGGTTATCGTGCAGTAGCGCATTCATGTCCGAGGTTGCCCTGCGCACCCGGCGGTAGCGTTGCCGGGCAGTCATCGTGTAGATGATCGCACCGGCAGCCAGAAATGGGATTGGGGCCAGCGCAGCCAATGCCAAACCACTATTAAAATAAAAGCACATGCCGGCTACGATAAATACTTGGAGTACCGCGACGGTACCCTGTTCGATGCCATCGATCAGGACGCGCTCCATGGCGGTCACATCCTCGATAATCCGCGTCATGAGGTCACCGGTTGCCCGGTCATCAAACCATTCCAGTGGCAAGCGCTGCATGTGGCCATACAGGTCGCTGCGTAAATCGAATATCACCTTCTGCTCAAAAGAGTTATTGAGCAGGATGCGTAGCGCGTTTAACAGGTCACGTAGAAAAAAAGCACCCAGCGCCAGGCCAACTGTCGGCAGTAACAGGTCTGGCCGGTTACCGCGAATGGCATCGTCGATAACAATTTGCGTTGCCTTGGGAAAAACAACCACCAAGCCGGTGCTGACAACTGCACATAGCAGCGTAACTGTCGCCAGTACTTTGTAGCGGACAATGTATGAGAGTACTCTGCGTAGTGGACGCATGATTGATCATACGAAGCCAGTCGTTGCGACGTTGCAAGTATTATCGGGAATGACAGGCCCTTAGTATTTTAGAGCGTATCTAAAAACTCGCGCAACTTGGCCGGGATCGGGCTTTCAGCATTACGCACATAGTAACCGGAGGTGGCGACTCCCAACTGCAGGCTGATATCCAAGTCTGCGCCAAGCATGCGCCCGATACAGAATCCGGCATTGAAATGATCACCCGCCCCGGTCGTGATCTTCGGGTTGCTGGTATACGGACCATTCACAGCAGCGCTACCGGTACTGTCGGAGGCGGCAGCAAAAGCAGTTGGGTGGATCACCACGCTGTGGATATCCATGCTCTCGCGAATCGCGGTAGCATGGGCGGCTACTTCATGATGCTCCATCTGCGGCTCACTGAGCCCGAGTACCTTGCCGATCTGCCTGCTTTCATTAAAATTCAAACCAAGGATTACCTTGAAGCTCTCTTCGAAGCGTTTGATCTGGTTAAGCGCTTCCTCGATATCGCTACTGGTTCGTTTTGATGGGTCGCACAGGTCAAAAAAGATCCAGCGCTCTGTGCCCCCGAGACGGGGGACAATCTGCTGCAGCAGTTTATCGAAGATGTCGGACATGAAAGGCAGCATCGTCCAGTTGACCAATGCCACGAGTTGCGCAGCTTCGAGCTTGCTGACAAGCTGATCCTCGGGGATGAACGACGTGAGCGTTTCCCAGGTGGCATTGGCCAGCGAGGCGTGCTTGCCAAACATCAGTTTGCCATCGACGAATTCCACCGCGTCGGTGTAGCCGGGTTCTTCGATCGAAATGACTTCGGCGCGCTGAGCGAAGTCGGTGAAGACCTGGTGGATCTGGGGATGACCAAGTAGGCCGATATAAGTAAGTGGTGAGCCGTAGTTGAGCAGTGCGTTGGCCATAATCGGGCCATTGCCGCCGAGCTTTTCCAGCTGGGTGACAAATTCATAATTCATGCTCAAGCCCGCTGCATTTTTGATCGATTCACCGAACTCGGCCATTTGCTCCATCCGCTCATACTTGGTCGATGAATGGCGCTTTTTCACAACGTGGATGATCGAATCAACAAAGCCGTCAAAGCCGACGATCGAGCGGCTATCACGGATACTATTTTCTTTAGCGGCTAAAAATTCTGCAGCTTGTTTGGGTAGGTTGTTTGGCATGCGAATATCTTAGAGTGAATTGGCGGTCTGATCCAAGAACTTATCAGCCGGATTATTTACTCTGCCGGACAGATGACATTGAGTTTTGATTTGGCCAATCTGAACTTTATTGGCAGGTTACCGGCCAGTTCGCCATCGACCTCTACCGGCAAGTGGTCATTACCGGTCACGTCTATGCCCGGCGTTTGGAAGTACTCAACATCGTGCATTTTGGTGTGGCTGCCGGTTATGACACCCTGCAGGTAGCGTACAATATCCAGGTACCCCAGATTGTGGAATATGATGACATCAAGTAACGAGTCGACGTTGCTTGCTTTTTTAAATAAGGGGAATGGTCCACCGTAGTATCGACCGTTGCCCACCAGTACGAATGAGCCCTTGGTGTCGCGGCCGCACTCGCTCTTAACGCGAATCTCGGGCGGGGTACGGGAGGCGATGTGCGTGGCGGTCATCAGGTAGCTGAGCGGGCCAAATGTCTTGCGGAAGTCGAGGTCGGTCTCCTGGACCACCTGGGCATCGAGGCCGATGCCTGCCATCTGGACAAAGTATCTGTTGCCGGCCAGAGGCAGGTCAACTTTGCGGACATTTCCCTGTACAATAAGTTCCCACGCGGCACGCACATCATTTGTTGGCACCCCAAGTTCGGTAGCAAAAACATTCATAGTTCCCACTGGCAGCAACCCGAGCCTGGCCTCGCTGCCGGCAATGCCATTAACAACCTGGTTGATCGTACCATCGCCCCCGGCTGCAACAACAGTCTTTACGCCATCGGCGACTGCCTGCCGCGCAAACTGGGTGGCATCCTCTGCTGATGCCGTCGGCAACAGTTCGGCCTCGGCAGCAAGCTTACGGATATCGTCAATAAACCTGACGGCCCGTTCGCCCTTGGCGGAAGGATTAAAAATAATGACCGTGAAATCAGGCATGAGCGGGATAAGCTAACTGACTGGCGCCGATTTTCCAGCCCGAAAGTATTGGCTTACATTAGCTGCTGCATTATCTTGGCGAAATGAAAGCACTTGTCCCTATTGCGAATGGGTCGGAAGAGATTGAAGCGTCGTCGATCATCGACACCCTGCGACGGGCCGAGATCGAGGTGGATGTGGCAGCTGTTGGTGGTAACCTGCAAGTCACCTTATCCCGGCGCATGATGTTTGTGGGCGATTGTCTGATCGACGAGTGCACCGGCCCATACGATGTGATTGCCCTGCCGGGAGGAATGCCCGGTGCCGAAAACCTGGCTGCCTGCGACAGGCTTTCAGAACTGATCAAAGAACAAGCTGCGGCAGGCCGCCTGGTCGCAGCGATTTGTGCTGCCCCGGCTGTCGTGTTAAAACCTCTAGGTATTCTCGAGTCGCGCAAGGCGACTGCGTATCCGGGATTCTCCGATCAACTTGATCCGGCATTTCGCAGCGATGAGCGAGTCGTGATTGATGGCAATATCATTACCAGCCGCGGCCCGGGAACGGCGATTGAATTTGCACTGGCTATCGTCAGCGAGCTGATCGGTCCCGCGCAGGCCGAGGAGCTTGGCAAGCAAATGCTAATTAAATAGAAATTGCTTTGGCAAGTTGTCTGCGGGACGTTAAACCGTATGGGATGGCTAGAGTAATATGTGTAGGAGCGCAGTGGGGCGATGAAGGCAAAGGGAAGATCGTCGATGTCCTGACGGAGAATGCGGATATTGTTGTTCGTTCGCAAGGCGGCAATAATGCCGGGCATACAGTTATCAGCGGCAAGAAAAAGTATGTCCTGCATTTGATTCCCTCAGGAGTCCTCCATCGTGGTAAGGTTTGCGTGATCGGCAATGGTGTAGTCATGGATCCGGTCGCGGTGATCGATGAATTGAACCAACTGCAGGATCAGGGGATTAAAGTTGGGCCAAGCAAGCTGCTGATCAGTGAGTCAGCGCACCTGGTGCTGCCACACCACCGCTTGCTCGATGGCTTGCGTGAGAGCGCCATGGGCAAAGGAAAAATCGGGACTACCGGGCGCGGGATCGGGCCGGCTTACGGCGACAAGATCGAACGCGTGGGCTTGCGGGCCGGCGACCTTGTCGACGAGGAGGTTTTGCAGCGCAAACTCAAGGTACGCATCTCTGCGGCAAATGCGCAATTGAAAGCTGCCGGTGCCAAGCCTGCACCAGTCAAGCAAACGATCGACAGCTTCCTGGCGGCTGCTGAAGTACTGCGCCCGTTTATTTGCAATACGGTCATCTTTTTGCAGCAAGCGATCGAAGAGAACAAAGAAATCCTTTTCGAGGGAGCGCAGGGAACTTACCTCGACATCGATTTTGGAACCTACCCGTTTGTCACTTCATCCAATACGACTGCAGGTGGGGCATGCACCGGGTCGGGCGTGCCACCAAACCGGATCGATCGCGTGCTTGGCGTAGTCAAGGCGTACACGACACGGGTCGGCGGCGGACCATTCCCGACCGAAGACGACAAGTTCGGTGAGCGCCTGCATGGCATGGGTCGCGAGTTTGGCGCCACTACCGGTCGTGCCCGCCGCTGCGGCTGGTTCGACGCGGTGATGACACGCTATGCCGCGATCATCAATGGGATTGACGAGATAGCCGTAACCAATGTGGACGGGCTCGATGAGCTGGATGTATTGCGAATCTGCGTTGCTTACAAATTGGATGGCAAGATGATCGACGTCCCTCCTGCTGATGCCGCGGTGCTGGAGCGCTGCACGCCGGTCTACCTCGAGCTGGATGGCTGGCAGCAAGATACGACGAAAGCCCGTAATTATAATGAGTTGCCATTACAGGCCCGCAGCTATTTAAAGAAAATCACTGAGCTGACCGGGGTCAAACTACGGATCGTCAGCGTTGGCCCGAACCGTAAGGAGACTATTATTTTATAATCGAAATGGTATTAAAAGGTATAAATCGCTTAGCATCTTGAAACTACCAGATTGATGATAGTTTATATCCACCCGAAATGCTCGACCTGCCGCAAGGCGACCGAATGGCTGACGGCCAATGGCATTGAGTTTTCCACGGTCGATATTCGCGAGTCACCACCGGGCAAAGCTGAGCTACTCCGGGCATTGCGTGCAGCTACTAAGCCATCCGCGGTCTTCAATACCTCGGGTCAGTTGTACCGCGAGCAGGGGATCAAGGACAAGCTGCCCGGTCTGGATGAGGATGAAATTATAGAGCTGCTGCGCAGTGACGGGATGTTGATTAAGCGACCGTTTGCGGTGCGTGACGATGCGGTGCTGGTTGGCTTCAGGGAGCCGGCCTGGCGTGAGGCGTGCGGGGTGTAGGTAATTCACGATGTCAGCTTGCTGCGGATACGGAAATAGGACAGCGGCGCGAGCACGGCAGTGAAGGCAATGATGGCCCCTGCATGCCAGAGTAGAGTGGCAAGGTCGAACTGCCCCCAGACGGTGCTCTGCAGCAGGCGTACCCCGTGGTAGAACGGCGAGAACTGCACGACCGTTCCCATCAGCGGGAAGTCGTCGAGTGGAAAAAATACTGCCGACAGAAAGTAGATCGGGGCAATTAGGAACGAGTACACGGTCTGGAACTGGTTGATATTGCGGACGAACGAGCAGGCCAGCAGGCCGATCGCGGCGCATGGCACAGCCAGCAAGCCGGCGAGGAACGGGCTGATCAGCAATGCCCATGGGTTGGGCAGCAAGCCAAAGCACAGCAGCACAATGGCGACACATAGCCCCATCATTGCCGCGCGGATGAAGACCCACAGGTATTCACCGAGGATGACTTCACGCACCCCGATTGGTGTCGTCAGCATTGCCTTGTAGACGTTCTCGAACGACATCCGCACGTAAAAGCCATAGCTGCACTCAAAGAATGCGGTGAATAGGGCGGTGGTGGCGATCATGCCGGGAGCCAGGTACTGGGCGTAGCTTAACCCGCCGATATCCTGGATAAATGGTGACAGCCCCATGCCGAGCGAAACCATGATCAGGGCCGGGTCGGCGAGGCTCGGCGAGATGTTTGCCAGAAAGTCTTTGCGATAGACGACCCAGTTGCGCACCACGACGTGCCAGCCAAGATAGAGTTCAGAAAAGAATTTAGTCATTATCTTCAAGCTCCCTGCCGGTTAGTTTCAGGTAGACATCTTCGAGGTTAGCCGGACGCAGCTGCAACGCTGTCTGCTGCGCGTCCGCCTGCAATTGGATTAAATTTTCAAACTGTGGGGCACGGACACAGCACTGGTCCCCCTGGTAATACAACTCCCAGCCATCTTTCAAGTAAGATTGCAACTTTTCTTTATCTGAGGTTTCGAAGATACCGACATAGCCTGGGGTATGGGTGTTAATCATTTCCCGTGGTGCACCCATCCCTGCCACCTTGCCGCGGTGCAGGACGACAATCCGGTCACATAGAATCTCGGCCTCGTGCATGTAGTGGGTCGTAACCAGTATCGTTTTGCCGCTGCTGCGCATACTGATCACTTTTTCCCACAGCAAGTGGCGAATCGAGGGATCCAGGCCGGTCGTTGGCTCATCGAGGATCAGCAACTCGGGGTCGGAGAGCAATGCGCGGACAAAGGTAAGGCGTCGTTTCATACCACCGGAAAGCATCTTGATCATCGCATCGCTTTTGCGCTCGAGTGCCATGTATTGGAGCAACCCGGTGATCCGGTTGCGTGCCTTGCTGCCGGTCAGGCCACCGAAGCGGGCATAGATCTGCATGTTCTCCATAACCGTGAGACCTTCATCGAGGGCGTTTTCCTGGGTGACCACCCCGATGCGTCTCTTGATGGCCTGCGCCGCATTACGCGGATCCATACCGAAGACGGTCAGCTCGCCGCCGGTGCGCTCGACCACGCCGTAGAGGCAGCCGATGAAAGTTGTTTTACCGGCACCGTTCGGACCCAGCAAGCCGACGCATTCGCCGGCTGCGACATTGATGTCGAAGCTGGTGAGTGCCTCGACATCGTCGTAGCGTTTACTAACCGCTTTGGCCTGGATGATTGTTGCAGACATGTAGTTCGAATAAATCAGGTCAGTAGCGAATGTCACCGGAATTCGGAACAGTAAGTTACTGCAAACCCGGTGGGCTGCCGAAGCCGAGAAATTTTGATTTAGCGGATTTTCTTGGCAGCTTGAAGTCGAATAAGCCGAAGCCATTTTGGCTTTTGCCACGGTAGCTGCGACCGCTACTGGCATTGAGCATGACCGGTTTGCCTGATGCGTCCTTGCCGGCGAAGATAGCGACATGGGTGACCTTGGTTTGGCGTCCGTCCGTTGGCTGGTAGGTACCGGACCAGAACAACAGGTCGCCGGGTGTCAGTTGTTGGAAGATCGGATCGTCCAGGCTGGAAATATCCCGGGTAACGGGTACCAGGTTGCCGGCATCTCTAACCCACAAATATTGTGCACTGGAAGTACGCGGTGGCTGCATCCCGATGCTCTTTAGCATGTAAAAGACGGCACCCGAGCAATCGAAGCCGCCATTGGCGGGATCTGCCGAGCCAAACATGTATTTGAGCCAGCCATACTTGCGGGCGGTTTCCAGCCCGAACTTCAGTAGCTGCTTACGTCGATCGCTCAACTGCTCCGGTAAATCCAGCTCGGAGAATGCCGGTGCAGCAGGTCGTACCATCTTGCCTTTCGCATGCGTGGTATCATTACCGTGGCAGGCCAGCAGAATTGCCAGCAGTGTTGGGAGCGTCATTCGAGTAACCATGGGATGCAGTACAGTTGACATTACAGTCGCTATTTGTGAGCGTTGCCGCCTGTGGAAAGTAGCAATAATAGTATCAACCGGCAAGGCGGGCGCGAAGCTTACCGGATAATTATTTTCGGTCTGCTGGTTTTTATATTTTCGCTCTGGTTGGGCTCACGATTTAATGACTTTCCATTTTTTTACCACCCGGACGAGCCGACGAAGGTGCGCCAGATAATTGAAGGTCAGCGCAACTTTCATCATCCCTTGCTGATGCTGGAGGTTGCTGACCTGAGCGCCAAAGTGCTGCGTGTTGCACGCGAGCCGCAAGTGATCGCGGTGCTCGGACGCTGGCTGTCGGCGATCTACAGCGCGCTGGCAGTGACGGTGATCGCCTTACTCTGCTGGCGTTGGTTTGGTTGGTTGGTGGCCGTGCTGGCAGTCTGGATGATGGCGCTGCACGCGGATATCTTTACGCTGGCGCATTATTTTAAAGAAGACCCGGCCTTGTTGCTGGCTTTTGCCTTGCTCTTCCTGACTGCCTGGTGGTGGGAGCGCAGTCGTGCTTGGCTCGCCTTGCTTGCCCTGGGTGTAGCGGTGGGAGTTACGGTTGCAGCAAAATACGCCGGTGCGTTGGCGTTGGTTATGGCGCTTGGTCTGGTGGTGCTGGTATTATGGCGCGATGAACGTGTGAAGCATAAACTGCGGCGCGCAGGAACTTCACTGCTACTCGTATTGGTGGCTGCCGCGCTGACCTTTGTCGTGATCAACCAGCGCATGTTCAGCGACTGGGAGCAGACCACGGCCTCGCTGGAGCGCGAGACCGATCTGGTGCTGCATGGCCAGGGAGGGCTAAGCCGTGAGGTGCCACATGCCAAATACTTCAAGCGCTTCGCCCGTCAGACTGGCCCGGTCATGATGCCATTCTATGTCGTCGGCCTGGTCTTTTTGTGGCTGAGAAGAAAACAGCTAAAACCCGCAGCAAGTCTGTGGATGCTGATCGTCTTTCCCTTCCTGATGACGATCATGCTGTCTTTTTCGGCCAAGCTCTCCGGGCGCTATTTTCTACCGGCATTTCTCGGGATCTTTCCGGTGGTGGCCTATGGCGCGGTAGCAATTGCCAATAAACTCAGAGCAGGGGAGTGGCTGGCTAATCGACCAAAGCTGGCAAAATCCCTGGCAGTCGCTGCTATTGTGTTTCCGCTGGTGGTAGCTCCGATCCGGATGATCGAATACTGGAATGGCCTGAAGCGTTCCGTGCGCGTTGAATTGTTTGACTTCGTGCGCAACGAATTGCCGGCGGATGCCGTGATTATTCAGGGGCGTCATGTGTGGCTGCCGGACCAGACCCACGAGTGGGCTGCTGCCTGGCGGGAATTTCCTCCACAGCAAATCAAGACGGTGAAAAATGTTGCGGATTATGCCAGCTTGGCGGAACTGCGCAACCAGGGGGTAACCCATGTGGCCCTCAGTGAGGACGAATACGGTAAGTATTTGCGCAAAAATGCCAAGCCGCGTGATGGTTACGCCGACCGCTACCAGCGCCGCCGCGCATTCTACCAGGAACTGGCTGATTCGTGCGATTTGGTTTGGCAGCGTGATGCCCGTAAAGTGGGCACCCATAACCCGCCGCTGAAGCTTTGGCAGTTGCAGTAGCGGTAGGAGCCTGCAAACAGTCGAGAAATCCGGGTTAGGAATGACTCTTGCTTGGATGCAACTGATTGATTAGCCTTGGCGGCGTTATGGCGATGGATCCATCGATGGAGAGTAAAACTGAATTGCCTGATCCGGAGGCAATACGATCAGCGATCGAACCGCTGCGCGATATGGTGGTTTCCTCACTGTGTCTGGTTTCAGAAATTCCCGGACCCAGTGGTAAAGAATGGAATCGTACCCAATTTGTGCTCGACCGGTTTCGTGAGGCCGGCCTCGACCGGATCTCGCGTGATCAAGCGGGCAATGCCTTTGGCATCATTCCTGGTACGGAAGGCGACTTCAATATATTAGCGGTCGCCCACGCGGACACGCTGTTTTCTGAACGGGTTGATCACACCGTGAATGTGCGCGAGGATACCGTCAGCGGTGCCGGCGTAGTCGATAACAGCCTGGGTTTGGCGGCGGTGGTTTCACTGCCGGCCTTGCTGGAAAGTCTGGACATCGAGTTGCGGCCTAACCTGATCCTGATGGCCAGCGCCAATAGCCTGGGTCGCGGTGACCTGGCCGGGTTGCGGTACTTCCTCGAATCCCGTGATATCCCGATTCATGCCGGAGTTTGTGTCGAGGGTGCCGAACTCGGGCGCTTGAGTTATTCATCACTGGGGATGCTGCGTGGACAGATTACCTGCTTGCTTGATGACGAAGAAGACTTTAGCAGGGTTGGCTCTGGCGGGGCTGTTTCGATCCTCGGGCAGGTGATCGCGGGACTGGAGCGGATCCCACTGCCGA
>CAYUDZ010000015.1:9423-32032 GCA_964443575.1 uncultured Chthoniobacteraceae bacterium | reverse complement strand
TCATGCACGTATCCAGAGACTTAGCTTGGGTGTAGCATCCCCGGAGATCGGGAACAGAGGCAATAAAATATCCCTCGGAGTCCTGCTCGATAACGACATTAAATTCGCGTGTTTTTGGCATGGTTTAAGTATGACTGGAAATACGGGAATGGCAATCCGAGTTAATTTAAGGGCGAATACGTCTAAAGTAAGGTGACCGCTGACTGGAGTCGCGGCACCGAATGATTTAAGGGTATCGAAACTGCAGTCATAACTCAACTACGAAGCGAGTCAGCGGTTACCTCTACTGTGTGTTAGCCTTTTCGAATCTGAGGAACACCCCGCGAGGCATGCCAAAATCTCAGAATGAATACGGTAGCAGGCAACTGCAGAACTTCGTATATGATCCTATAGGGTGAGTGGATAATTTCACGAACAGTAGCGTCTCCAAGCTCAGGTACGACACGACCCATTTCAGGCAATGAGCTCAGTGAAAGAGCTTTATCAATCAGTAAATTACCATAAGTGCGCGCACTATCAGGGTTATCAAGAGCAATAAATTGCACGATAGCTGCCAAATCTTCTTGAGACTGAGGCGTCAGGATGACTGGGTAACCCATGAGTCAACTAACTGTCGAGCTTCCTCAGCTGGGATGCCTTCGCCCCTACGAGCTTGTTCGCGAGCGATTTGAATGCCAGCGAGTAATTCGATTTCCTTGGCAATGTCAAGTAGAGGAGTGTCCTCTGGAAGGCGCGAGACTAGATTGATCACTTTCTCCCTATTACTCATAATTAAATTATCGCTCCTGCAAACACTTCTGCAAGTCATGAGTGCAAAATATTAAGGCTAACAGTATTTATTAGTATGACGAAAAGTGCGTATATCAGCTTTTGGTCAGGGACACATGAGAAGCAGGAAGCTTTGTATTAGTCAAGGGTCTTAAGGTTTTAAGTACGTATATCAAGCGGTTTTGCGGTGTGGGTTGAGATTTTGAGTCGAGCCTCAGATATGAGGACACTTTTCTCTGCAAACTTTTCTGCCACCTCGAGAAGTCTCAGCGAGCACCGCTATGTACTACTTATTTGGTGCACCACTCTTACAACTGCCGGATTACCTAGTCAATCGGTGACGCCGGCCCAGTCGTCACACGAAAAAATTAGCGGCTGCCCCGAGGGCATGTAGGCGTGAGTCGGGAACTGAGATGAACTCCACCGATCCAAAGCCGTCCAGGGTCAAGCTTTCGATGGTGGTTCAGGCATCCGTCACCCCCAGATCGAGCGAGGCTTGCAGGTGAGCGATCCCAAGGGGGAATCCGCCAGAATAAGTTCCGGAAAAGCGTGTGGGCTCGCCTTGAGATGGAGCCTCTATCACTATCTCGGATAATGTTCCCATGCCCATCTCAGATAATGTAGGAACGATCCGCAGCACCTCGGCGTGCATGAGTGAAGCCAGTTCCAGCAAGTTTCCACGTGATGAGGTGTCGGTGGAGAAAGTGAATACAATACCCCGGGAAGGCTCGATCCAACTATGAAAACCACGCCCTCCGGCGGCCAGGGTAGGGACTGCCGGGCCGTGTTGCTCTAACTGGTCCACCCACACACCAATGCCGTAGCGATTGTTATCCACAGGGGACGACAGCACGGGCATCGAATCGGTTGTCTGGCGCCGCAACATCTCACGCACACTGGCGACAGAGAGTATCCGCTGTCCGCTGACCCGATCAACCCCCTCGAGCAGCAGCATATCCATGAACCGGCTGAACTCTAGTGAAGTAGATTGAAGACCGCCGTCGATACGTGGGTTCTCTTCACTAGCATAGTAGAATAGAGTCTGGGTCATCTCTAAGGGCCTGTGATACGTGTGGCCATTAGTTCGACAAAGGGGGTTCCCGCAGCAACCTCTGCTGCTGCCCCTGAGGCATGCATAGAGATCGAACCGTAAGCAAATGCGGTTCCCGGGTCATATTGTAGCGGTTGTAAGGCGATAGCGGTAGCTGCTTGACGCAGCGTAATATTATCGGCAAACAGCGCCCAAAAGGTTGTGTCGGGCTCCATCCCGCTGGTATGACTGAAGGCTTGGCGGATCGTGATCGAGCGCTTGTCATCGGTGTCGTATGCGACCAAATAGTCGGACAGCTTCGCGTCCAAGCTGAAGGGAGTTGGTCCAAATTCAGTTAACGACATGAGCACCGCTCCGGCGATAGTCTTGGAAGCGGAATCAATCCTCGCCACCTGGCCATTCGTCCACTGGCCGAATGACTGCTGATAAACCGTATCGCCATTAAGCAGAATGTGTATTTCAAAGCCCGGGATGGGATGATCAACATGCTCGCCAACGAGAGCGCCAGCGGCGAGGTGAGTGATCTCGCTGAAGTCATAGTTCTGAGCTTTAGCTAATTCTGACTTGATTGGTTGCGGGGCGGAATGAGTGCACGATTATTACTTGATTGCAGTTGGCAAGTGGCGTGGAGCGTGCTACAGAAGCGTCTCATTGTAAGTAAATAAGCGGATGAAAATATATTTAGACGGCGAGTTGGTAGATGAAAGTGAAGCACGGATCTCCGTGTTTGATCATGGCTTGCTGTACGGCGATGGAGTCTTCGAGGGCATTCGCATTTACAATGGGCGGGTATTTAAGCTGGCGGAGCATCTGCAGCGGCTGAATGAATCGGCCAAAGCAATCCTGCTAGAGATCCCGCAGACCCTTGAGCAGCTCGAGCAGGATGTACTTGAGACGATTCGTGCCAACGAATTACGCGACGGCTATGTGCGCTTGATCGTCACGCGTGGGGTTGGCAGCCTGGGGCTCAACCCGTTTGGCTGCAAGCCAAGCGTGATTATTATCGTAGACAACATCGCGTTGTACCGGCCGGAGCATTACGAGGACGGCCTGGTGGTAGTGACCTGTGGTACCCGTCGCAGTACTCCAGCGGCGCTTAGCCCGGCGGTGAAGTCGCTCAATTACCTGAACAATGTGCTGGCCAAGATTGAAGCGATGAATGCCGGGGCGGCCGAGGGATTGATGCTTAACGAGCAGGGTTTTGTGGCTGAGTGCACCGGCGACAATGTCTTTATTGTTAAGCACGGGAAAATTTTCACTCCACCGGTGAGTGCCGGTTCACTTCGTGGCATCACGCGCCAGGTTGTCATCGACCTTGCTCTGGAGCTAGGTATCGAGGTGCAAGAAGGTGAGATGACGCGCACGGACATTTACACTGCGGACGAGTCATTCCTCACTGGCACAGCGGCGGAAGTTATCCCGATGGTGATGCTTGATAAGCGCCCGATTGGTGACGGCCAGCCCGGTGAGATCACCCGTCGCATGATCGCCGCCTACCGTGAACACACCGCAGCGAGCGGCACCGAAATCTACTAAGCTCCAGCTTAGCGGACGCCTGCCCGACACTGGAGCTTGCGCAGCTTGCGAACTTGGTTGATGTTGATAATTGTTAATGAAAACGACAAGGATCACACAAAATGACAGCGAATGGTTAAGCGAGGATGGACCACAGAATCACATCGTGATAACCAGCCGTATCCGCTTCGCGCGCAATTTGCGCGGGCGGTCATTTCCGGGGTGGGCCAAGAGTTCCGAGCGAGTTGAGATTCTTGATGAGTTGCAGCCATTGGTCGGCAAACTGGATGAAATGGGTGGCGATCCGTTCATCGAACTGATGCAGGATCTGAGCGCCCTGGATAAGCAGGTGTTGGTCGAGCGCCACCTGGTCAGCCGCGAGCATGCGGCCAAGGGACGTGGTAGTGCGGTTGCGATCAGCGAAAACCAGAGCATCAGCATCCTGATAAATGAGGAAGATCACTTGCGCATGCAGGCCCTGCACGCCGGGTTTCAACTGGAGGAAGCGTACCAGCAGCTAAGCCGGATCGACAACGCACTGGAAAAAGACCTGGACATCGCCTTTGATTCGCAGTGGGGGTACCTTACTGCATGCCCGACGAACCTTGGCACCGGGTTGCGTGCTTCGGTGATGGTGCATTTGCCGGCGCTGGTCCTGAGTGACCAGATAGGCCAGGTGATCCAGGCCGTCAATAAGATCGGATTGGCAGTCCGCGGTCTGTACGGCGAGGGGACCGAGGCGATGGGTAATCTTTTTCAAATTTCCAATCAGGCAACGCTGGGTGAGTCCGAGGAAGAAATTATCAAGCGCCTTGATAAAGTGGCGCTGACAGTAATCCGCCACGAACAAAATGCCCGCGAATCGCTCGCTGCCGACCGTCCACGAATGATAATCGACCACATTGGCCGGGCTTACGGGGTGCTGACTCATGCCTATTCGATGGCCTCCAAAGAAGCACTTAACCTGTTGTCACACATCCGATTAGGGATCGATATGGGTGTTTTTGAGGAATCCGTAAGGCAGTTGGTTGACGAATTGGTTATTGAGACACAACCGGCTCACTTGCAGAAGAAGTCCAGCAGGAAGTTGGCAGCTGAGAAACGAGATGCCTTGCGCGCTGAAATAATTCGCCATAGGTTGAAATCGCTGCCGACGCCTGTTAATAGTACTTTAGCTAAAGACGCAAGCTCAGCCACGGAGGAAAATGTAAATGATGAATAATTTCACACCCCGAGCCCAGCAGGTATTATCGCTGGCCCGCAAAGAAGCAGATCGGTTTAACCACAACTATGTGGGAACCGAGCATCTGTTGCTGGGTTTGATTAAGTTAGGCCAGGGAGTTGCTGTCAATGTACTGCAAAAGATGGGCCTCGATCTCGAAACAGTCCGCATGGAAGTGGAAAAGCAGGTTGGTTCAGGGCCGGAAACCAAGATGGTCGGCAATATTCCTTACACGCCACGCGTAAAGAAGGTGCTGGCATTAGCCAACAAAGAAGCGAAGGCGTTGAGTCACTCCTACGTCGGCACTGAACATATCCTGTTGGGTTTGTTGCGCGAGGGTGACGGGGTGGCCGCACGCGTGCTGAAAAACCTCGATATTGATATCGAGCGCACCCGTAATGAAATTTTAAGTGAGCTGGATCCTAATTTCTCACCCGAAGGCGAAGAGGAAGGTGAGTCCGCAGCAGCGGGTGGCTCCGGGAAGAAAGATGTCAAGACACCGGCCCTCAAGGCATTTGGCCGCGACCTGACCGAATTGGCCAAAAACGATGAGCTGGATCCGGTCATAGGCAGGCAGAATGAAATCGAGCGGGTCGTCCAAGTACTCTGCCGTCGAACTAAAAATAACCCGGTGTTGATTGGCGAAGCAGGCGTCGGCAAGACGGCGATAGCTGAGGGACTGGCCCAGGAAATTGCATCGGGCGAAGTCCCGGAGATCCTGCGTGATAAGCGGGTGGTGACACTCGATTTGGCATTGATGGTGGCAGGTACCAAATATCGCGGCCAATTTGAAGAGCGCATTAAGGCGGTCATGGATGAGATTCGCCGGTCCAAGAACGTCATCCTGTTTATCGATGAGTTGCACACTATCGTGGGTGCGGGTTCAGCGGAAGGCGCAATGGATGCTTCGAATATCATCAAGCCGGCATTGAGTCGGGGTGAGCTGCAGTGCGTTGGTGCCACCACGATGAACGAATACCGCAAATACATCGAGAAAGATGCCGCGCTGGAGCGCCGGTTCCAGACCGTCAAAGTAGAAGAGCCCAGCGAAGAGGAAGCAATTGAAATCCTCAAAGGATTGCGGGGTAAGTACGAGGCTCACCACAAGGCGGTAATTACCGACAACGCAGTGGTAGCCTCGGTGCAACTTTCCTCACGTTACCTGACCGGGCGCTACCTGCCGGACAAAGCAATCGACGTGATGGATGAAGCGGGGGCCCGTGCACGCATTGGCGCGATGACCCGACCGCCGGACGTAAAAGACATCGAGGCCGAAATCGAGCAGATTCGCATTGATAAAGAAGCTGCTATTAAAGACCAGGACTTCGAGAAAGCGGCCTCGCTGCGTGACAAGGAAAAGCAGACAAAGGAAAAACTCGAGCAGATCCTAGGTGAGTGGCGCCAGGAGCGCGAAGAGCATCGGGTAACAGTCGATGAAGAGGAAATCATGCACATCGTATCCAAGTGGACCGGTGTGCCCTTGCAGCGCATGGAGCAGCAGGAAACCAAGAAGTTGCTTGAGATGGAAGACGAGCTGAAAAGCCAGGTCATTGGCCAGGATGAAGCAGTCATCGCTATCAGTAAGGCTTTGCGCCGATCCCGTGCGGACCTGAAAGATCCGGCCCGACCAATTGGCTCGTTTGTATTCCTCGGGCCGACCGGAGTTGGCAAGACATTCCTGGCACGTACATTGGCCGAGTTCATGTTCGGTGATGCCGATGCATTGATCCAACTCGATATGTCCGAGTACATGGAAAAGTTTACCGCATCGCGCCTGATCGGCTCGCCTCCGGGTTACGTTGGTTACGAGGAAGGTGGTCAGTTGTCGGAAGCGGTGCGTCGCCGTCCGTATTCGGTAGTGCTTTTTGATGAAATCGAAAAAGCACACCCCGATGTGATGCATTTGCTATTACAGATCCTCGAAGAGGGCAAAGTAACTGACAGCCTCGGGCGTAAGATTGACTTCCGTAATACAGTGATCATCATGACCTCGAATGTTGGCGCCCAGTTGATTAAGCGCCAGACATCGATGGGCTTTGGTGCCGCCTCAGGTGATGATGATTACGAGGGCATGAAAGAAAAAATCATGGAAGAGGCCAAGCGCGTCTTTAAGCCGGAGTTCCTCAACCGCCTGGATGACATCATCGTCTTCCATACGTTGGATCGCCCGCAGCTTATCGAAATCGTTAACCTCGAAGTCAACAAGGTGACCAAGCGCCTGAAAAATAAAGACCTGCATGTCGAACTGACCAGCGAAGCCATCGACTTCCTGATCGAAAAAGGTTACGACCCGGCCTACGGCGCGCGACCGATGCGTCGGGCTGTCGAAAAGCACCTCGAAGACCCACTAGCCGAAGCGTTGCTGCGCAGTGAGGTGAAGACTGGTGACCGTATCGAAGTGGCTGTCGAAGATGGTGCGGTGAAGTTCAATACGCTCGAAACGAGCGAGGACGAACCGGCAGAAACAGCATCGTAATTTAAGCATGCAGTAAATGCATTACATTACCCGTCGTTCGGCGTTGCCCTGGAAGAGCAGGAACAGGAAGAATGGCGCACCGAGGAGTGCGGTGAAGATACCTACCGGCAGTTCTGCGGGTGTGAGTACTGTGCGGGCGAGGGTATCACAGACTGCGAGCAGTGCACCACCGAAGAAGAAGCTTGCCGGGATCAAGCGGGCATGGTTCGAACCGGTGAGGATCCGGCAGATATGGGGTGCCAGCAAGCCGACAAACCCGATCGGGCCGCAGGCGGCAACCACGAAAGCGATAGCCAATGACAGGGTGAGAAATAATTTTGACTTCAGCAAGTTGACGTTAATGCCGCGGGATGCGGCAAGGTCCTCGCCGGTCAGCAGCAAGTCGAGTTCGCGCCGGTAGTAGAAAAGGATCAGAGTCAGCAGCAAAGCGATGACGCCCAGCTTGATTGGTAAATCGAATCCAACGACCTGCAAGCTACCCATCGTCCAGCGCAGGACTTGTAGCGTTTCAGCAAAATCGCCGGTGAACTGGATCAGCAGGATCAAGCTGGAGAACAGAAAATTGACCGCCACTCCGGCAAGCAGCAGGGTCGCGGTGGGTAGGCCGCGACGGATATTGGCCAGGCCATAGACCATGCCGATGGCCAGCAATGCACCAACATAGGAACCCGCGGCAAGCAAGGTGCCGCCGGCGACCCCGAATCCCAGTCGCAGGGCAAGGCTTGCGCCAAACGATGCACCGGCAGACACACCTAACGTGAACGGGGTGGCTAGAGGATTGCGGAATATGGCTTGGAATGCCATCCCGCAGACGGCTAGCGAGCCACCACACAGCCAGGCCAGCAAGAGTCTTGGTAATCGTATCTGCCAGAAAATAACCGCATCGGTGCCATCTGAAAAAAGAGCAGCAGCAGAAATCTCTTCCGGGCCTATCCACGGTGTGATGGCCAGGCAAGCCAGCGAAGCTAAAACGATGATGATGACGGGCAGCCAGGGCTTCATTTGCCTGCTCCCTCCCTTGGTGCAATGATCTTGCGACCGGTCGCAGGATCGTCGAGCAGCCGGAAACTGGTGTGAAAAATAGTCTCCAAGCGGTTCTGCAGCAACAGCTCGGATGTTTTTCCGGTGAATGCGTTGACGCCATTATCCAGCGCCAGGACGTCGTCGCAGGTAAGCAGCGCAGTATTAATGTCATGGGTCACCAGTACAATGGTAGTTGCCTGTTTCGAGTTGAGCTTGTTGATTAGATCGATCACTTCATCCTGGTGTTGGTAATCGAGAAAGGCAGTTGGCTCGTCGAGCAGTAATATCTTTGCCTGCTGGGCCAACGCAGCGGCTATCATGACCCGCTGGTACTCGCCACCGCTCAGGGTATCCATCGAGCGAGCAGTCAGGTTTTCGACCTCAGCAGTTGCCATGGCTTGATCGACGGCTTCGCGATCAACCTGAGAAGGTGTCGAAAATGAGCTGAGATGCGGAAACCGACCAGTCCAGACAAAGTCGCCAACCGTGAAAGCAAAAGCAGAGTCGGCTGGTGATTGCGGCACATAAGCCAGCCGGCGGGCTCGCTCGCGCGCAGCGAGACGGCGCTGGTCGTGACCGGCAATAGCAATGCTGCCGTCATAATCATGGCGAACCCCGGCCAGGCATTTGAGCAGCGAACTTTTGCCGGCTCCGTTGCGCCCGATCACCGCCATCGACGCACCAGTTGGAATACTAAAGCTGAGGTCGCTCAGAATCTCTTTACCGTTCAGGCATAGCCTGAGGTTTTCAACCTCGATTGCTGCTGTAGCTACTGGCGGGTTTTGTTCCATTGTCTGATGTGTTCGGCGATAGTCTCTGCTAATTTGACAATTCGTGGGCCCGGTCGTACCGCCCAGTCCGCTTTGATAGTATGCCAGTTGCCGGCACGGGCGGCAGGTAACTGACCAAGCCAGTTTTCCTCACTATTAACCATATTTTGAGTATGCCCGGCAGTTGCTTCGCTCAGTTCGATTACGATATCAGGATCAATAGAAAGGATTCCTTCGATGGACAGCAGCGGGTATAGCGGCTTGTTGGTTTCTATTGCATTGGTGCCACCTGCCAGGGTGATCAGTTCACCATACAACGATTTGCTGCTGGCGGCATAGAAAGAAACTGCCTGGCCACTATTTTGCTGGCGACCAAAACAAATTAAGATCCGTGGTTGGACAGCTGATTGGGCGGGCCTGATTTGCTCCAGCCGATGCTGTAATTGCGATGTGAGTTCGACTGCCTGCCCGGATACGCCGCACGCTTCGCCAATTGATTTGATAGCGGACATGATATCGGCAACGGTCTCGTCGTTCACAACCAGCGTCTTGATATTGAGCCGCGCCAGCTTGTCGGCCAGCGACTGATTGGAGGCCAGTAATACTACCAGGTCCGGTTGCATAGCCACCAGCGCCTCCAGGTTGGGATCAACAAAGCCGCCGATCTTTGGCAATTTTTTAGCGGCTTCCGGAAAATCGCAAAAATCGCTGACCGCGATGACCCCGTCGCCCAACTCGAGCGCGAATAGGATTTCCGTCAAATTGGGTGCGGTTGAAACGATCCTTTCCGTTTTTTCGGGCGCAGTGGCAGCAAGTTCAGCGGCCATCGAGGTTGCGATGAGGAGGCAGGCAAATACTTTCATCACTGGTCCTGACTGGACTTATTTTCGTTCACGACAGGCTGCGATTGCTCGTTGCGCCAGCGCTCGATTTCGGCGTGGTTGCCGGAGAGTAGCACCTCCGGTACTTTCCAGCCGCGGAAGTCAGCCGGTCGAGTGTAGTGGGGGTGTTCGAGACGGCCATGGCTGAAGCTCTCGTGCAGTGCGCTTTCCTCGTTGCCCAGGGCCCCTGGCAGTAGCCGGATGATGGCATCTGCTACCACTACGGCCGCAATCGCACCGTTGGTCAGGACGTAGTCACCGATGGATATTTCGCCATCGATCAGGTGCTTGCAGACCCGCTCATCAACCCCCTCGTAATGACCGCTGATCAGGATCAGGTGGCGCTGATGGCTTAGCTCCCGTGCCTGTTGCTGGCTGAATTTGCGACCACGTGGGCTCATTAAAAAGACTTTGGAGTCATCGGCTTTGAGTTCTTCGACGGCGGCAAAGATAGGCTCCGGCTTCATTACCATGCCGGCTCCGCCGCCGTAGGGTAGATCATCGGTCATCTTATGCTTGTCGCTTGCCCAGTCACGGATGTTGTGGACGCGCAGGTCGGCGACACCCGCCTCGACTGCACGCTTGAGTATGCTGGCACCAAATGCCCCCTGACAAATCTCAGGAAATAAAGTCAATATATCGATCCGCATCGCAACTATCTTTCCAGTTGTCGCACAGCGCGGCAAGTCTCTTGCTGGTGCATTCGGGATGAGCATCGCTCTGGCCAGAACAATGAGAATCGTGTATATTTTTTATAGATGGCAAAACGCAACCGCAAAAAATCCCATTGGCTGGGATCGCTCGGCAAGGGTCTGGTCTTTTCAGTTTTGCGGCTTGCGGTGGTGCTGGTGCTGGTTGGTATCCTGTGCTTTCTGGCGATCTATGGCAGCCGCGCATTGTTCTATGACCTGGATGAGGTAGGCAAGATGCCGCAACGCTCGATTGTCTACGATATGGACGGCAAGCCATATGGCTACCTGCATGGAGAAAACCGGATTCTGGTGAATGTCGATCAGGTCTCCGAGCATTTTATCAATGCGTTGCTGGCGCGCGAGGATTCCAGGTTTTACTACCACTTCGGCTTTGACCCGATCGGGGTGCTGCGTGCAATCGTGCGCAATATCCAAAGTGGTGAACTCAAGGAAGGAGCGAGCACGATCACCCAGCAACTGGCACGCAATAGCTTTGACCTCGGTGGCAAAACACTCGACCGCAAGTTGCTGGAGCTGGCCGTTGCACTGCGCATTGAAATGGCCATGAGCAAAGATGAAATCCTCGAGGCTTACATGAACCGGATTTACTTTGGCTCCGGGCTGTATGGGATCGAAGCAGCCAGCCGCGCGTACTACGACAAGCCGGCGTCTGCATTGAGCCTGTCGGAAGGGGCCTTGCTGTCGGGCTTGATCCGCGCGCCGTCACGCTTTTCGCCATTCAACAACTTTGATTTGGCAGTGCGTGAGCGGGATATGGTACTCGACCGCATGGCAGCCACCGGATTCCTCAAGCGTGAAGAGGCTGAAGGGGTCAAGCGCTGGCCGGTGAATATCAATAAGGATTACCGGCGGCAGGGGTTGGACGATTATGCCATGGAGGCGATCGTAGCCGACCTCGAATTAATCCTGGCCGAAAAAGACCGGGAGGAAGGAGGCTTGCGCATATATTCTACAATTGACCCGCGCCTGCAGGAGTTGGCGGAGGGATCAATCGAGGCGCACTTGAGTGAAATCGAGAGCCGCAGCGGCTTCAAGCATCCGCCAAAAAGTGCGCATGACGGCGAAGGAACACCCACCCGCTATGTCCAAGGGGCGGCCGTTGTCCTGGATAATGACTCGGGTGGTATTCGGGCGATTGTTGGTGGTCGTGATTTTAAGCACAGCAGGTTTAACCGGGCGCGACTATCCGAGCGGCAAATCGGCTCGGCGATGAAGCCATTTGTCTATGCGGCAGGCTTCGGGCGGGGGTTACTGCCCGGCACTTATGTGTCTGACGGGCGTATCGAGCCCGGGGAAATCCGTTCCAGCACCGATGATTGGCGACCGGTCAACTCTGATGGCAAGTTTGGCGGGCTGCTACCTGCCGCCGAGGGATTGGTGCGTTCCCGCAATACGATGACGGTAAGGGTAGGGGAGTACGCCGGGCTCGATGCCGTCAGGCAACTTGCGACGAATGCCGGTATTGCACCAAAACCACCGGCATTTCCGGCAATCTATCTAGGTGCCTGCGAAACAACGTTGAGCTACCTGACTGCGGCATACTCGGTATTTCCCAATAATGGTTTGCGGCGTCAGAATTACCTGATCGAGAGGATTGATGACTCGCAGGATCGGCCGGTCTATCGGGCGGCGCACATTTCATCGACAGTGATGGATCCGGGCAGTGCCTGGCTTACCAGCCGGACGTTGCAGGAAGTCGTTGAATTGGGTACCGGTCGCAGAGCCCGTTCGTTGGGTGTCGACTTTCCGGTAGGCGGTAAGACCGGGACCACCAATGGTTACGTGGATGCGTGGTTCATCGGCTACTCATCCACCCTCACCTGTGGCGTATGGGTGGGTATGGATAATGCGAAAACCATCATGTATCGCGGCTACGGTAGTACCCTGGCGCTGCCCATCTGGAGCAAAATCATGGCCGAGGCGCCGAAAAACAGATATCCAGCGGAAGAGTTGAAGCCCGAAGTAGCGATGACTTCGGTTCGACTGTGCAGGGTCTCAGGGGCATTGGCCACGCCGGCCTGCAACAACGCAGGTAGTGCTTACATGACCAGCCTGCCGGTGGGCATGGTGCCACAGCGCAGCTGCCAGTACCATAGTGGCCGGCAACAGCAGGACCGGCCCGAGCGCAAGCCGTTCCGCCCATCGGATATCATCGACAGCATTAAAGGATTCTTCTCGCGCTAAGCTGCCCATTGAAGTGCTGGCTACCGCTTAAGGATAAATGGCAACAGAATTAAGTAAATATCTGGTCATCCAACACTGTGACAGGAATGCCGGCTTTATGGCGCTTTTGCTCTATGCTATGAATGGCATCCGGGCTGCCGAAAAAGAAGGTAGAATTCCTGTCATCAATTTTGAGCCCGAATGTAATTACCGGTTTTACGCTCCCGAGCGTGGAGAGAATATCTGGGACTACTACTTTGAACCGCCTGAAGGAATTACTTATGCGAAGTTTTTGTCTCTGCTTAAGCAAAACGAGATTCATCGATCCCAAGCACGCTGGTTAAGCGCGGCTGAAAGCACCTGGATGCACTCGAATGCCCCAGACCGGATAGCTACATTCTGGAACGAACGGCAAATACGTAGTGCCGAAGAGTTCTTCAAGGATCGCCGCCGGGAAGCGCGTTGCGTCGCAGCAAAGTATATCCGTGCTACAGCAGAGATCAGAAAGCAACTTGAGGAACTTGACTCCAGAGTGCGCACCGGCTTACCCAGGCCTCAAATCGGGGTTCATATACGTGGCACTGACTTGAACTACACTGAACCTGTTGCTACTAATAAATACTTTCGAGAAATAAGAAAATTAGTCGCTGAGAATAACTGGAATGAGTTTTCCATCTATCTCGCGACTGACCAGCAACAGTTCGTAGAGGAATTTTGTCGGGAATTCGGAACGCAATGCGTGGCAACCCAGGATTGCACCCGTGGTTCCGGCTCAATTGCACCATTTAAACTCAATTCTCTGTCCCCCTGGAAAAAAGGGCAGGAGGCTTTATTGGATTTGCTCATGATGAGTCAAAGCGATGTGCTGGTTAAAGGCCCGGCAGGTTTGGGTGAAGGTGCAACCTGGTTTTCAAAGTCTTCAACAATCATCGACTTGAGCCCACCACCAGCCCAGTTTTTTAAAGGTCACAAAATAGGCGAACAAGCTGCCAAAAAACTTGGCTTGGTTAAAAATAAGCAAATTCTCTTCCGGGAAAAATTTTCTGAATTTATTGAAAGACATCTTTACCTTTATGCGCCCAATACGGGGTTCTTTGATACCGTGAATCTATTTTTCCAGCTTATACGGCGCTGGCTTTACATCCATTTCAAAGGCTTTCGCCATGAGAATACAGATCGACTCATGCTCAATATCTGCCCCTATCTCTGGGGATACCATAGAAGCGTTCCAAACCTCCCACTCCCCGAGGGTAGATATAGTATGGCAGAGTTAATAGCATCGGGTGAACTATCCTGCCCGCTGAATATTTTTATGGACGGCTGGGTGAGAGGTGCCCTCGAAATTAAGGTCCGGACGCCTTGCCGTGGCAAAATAAAAATTCATGGAATAAATCATCTTTCCTTTCGGCAGAAAGTTTATCTTACGATCAACAAAGATAAGCAAAATAGCATTAAAATTTCGCCTCAATGCAGTTTCAAAATTCCTGTACGCCTCCGGGCAGGGCTTAATACCCTAAAATTGAGATTCAGCAAGCCAGTACAGCTGGACTCACCAGACGACAGGGTTGTAACAGTTGTTCTGCAAGACCTTGAGTATGCTTCCAACAAATAGGTAGTGAGTTAGCCATGGCAAACGAATTGGGATTTGTAGTAAATTACTTCAGCGCTGGAAGGCATCAGTCGACTACGGCGTTGTTAAAACGCACCACCTTGCTGTCACTGCATTTTTTGAGCCTATCTTGGTTCATCGAATCAGGTCGCTTGTGTACCGCATCGTGACTGTCGGTGGCACTCGTGTCTTTCACTATGATCGGCTGGTAAAGTTGCTGGACGAATCCAATATAAATCAAGATAGGTTTCGGGCGGATAATGAGCTATGGCAGAAAGAGTATCCTCAGTACTTTGATTCTCAGGCGGCCATGATTAATTGCGCCTTTCACAAACATCCTTTTTCTATGACTTGGCAGGCGAGCCTGTTGTGGTGGCTAGTAAGAAATATGCCAGTGAAAAGATGGCAAAAAACCGCCGCTTCAATCGCAATCTGGCTCGAGCCATTTCTTACCAGATATCCGGTAGGCGTAAAGTTAACGAAGCGCCAGAAAGAAGCTGACAAGCTTATGGGCGCATCACAAATCTACCGTGAGATCGCTGCAGGTACATACAAAATTGAGGATATCCAATCAGCGGTTGTTTTTCTGGAAGAGCTCTTTTCAGATGGCTGGCTTGGAAAAGAAGGGAAATTACTCTTTCAAGGAGTTTTTCTTAATGAAATTACTATCCATTTTGAGCTGCCCGATTGGCTTCAGCTGGAAATGGTAACAGTTAGATTGAATTACGCGGAGAAGGAATGCTTAACTGATATTCAGCGGGGACACGGGCAAATTAAAACCGATCTCGACGAAAATAAGTCTCTCCATTTACTTTCACTTTCATGTTCCCCGCTAAGTAAACTGCCGGGAGCAGACACACGTTGGGTCGGGGTTAGATTGGAAAGTATTACGATAGTTTCTAATCGTAAGGAGCGAGAGCAACGGGCTCATTATTAGTGGTTAGCACCACTGCCTTCGCATCCAAGAATCTGAGATTCAATCCAGCGGTAGGTCTTTTCCATACCGTGTTGCAAACTAATCGTTGGCTGCCAACCGAGCTTTTCAAGAATTAATGAGTTATCACTGTTTCTGCCTGCGACACCCATAGGTGCGTCCAGCAGATAATTTCTCTCGAGCTTTACGCTTGCAATTTCTTCAATCAGATCGAGAAGCTCGTTAATAGTTACTGCCTCTTCTGTACCAAGGTTCAGAGGCTGAGCGTAATCTCCCCTAAATATGCGCATGATTCCTTCTAGCAGGTCATCTACATAGATAAATGAACGCACTTGATTACCATCACCCCAAATATCTATTTTATATTCTCCGGACAGCTTAGCCTGGATGACTTTACGACAAAGTGCGGCAGGAACTTTCTCTCTTCCGCCCTCCCAACTGCCGAAAGGTCCATAACAATTATGCAGTCGTGCGACTCTCGATTCTAAGCCATAGTCCTCAAAAAAATGCCTGCACATTCTCTCGCTAAATAGCTTCTCCCATCCATACCCATCGAGGGGGTCAGCGGGATACACATCCTTAGTTTCGCAGAGTCCGTTAGCCTCGTATTTAGCTTGTCGGGAATTATTGTAGACACAAGCTGATGATGCAAAAAAGTAACGTTCAACATCAGCATCACGTGAGGCCATCAACAAGTGAGTATTGATCAATACGCTCAGCATGCATGCGGCACGGTTATTTTCAACAAAGCCCATTCCTCCCATGTCAGCTGCCAGATTAAAGACATGCTTTATATGGGTAACTGCTTGGGTGCATGCCTCTGCCAACTGAAGGTCCAGGATGATATTTTCCGCTTCCCGATGAACCTGAAACCATTGATCCAATGGCTTGCAGTCTACGGCCCGCACACGCTGATACCCCTCTTCAAGTAATTTTCCGACCAGGTGTCCTCCTACAAACCCTCCTGCTCCAGCCACCAGTGCAGATTCTGTAAATTTCTGTGTGCCACCACCATGCATAGTGGATTCAGATACTACTTGTATAATAAAAAATCGACAATAAAGGAACAGCCGCTTAAGTGGACTACATTACGCTGGCGCAGCGTGGTGTAACGCGATTAATCTGAGATATGAGAATATTGACTCTAGTGATCATTCACCTACTGCTTGCCGGTGTATTGCTGGGTACAGGCTGTAGCCAGGCTGAGCGCACTGAAGGACTGGATCGACGGCTCGACCGCATGGACGACCGGCAGGCCGCGCGAGCCGAACGTTGGCAAATGCGAAGTGAAGCATCGGACCGCGATTACGACCGCTGGTTTAACTCGATCATGAACTAATGGCGTCTTCTAATGTTACTAATCTGTTACTTTCTTTTAGTTGCGGTAACTGTCGCTCCAAAGAATCATGTTAGGTTATGAAAATGATCACTCCAGTTGTATGCGGTTTATTGGTTTTAGCAGTTTCATCGTTATCGGCACAGACGCCACCAGTGCCTGAGGTTTTACCATTTCCGGTAGAGATTGGTGGTCAGCAGGCACAAAAGTCTGACACGATTGTCAATGCGGCGGTGATCGAGAAGCCGGTTGCAGCCAACGCCAAGATTAAACTTAGCGGAGTGGATGGTGTGGTCATAATCAATGCCTTTCCAGCTAAAGACGATGCAACCCCGGCGGATGCTACGACCACGGCGAAAGTCATCATGATTAATGATGGCGGGGAGACTTCTCTGGATAAGACGATAGATGGCAGCAAGCTGGAATCAGGTAAGAATCTGCTGAATATAGTTGGTGGTGGCAAGACGGCACGGGTCCTGATCACGATTGAATAAATCAGATATCCAGCATTGCCATAGCAGCTCTCGTGTAGCGAATATTCTGACATGCCCAGAAAAAAGAAAGTAATCAAACCTGAGTTCGCAACGTTCGAAGAATTTCAGGCTGCGGTGCAAGACCACTTCATCCAACAAGGTTGGGAAATTGAAGAGTCCGAAGATCCCCTGCAAGCCTGCGACTTCATCTTACGCGAGGGCAAGCAACGGGTTGCGGTTCAGGTCAAGAATCTCAAAATGCCGGTCAATTCCGGGCATCTCACCAGGTTCATGGACTTTTTGGATGATGCGGGTGAGGAATTTAGTTCGGGATTCTTTATTTCTTCATCCGGGTATTCGTCGTCGGCTGTGGCTGCATTTGAGCATGCCGAGTTACCGCAGCTCTACGTCGGCACCTTCCGCGAGAACAAGCTGACCTGGCAGCAGGATGTGGTTGAGCCACCGGATGAAGACGAGGAAGTGGTCTATATCGGCGTCTTCACCTGCAAAGGCGGTGTTGGTAAGACGACGGTTGCGGCCCACCTAGCCGGCGCATTTGCATTGCAGGGATATGATGTGGCGTTGTTGGACCTCGACCCGCACCAGAACCTGGTGTCACTGGTTGGCGACAGCGTTTATGTTCCTTCACCCAACCGCCGGCGCCGGGGAGCGGTGGTCAGCGTCTTTAACCACAAAGAGTGGGATGAGGACCTAAGCCCGGAAATCAAAGTTGTGGTTTGCGACTGTGCCCCGGTCTATCGTGATAACCCGAAGGAATTGCTTGAGCGATTCGACTACTGCCTGATTCCGACCACCCTGAACCCACTTGGCATCAATAAGAATGGTGATGTGATCGAGCGCACTATGCACAACCTGCGTAAAGTCAATGAGCTGGCCCATTTATTCGTGCTGATCAACCAGTTTGAAACCAAGGAGACGACAAAAATCAGGGCATTGAAAAAGGCTTACCAGAATACGTTTGAATTGTTGATGACCAATGACCGGAAGTTCAACTTCATCGATCCCGAAGTGTGCTCGATCCGGCAGAGCAACCTGCTGTATTACTGGGGCTACCATTTGATTACCGGTGCCCAACCAGCGCTGGCATTCACCCCGGTAGCGGGACGCTGTAACCCGCGAGAAGACTTCTTGAACCTGGTTGACTACCTGGAAGAGAAGGCGCAACTCGAGTCGTTCAAGAGCCAGGATTAGCCGATTCATCACAAACCTGTGATGAATGCGGGTTAGCGTGTAGGTGGCCTGCTGCCGACTGTGTTTTTCCTTTAGGAACTATGGGGAGGTAGCGTATGCTGTCTGGATATGAGTAACAGCAAAGTGATAACTCAAACCGGACAATTGGCCGAAGAATTACCGCAATACCTCGATCAGATAGCCGCCGCACAGGCACAGGCGCCGGTTGGAATTGCCGGATTTGACGGTTTTATCGACACATTTATCCACATGGTGCAACCGGACAAGATGTCTGAGTTTGGACCCAAGGTGGCCGCTGCAGCAGGTATTGCAACTTCGTTTCCAGCCGAACACCGTGGCGATAAATTTGGTGGCAATGGCCCGCTGATCGCCTCCGCACTGCATGGCGTGCATAGTGGCGAGATCGACCTGACCTATATTGGAGCGATGGGCCGGGAAGAGATCATGGAGATTTATCGTGAGGCACTGGCAGGCAAGGCCAAGCGACTGGTTTCATTGGCTGATCCGGCGCACAGTGACTGCATCGAGTTTGCAGATGGCAAGGTCATGCTCAGTGACTTGCGTGCTTGCGAGGAGATTACGTGGGAGCGGTTGTTGGAATGCATCAGCGAAAGCGAGCTGGATGAGATCCTCAAGCGCAGCAATTTTGTTGCTGCAGTGAACTGGGGTAAACTGATCCACGTTGGCGAGATCTGGCTGAACCTGGCGAAGAAGCTGCAGCAGTTGGGTGTGTCGGCAAAGCATGTGAGTTTTTTCATGGATCTGGCAGAATTCGAGCATCGGTCCGAGGAGGATGTAAAAAAGCTGCTTGAGCGCCTACACGAGATTACTGCCCAGTGCCATACCCTGTTGAGTTTCAACCTCAAAGAGGCATGGCAGATGGCCGAGGCTCTTGGCGGCAGTTTTGGCGGTCGCAAGGAAGCGGAGGCGGTCGCCGAACTTGCTGGATTCCTGCGCCAACGGATTGATGTCGACCGGATAGTCATCCACCCGAACGATGGCGCGGCCTGCGCTAGTGCCGACGGGGTGACCTACGTCATGGGGCCGATGTGTCAGCAGCCACTGATTTCGACTGGTGCGGGCGACAACTTTGGTGCCGGTTGCCTGAGCGGTGCGATCAAAGGCTTGGATGATCTTGGAATTCTGCTCTGCGGGGTAGCAGCAAGCGGCTATTTTGTTCGCAGCGGGAAGTCTGCGACGTTTGCCGAAATTCGCAGCCTGCTCGAGGCGTGGGTCGATGGCTCGTTGCCGGAGAGGCTATAGCGGACGGTGTCAGATCCGGTTCAAATTGAACGCCCACTGCTCAACCGGCGAAAATGGCACCTGGCTGGAATAATAGCCGGTCAACTTGCTACCTTTTTTGGTCAGTATGGCGGTGTAGTAAGTCCAGTCGTCGGAGATCAGGGCCATGTATAATTTGCTGCCATTGATAACCCCGAGGACTGTGTAATTGCCGACTTTACCTCTGACCTGATTGCCGCGTTGCTCCAAAACTGCATTGCCGCCCCAGCCGACTTCTTCAGGCTCCCAAACACCACCGACCGTGATTCCAGCGCTGCCCTTGGAGGCGGCCAGCCAGTTATCGGTAGCAGCTTGATTCGCTGCATATTTTTCCGCAGTATTGCAGGAACTGAAGATGAGAGTTAGCAGCGCACAGCCGACGAGTAGAATAGCATTTTTCATCGCAGCAATACCGTATTTTGGGTTGCAGCGAACGTCAATTAGATAATTCGTATAGTGATGTTTGTTATATATCAGTCAAATTCAGGCGTCAATGCGATTGGGTTTGCTCCGCGCTCGACAATCTTTGAAATAATGAAGTAAATGATGACCATGTGGGCGCGTGTTTTGTTGCTGATCTCGGCAATATTGTTCTGTCCTGCCGATAGCCTCTTCAGTGAAATTACTACCCGTGATTTGGCGCATCGGCTGCTTGGTTCTGCCAATGAAAGCCCCGTGCGCTGGGAGTTGCTACCGAAGAAGGTAAACTTACGCAGTGAGATAGTTGCCCTACGGGTTAATTTCGTGCGTCAGGGGATGCGCAATGCCTGTGGCGCTTTTGCTGCTACCAGCATGCTGGAGATGCAGGCACGTCGACTCGGGTATGACATTGATCTATCCGAGCAGTATTTGCTGTGGGCGACGAAGGAAGAGGGGGCAGATCCAGAGCGCGGCTTAAGTATTGAGGAATTGGCCAGGGGGTTGCGCGAACATAGGATCTGCCGTGAAGAGCTCATGCCATACAAGAGCATCACCAAAATCATCGATCCCACACCTGCGGCCATAAAGAATGCATCCGGTATGCCGCCGGTTAGGCTTGAAAGAGTCGTGCGCTATGATGGAGTGCCTGGCTTCAGCGATGCCGAATTGTACATGATTTGCCGTGCTTTGGCACGTTACGAGCCGGTGTGTTTATCCAGCTACTGGACGGATGACCAAAGCATACTCGATAAGGACTTTGTCATGCGTGAAGGAAATATGAAAGTCGCGCACATGGTTTTGCTTACGGGCTACGAATTGGGTGATGATGGTGAGGGTTATCTACTACTACGGAATAGCTGGGGCATGGGCTGGGGTGATTTTGGTTATGCAAAAATGCCATTCAAATTGGCAAGGCGCCATGGAATCGACGCCGTGCGTTTTACCTTCGACTTTCCTGCTCAAGATACCGCTGACCTGGCCAGCAGCGCTAATTCATCGCAGGAATCGACATTGCCAGCGGCACCGGCAGGCTTGATATCTTATTTTCTAATCCTGGCAGGCGTCAATCTACTGGCTGGGGTGGTTGGTTTTGGGCTGCCGACTTTGCTGGTTGCACGCAATCGTAAGCTGCCACTCCAGTTGATTTTATACTGTTTCTTATTGCTGCCGCTTATCATTGTGCTGGGATTGGTTTTTCGGCACCTAGTGGTTCACTACCTGATCTCAGATTGGCAGATGACAGGCATTCTTGTAGCTTGCGCAGTGCTTCTGATTATCATCTGGTTGCGCCTGACGATGAGGCGCTTTCAAGTAGGCGCAAGCAAGGCGATGCTTATCGTGCTTGTCGGAGTGGTGATTGGTTGGTCGCTGCGGGTATATGCCGAAAACAGCCTGACGAATAAAGCATTTCAGGAGTGGCGTCGGGTATTTGGTCCCACCCCGGTCCATCAACAGGCATTGTTTGTATTAATGGATGAAAGCCAGCGCTCTGAGCAGATAGCAGGGGTCAAAGTCGCTGCAGTTAATTCAAATTATTCGCTGGATGGCGAGCGTGAGTGGCTGAAGCGGTGGCGGGCAGGTCTGGCCAAGGAAAAACGCGTGATGCACGGTGATAATGAATTGGTTAAAGAATTTTTCGCCCGCCGGGTTGCTGCATATAATGACCAACTGATGCGACTTGAGAAGTTAGATATTAAAATTGAGCCTTAGTTATTGAATTTTTGTTGTAGGGAGATCTACTCACAAGATGCAGCGCAAGCAGCAACGCCGTCAGCCGGCAAAATTTATTGCTGAACCATTCGGGTTCCACCAGCTGGTTGAAGTACACATTACTGACCTGACCAACCTTGGTGTCGGGGTTGGGCGAGTAGATAGCTGGGTTGTTATGGTACAGTTTGCCCTGCCCGGCGAACGGGTACGCGCAAGAATTTTCCGCAACCACAAAAATTACTCGGAAGGAGATCTAGTCGAGGTGATCGAGCCATCACCTGACCGGGTGACTCCCGAATGTGAATTGTTCGGGGTCTGTGGCGGGTGCCAGTACCAGAACCTGGCGTACCCGGCGCAGTTACAGTGGAAGCAGAAACAGTTGGTGGATTTGTTAGAGCGCATGGCAGGTTTATCGTATGAGGTTGATCCGGTGGTGGGCTCACCGCGGCAGTACGGTTACCGGACGAAATTGACCCCGCATTACAACAAGCCGCGTGGTGGACCGGTCACGGCGATTGGTTTTCTGGAAGTAGGGCGACGCTACGACCTGGTTGACGTCAAGCAGTGTCCGCTGGCAACTCCTGAGATTAATTTAGAACTGCCTGCGTTTCGCGACAAAGTCAGGCAGGAAGGGCATGGTCGCAGCAAAGGGGCGACGCTGTTGTTGCGACATTCTAAAGAAGGAGTAACCAGCGATCATCATGAAATTGTTACCGAGGAAATTAACGGCCTCACACTGAAATTTGCCGCCGGTACATTCTTTCAGAACAATCCGTATCTGTTGCCCGAACTGGTCAATCATGTAGCTGCCGAAGCGTCTGCAGGAAATCTGGATTTCCTGATCGATGCTTATTGCGGCTGCGGCTTGTTTGCGCTGTCCTGCGCCGCGAGGTTTACGCAGGTAAGTGGGGTGGAATTAAGCAAAAAGTCGATTGCCTGGGCACGGCAGAATTTGGCTGCTAACGGGATTGATAACTGTGAATTTTTGGCGGCAGATGCGGCGCAGGTCTTTGCCGGGATCGAGTTTGATCCGCTGCAGACATGTATAGTGA
>CAYUDZ010000015.1:0-9413 GCA_964443575.1 uncultured Chthoniobacteraceae bacterium | reverse complement strand
TTGACCCGCCACGGCGTGGTTGCGATATGGCATTTCTAACGCAGTTATTTGAATATCGTCCGGCACGCGTTGTGTATGTCTCATGCAACCCGGCGACCCAGCTGCGTGATTTAAAGGAATTTCTGGAACATGGCTACTGCCTCAAGCGGATCCGTCCATTTGATATGTTCCCGCAAACCAAACACCTTGAATGTGTGATGACATTGGAGTTGGAATAGGTCAGGGTTGAGGATCTTGCGACAATGAAGAACCCGAAAACGTATAGATCTTTGTGAATATATTAGTTACAGGAGCGACCGGGTATATAGGTGGCAGGCTGGTGCCATTACTGTTGGCAGCCGGTCATCGGGTACGGGTATTGGTGCGCGATGAGAGCCGGGTGAGCGGTCGGGCCTGGCTGGATCAGGTTGAGGTAGTAACCGGAGACCTGCTCAACGGTGGAGAGCCCCTGGCCAGAGCACTTGCAGATATAGATGCCGCATACTATCTGGTTCATTCGATGTATTCCGGGCGTGATTTTGCTGCGCGTGACCGACAGGCCGCAGCGAACTTTGTTGCGGCTGGCAAGCACTTACAGCAGGTAGTTTACCTCGGCGGGTTATTGCCACAGGGCGCGGAGGTATCCGGTCACTTGAGTAGCCGCATAGAAACCGGCAAGATCCTGCGTGATGCTTTGCCTGCCACCGAGTTTCGCGCCGGGCCGATTATCGGCTCCGGTTCCGCGTCATTTGAGATGGTGCGTTACTTGACCGAACGCTTGCCGGCAATGATCGCACCGAAGTGGATACTCAACGAAGTCCAGCCGGTAGCCATCCGTGATGTGCTGGCCTACCTTGTTGCAGCCGTCGAGCGCGAGCCGATCGGAATTGTGGATATTGGTGCCGACCGTCTGACCTTCAAACAAATGATGCTGGTCTACGCTGAGGTACATGGATTGCGGCGAATCATTGTACCGGTGCCGGTGCTGGCGCCGACGCTGGCTGCGCTGTGGGTAGGGATGGTGACACCAATTCCCAACAGCTTAGCGGTACCACTGGTGGAAGGAGTGGTCGCACCGATCCTTGCTGACACTACGAAGGCAGAAAAAGAATTTCCGGATATCCGGCCGGTTAACTACCGACGCGCTGTCGAGTTGGCACAGGCCAAAATCGACCGCAATGATGTGGAGACCCGCTGGAGCAATGCGCTTGGCAGCGATGCCAGTACTTACGAGCTGGTCGATTGGCAGGGAATGATACGCGAGGTTCGCACGCGTCACGTCGAAGCATCTCCGGGTAAAGTCTTTGCTGCATTTACCAGTTTGGGTGGTGATAAAGGCTGGTTGACATGGGAGTGGGCGTGGACGTTGCGCGGGATGTTGGACCGCGTGCTTGGCGGTCCCGGGTTGCGTCGCGGGCGCCGGGATCCGACTGAACTGCTGCCAGGTGAATCACTTGATTTCTGGCGCGTCGAGCGGGTTGAGCACGGCAAGTTACTGCGCTTGCGGGCTGAGATGAAAGTTCCCGGCAAAGCCTGGCTGGAATGGGAAACCGTTGCCGAGGATGGCGGTGCCAGGTTGGTACAGACAGCGTACTTCAAGCCTGCCGGACTGGGTGGTGTACTTTATTGGAATTTGCTGTATCCGATCCATAAATTGATCTTCAGTGATATGGTCAAGGCGATTGCAAAGGACGCGGAACTGCCTGCTTAGTGGGATCGGGGCGTCGAATTATACACGTAGAGGATGTCAATATTGCGTCAACTTACTGTCTGGTTCTGTGTTATCGTGCTGTTGCAAGGCCTGCCGTTGGCTCTCCATGCCGATGCAGATACCGGCACCAGCCAGAACCTGCTGTTACGATATACGGTGGCGGACGATTGGTATTTTTCCTCTATCAGCAACTTCGCCACACGAACCGGGATCGATGATTTTGCGATCAGCTACGTCGACCTGACCTTTGGCCGTAAGCTGGGTAACGGTTTTGCCATCGATGCCGGGTACCGGCGGGCTTGGATCAATATTGGCGGCACCCGCAATGAGCACCGGCCGTTGATTAACTTAAGCTGGCGGGGGGCTCCCGCCGGCTGGTTTATCCTCAACCGCGCACGACTTGAATACCGGATATTTGAAGCAGATTTCCTTGATGATCGCTTTCGCTTCCGAAACCAACTGCTGGCAGTATCACCCTGGAAAATCCCCGGTACTGCGGCGCGCTGGTTTATCGAAGAGGAATTCTTTTACGAGTTTGATGACAATGGATTTAACCTCAACTGGGTAACAACCGGCTTTCGTCTGCCCTTGGCAGAGGGTCTGACTTTCAAGCTGGGATACCGCTGGCAAGCACAGAAACTTGGTGGGGAGTGGGGCACGCGACACGTCTTGGTAACTGGTATCAACTGGTTTTTCTGAAGACCGTTCGCGGGTGCACTCACAGCTTTACCATCTGCGAAGGCAAGCTTAATTGTAGTAGAGATTAGATTACTGCTGGTAAGAATCTTCCACACGCTTGGCCACGTCGCGGTAGCTCATGTCGGTTTCGTAGATTTGTTTCATGCAATCTACATAGTCGTCATTGCGGCCCATCTTTTCGAAGGTGATGCCCAGGTTGTAGAGTAATTCCTTCTTTGCCGAGTCCATGGTATCAAGTCCACCGATGGCTTCCTCGAACTGCTTGCTGGCCATATCCAGCATATTGTTCTGCACCATGCACTGCCCGAGCAGGTTTGCTGCCTTGATCTTCAGGTTGGAGCTTTGCTTGGCTTTTTGTAATTCCGGCATGGCTTGTTTGTAGTGGCCCGAAAGGTAGAGTTGCTCGCCAAGTTCGAAGCGTAGGGCGAGGTCGGTCGGGTTGCGCTCAACCCGTTTGCGACTTTCACTGATGACAAGCTCGGCCCTTTCGGCCTTAAGTTGGTCGAACTCTTCCTGTTGCTCAAATTGGGCTCCGCTTTCCTCAGCTTGCTTACTGGCTTTATCGAGTTCATCGATCTTACGGTCGAGCAATTTTACTCTCAGATCGGATGCTTTACGCACTAAATTGGAGTCGGTACCGCCGGATAACTCGCCGGCATACTGGTACCAGGTGACTGCATTTTCGAGGTCACCCTTTTGCTCGTAGAGGCTGGCAATTTTTCGTACTACTTCGACGTTCTGATTATCCTCCTGGTATTTTTCACCCAGTTCAGCCAGCAATTGGTCGATCCCCTGCTCACTGCGAACGACCTTACTTTGTTGTTCGAGAGAAACTGCTTCATCTTTGTTTTTCATCACGTCACGGTAGCTTTCGGCTTCCGTCCAGCCACCTGATGACATTGAGACTGCGGCCGAAGCATCCTTGCCGCCCTTGATGGCTTCGAGGTCGTTGGGCTTAATCTCGACAATCTTATTATAAGTATCCAGCGCCTTTTGAGGTTGCTCATGCAGGAGGTAGTACTTTGCCAGCTCGTGCATGATCTTGATGTCTTTAGAGTTGGCTTCGACGAGCGTTTCCAATGCAAACGTAGCAACTTCGGGCAGTTCTGCGGCTTCTGCTGCTTCATACAACAGGCGGTTGCCACTGGTGCTTGCCGGGTCTGATGAGAGAATTTTCTCCGCCTCCACCATGGCGGCCTCAGGATCCTTTTCTATTTTCCCCTTATTGCGCAAGCCGCTGATGTTGAGTGATGAGCCGCCCAGGTTGCCAAGCAGCTTCTTTTTGCCCTTAGTGGCACCAATT
Organism: uncultured Chthoniobacteraceae bacterium; assembly: GCA_964443575.1. Taxonomy (GTDB): domain Bacteria; phylum Verrucomicrobiota; class Verrucomicrobiia; order Chthoniobacterales; family CAKUMP01; genus CAYUDZ01. Next base: position 5,721 of record CAYUDZ010000015.1, on the reverse strand, counting down.
TGTGCTTTGCGCATGAGCTTGCGCCCATCGAGAAAAGCTGGTTCCGCCTTGAGCACGGAATCGAGCAAGCTGACGGCGTAGCCGTAATTTTTTAGTTCAATTGCGCTCAACGCCTTGAGCCACATTTCTTTCTCTCTGGGGGCGAGCTCTTTTTCAGTCTTAGTTGCCATCGTGCCTAAGTTAATTCAACACCGCACGGCTGACAATAGTTGTTTCTTTTTCATAAAGAGTACCGCATGACTTGTTTTTGCCGGACTGTTGGAACAGAGTGGCGTTTGTCATGCTAGCGCTATCGACATGTTGGAACAGCCACCGTCACACCCGCGGTGAGGCGATGCTTAAAGAAATAGTAGAATTGGGTTTTGAGGCGGTTGAGTTGGGGCACGGCATCCGGCTTTCACTGATGGAGGGCATCAAGAAGTACGTTGAGCGTAGTGGTCTGAAGATTTCCAGCTTACATAATTTCTGTCCGCTTCCGGTTGAAGTCATGGGAGCATCACCCAATTGCTATGAGTTCACTTCCCATCGTGTCAACGAACGTAAGCGAGCGCTCAAGTTGACTATGCGTACTATTGATTTTGCCCAGCAATTCAATGCACCGAACGTCATTTTACACATGGGTAGGGTACCGATGCCCGACTTTACAACTAAGTTGATTAACCTGGCTGAGCAGGGTGGCTACCTTGGCAGGATGTATGTAAAATTAAAGTTGCAAGCGGTCAAATTGCGGGAGAAGCGGGCCGGGCTTTACCTCAAGCGCGCCAGGCAGGCATTGCAGGAGTTGGCTGATTACGCGGCAGCGCGCAACGTGCACCTGGGAATTGAAAGCCGGGAAGCATACGAGGAGATTCCCAGCGAACGGGAAATGCATGCAATGCTGGAAAGTGTCGAGTCGCCTTTTGTCGGGTACTGGCATGACATAGGCCACATCCAGATCAAGGAAAATCTTGCCTTCGTTGACCACGCAGAGTGGCTGGCCAGGATCCGCTCACAGATGTTTGGCTGCCACCTGCACGATGTCGAATGGCCCGCTGGCGATCATCGTCCGCCTTTCTCTGGCCAAATTGATTATGAGAATCTAATTCCCATCATGCCAAAAAACTGTTTGCTTGTATGGGAAATGAGTCCGCGCCGCACGCGTGAAGAGATAATAGCCGCGCGTGACAAGTGGATTAGCAAGTTCGGAGAATGAGTAGTACTAAAAAGTCAGTAATGTTGAGGGCGCTTGCCAAACTTTGGCGTGAACCGAGGTTCCATGTGTTCCTCTGGTTATCGGTTGCAATATTTCTATCGCTTATATTCTGGCTTTGGTGGTCGGGAGTCGATCTGGAAACTTTGAAAGAATGGCTTGATATTGCCTACCAGCGCGCCAGCGAGAGCCCGATGTGGTTATTTGCAGCCCTGGCATTACTGCCGGCATTACCGGTTCCTGCCAGTCCGTTCATGATCCTGGCGGGAGCAGTATTTACTCCAAAATTTGGAGTGTTAGGTGCCATCTTGCTGACCATATCAGCCATGGCCATCAATATGTCGTGGACGTATTTTATGGCTGCGTATCCTGGGCGTGGTCTGGTCAATAAACTGCTGCGCTTCCTTGAGGTCGAGCTGCCACAATTATCCGGCAGTAACGCGATCAAATTGACGTTGCTGCTGCGCGTAACCCCGGGCATCCCGTTTTTTCTGCATAATTTGATCCTGGGTTTTGTGCGCGTACCCTTCCGGATTTATCTGCCGATATCGCTGGCTACAACCAGCTTGTTCACGGTTGGTTTTGTGGTGTTGGGAGAGAGCTTACTGAAAGGTGAAGGGAAGTTGGCAATGCTCTCTGTCTCCCTGCTCCTGACAGCTGCAGTAGTAGCCAGCATTGTGCGTGGGCATTTGGCTAAAAAGTCGAAGCTTGCACAGTCGGCCAAACCGCTTACTGCCGACCCGCCGTCAGGGGAAGTGGAGGAGTCACCGCCACACGTTTAGTCCAAGTTATTTATTCATAACAGAATAACTAGCATGACATGTGCTATGTTAATTTGGGTAGTTTAGAGAAGTATGTATGAACAAGACTGAGCAAATTCAGCGTGAACTAGGAATTGAGTTGCCATTGCAAAGCTTTACGCCGGGGATAGAAGTGTTTGGCAGATACACGCTTGAGCGATTACTGGGCACTAATGCTGTGGGCTTGACCTGGGCGTGCTCGGACAACCAGCAAGAACGTCAGGTAGCGCTCAAGCTGTACCCTACTGTCGCCTTTTGTGATGAAGCCGGCCTGCGCCAGCTAAGGCGGGCAATCGATACGGTCGGTAAGCTTCATTTCCCTGAAATCGTCCAGAACTACGAATTAATTGAGAGTGAAGAATGGCTGGCAATAGTGAATGAGCTGGTAGATGGCAAAAGCTTACACGATGAGTTGGAAGAGAGCCCGCACAGCAGCATCAGCTATGACAGACTGGCAGAAATATTGCCTCAGATTACGGCAGTGATGAGTCGTGTCCATGCAGATTTTCGTGCGTGCCATGGTAAGCTGAATCCGTCGAATATTTTGGTTACAGCCGAAGGGAAGGTTAAGATTACTGATTTTGCAGTGGCACGGGCACTTAGTGATCATGTTCAGCGAGGGACCAGAATTCCTAATGCCATGGGAGAAATTCCCTACCTCAGCCCACAGCAGCTGGATGGTGAGGTGCCACGCCCGGGTGACGATATCTACTCTTTGGGGTGCACATTGTACGAGTGTATTACGGGTAAACCACCGTTTTATGATGGCGAAGATTTGCTGAGAAGGATTCGGATTGAGAGACCGCCTTCAATGGCCGAGAGACGCGCGGAGTTTGGTGTAGCTGACCCTGAAGTGCCACGGGTATGGGAAGAAATTGTGGGTACTTGCCTGGATAAACGGTCATTAGGTAGGCCGGAAACCATGGATGCAATGATACTTCGTAAGGACTTAACTGATCGTTCAACAACGATAAAAAAGGCACGCAAACGTCCTGCCAAGCCAGCTGGCCAACCGGCACTAAGTGACGCAGCAGTCAGCGCTGATACCACGCCGATAAAAAAGTCTCCGCGCGCGAGGAAACCTCAGCTTCCCGAACAGGAAATACCAGCGCCGGGTCAGTCGCCTATAGTGCGCAGGGGGGCTGGCCGTGGCGGTATGCTGCGCTGGCTGGCTGTCGTGGTGGCAGTAGGGCTTGTTGGGGTAGCTTTATTCATCGCAAACCAGCGATCACCGATCGAAGAGTCAGCAAGCGGAAGTACGAACGTTGCTGGCGGCGCGACAAGTGGCTCCACCAATAGGAATGCCGTAGATAATAGGGAGCAATCAGATGCGGCCGATCAGATCGAGCGAACGCGGGCGGTACTTGAGAATTTGAAGCGGGAGTTGGATTTAGGGGAATCGGATGATGAGGGGGCGGCTGATCCCCAGCTTTCCCAGCGAGTTGATGCAATGGTTGTAGATATATTTGGTGATACGATTGAAAACTTACCTCCACAAATGCAGGATTCGGCAGTAAAGTTTCGCGACGCAGAGTTGGCCCGCTTAGTTGCCGAGCGTAGCGAGGAGCAAAATGTGGAGTTGTCGAGTGAACAAATGCCCCAGGCTAGCGGTCAACGGCAGCAAGCACTGGAGGGGATGCGTGCAGATCTTAAACAATTAAACTCGGCGGTAGATATCCAGCGTCAGGCGCTGGTTTTTGCCGAAATGAACCTGGTGCGATTGCAGGCACGGGAAGGCACTGCAAACCCGCCGACAGCTGAAGAGCAGGCAGCTGCTGAAGCAGCAGTTAGTCGTGAAACTGCGAAGCTGAACTCCATGACGGAGCGCCTCAAACTGCAGGAACAACAATTTCAGATGCAAGCCGAACCAGAAAGCTCTGTACCGAGCCCGTCGCAATAGCCTTGCCTGCCCCGTAAGACGATATCCTTACCAAATCGCTTCCCAGGACTGTTGCTGAAACCGCGATCTCACTGTATGGTTGACACCTGTGATTTACTTTAACCATGGCGCGAATTCGCAATAAGCTAATCGCATTCTTCTGTGTGCTGGTGTTTATCGCCCTGAGCACCCTGTACTATAAGGTTTGGGTGGTACGTGAGTCTTTCGCAGTAGTACTCATACTCGCTGATGGTTTTGACCACAATTCGCTGGGTAGGAAAAGGCTGCGTGAGGATGGTGAAGCCATCAAGCTAAGGCTCGATCGCTTTCCATACTCAGCTACCGTAACCACGCCAACTTATGCTGGTGAGATGTTGGATCATGCGGCTTTCGGTACCTTACTGGCCACCGGTGAACAGGTTGCTAATGGCTGGATCAGCTTGCATTCTGATGGTTCGGCGTTACGAACCTTAATGGATCGGGCACACTCCAATGGTCGCACAACCGGCCTGGTAACGAATGCCAGGTTAGCTGAGCCGCTGCTTGCGCCATTCTATGCCAATGCTAGCCCGGAGTTTTCAGACGGTGCAATCTTAGAACAGCTCATCGACCTCGAGCGGGTCGATGTGTTGCTTGGAGAAGTCGACTCGAATCTGGCTGACGGGCGTAACCTGCCAGATGAATTCTCGGACAAGGGCTATGATGTTGCTTATTCCATGGTTGAGGTGTTGCGGCGTCCGGAGTGGAAGTTTCCGCGTGTTGCAGCAATGTTTCAGCCGGGTGAAATTGTATCACGTACAGTGGCTACCCCCGAGTCTCCGACACTGGCAAAATTGGTGCGAGCAGCAATCAGGTTCCTGCAATACAACAGTGGTGGCTATTTTCTGGTTGTCCATGCGGCGGAGGATAAAGATGACCCGAAGCATTTGGTTACGCTGGAAGAGGTTGTCCGTACGGCACTCGATTTTACCGGTGAGAATTCATTAATCATAGTTGCGGGGGTCCCAGCAGACGATCCAGCCATACCACAGGACTTGCTGGTATATGCAAAGGGCAAGAAAGCCAAGTCTTGGAATGGCACCAGAAGCATGGACGACCTGTATCAGCTTGTCAGGGACACACTCTAAACCTAGGCTCCACACATGATAGCATTCGATTACGAGCGCCAGTATGAATTCGATTTTTTACGGGCGACCGAGATGGCAGCACTTAATACCATGCAATGGCTTGGTAAAGGGCAAAAAGAAAAGGCGGATGAAGCTGCCTGCGACGCAATTCGGGGCATGTTCGACTTGATGGATATGAGCGGGGAGGTGGCTATTGGTGAAGGAATCAAAGATGAAGCCCCGGGGTTGTTCAAAGGGGAAAAGGTCGGAACCTGGAGTGAAGGTAGTCCGCACTTTGATATCGCCCTTGATCCTGTTGATGGAACGACAAATGTCAGCAAGGGTATGTCCAACTCGATAAGCTGTATTGTTGCCCTGCAATGTGATGAAGGTGAAGAGTCGGGATTGCTTGATGTACCTGCCTTTTATATGCGCAAGCTGTCCTACCCGCTTGCTGTCCGGAAGGCTTGGTTGGATGATCCAAGCCTGCCGGTGGATATAGATGCCCCTATCGGTGACGTGATTGAGGTGACTGCCCGTGTGCTCGGCAAAGAAGTACGGGATGTCGTTGTCTGTGTCCTCGACCGACCTCGCAATGGTGAGCTAGTCGAGGCCATCCGCCGAAAAGGAGCCGCGTTGAGAATGATCCTTGATGGTGATATTGCGGCGGCGCTGGCGCCGGCCTTGCAGACATCCAATATCGATTTGTATGCCGGTATAGGAGGGGCACCGGAAGGCGTGTTGGCA
>CAYUDZ010000014.1:32269-32798 GCA_964443575.1 uncultured Chthoniobacteraceae bacterium | reverse complement strand
ATCGAAACACTTATAACTACAACCCGTTATGCCTATAGCTACACCTGATCAATACGCCAAGATGCTGGATGCTGCGCAAGCAAATGACTACGCTTATCCCGCCATTAATGTCACTTCAATCATCACACTCAATGGTGCCCTGCGTGCCTTTGCTGAAAAGAAGTCGGATGGCATCATCCAGTGCTCGACCGGGGGGGGTGCATTTGCATCCGGAACGATGGTTAAAGATATGGCATTCGGTGCTATCGTGTTGGCTGAGGCTGCCCATCGCCTGGCTGAAAAATACGATGTGTTGATCGCATTGCACACCGACCATTGCCCACCAGATAAAGTCGACTCATTCCTGCAACCGCTAATCGCCGAGACCGCCAAACGTCGCGCGGAAGGCAAAAATAATCTGTTTAATTCACACATGCTGGACGCATCGAACCTGCCACTGGAAGAGAATCTGGCCATCTCGAAAAAACTGCTCCAGCAATGTGCCGAACATGAAATACTACTGGAAATCGAAGCTGGAGTGGTCGGCGGT
>CAYUDZ010000014.1:28556-32259 GCA_964443575.1 uncultured Chthoniobacteraceae bacterium | reverse complement strand
CCCCGGCAGAAAAACTTTACACCACGCCGGAAGACATGCTGGCCGTCTATGAGGAGCTTCAAGGTTGTGGCCGCTATTTATTCGCTGCCACTTTTGGCAACGTACATGGCTCGTACAAACCGGGTGCCGTCCAACTCCGCCCGGATATCCTCAAGCAAGGACAGGATGCTGTCACATCAAAATATGGTGCTGACGCGGAATTCGATCTCGTCTTCCATGGTGGCTCCGGCTCACTACTTGAAGAAATTCGTGAAACACTGGATTACGGCGTGGTCAAAATGAATATCGATACCGATACCCAGTACGCATTCACCCGCCCGATCGCCGACCACATGTTCAAGAATTACGATGGCATCCTTAAAATTGACGGGGAGGTCGGAAACAAAAAAGTCTACGATCCACGCAGCTACCTCAAGGCTGCAGAAATCAGCCTGGCAGAACGCCTCGGACAGGCTTGCGATGACCTGCGCTCGACCGGCCAGTCGATCTGCGGAAAAGTTTAAGCGGGAACATTCGGTCCACGTTACTAGCGTTGGTCTTGGATCACATCCAGTGTCGATTATCCATATATTCGAGCAACGGTTGCTTCAACCAATGCCGAAGGCTGCTGCCGCAGAAGGCAGATGACTGAAAGGGTAACAACCTGGCAATGGCTGGGCGGTTGGAGTATCCCACCCGCTGCGTACGAGGCCACATTTAATGCAGTTGTTCCCAAGGCCAATGCTAATTGGCATTACCCGGGTCCTATCGGCCTGCCTACTCTCCAGGCAGATCTCAAGAGTTCCCCGGGACACACTGTCGTCGCCGGCTATTCATTGGGATCCTTGCTGGTGCTTGACGCCTTGCGCAACGGTTGGCGGCCAGACTGCCCGATCCGCCTGTTTGCACCAGTAACAACCTTCCTTGCAAGTGCCGGAGATCCCGGCAAAATTACTGCCGCCCAACTCCAGCTAACGGCAAAACGATTACGTGCAGATCCTACGGCCACTATCCTCAGGTTTTACAAACAAAATGGTCTCACTGTGTCCAGTGAGCTGCTGGATGCCTGGTTGCCTACAATTGCAACTGATAAGCTGATGTGGGGGCTTACCCAATTGCGTGAGATCAATATCGGATCGAACGACTTGCAAAACCTGGTCGCTGACACCAACTTGGATCTCGTGATGATAATCGGAGCCAATGACCCTTTGATCGATGCCAAGGTACTGGCACAGTGGGTACCCGACATACAGGTAGTACCAACTGTCGGCCATGACCTTGCAGAACTTATGCAGGCGGCAATGCCCCAATGACAGCGACAAATGCTATCAATAAACAACTGCTCGGCTTTAACAATGCAGCAGCTAATTATGCCAAGCATTCCTTTATCCAACGTGATCTTGCTAGATGGACAGCGGAGTTGCTGCCAGACCCTGCGACAGGACAGGGCGCAACTGCACTCGAACTTGGCGCAGGTACAGGCGCCTTTACGGGTGTTTTGGTCGATTGCTTCAGCAATGTGATCGCGACTGATAATGCTCCCGCTCTTGTCGCCCAGGGTCAACGGGACATACCACAGGCAGTGTGGAAGGTTGCTGACGCCTGGTCTGACGAGGTAATAGTCAACGTTCCAAAAATCGATTGGATTGTTTCCGCCAGCCTGTTGCAATGGTGCCCGGAACCCACTGCCATTCTACAGCAATGGCGGCAACGATTGCCACCGGGGACGCACGCGCTCCACGGCTTATTTGCCGCTCCAACCTTACCCGAATTACATGCGGTACTCGCCGATGTCGTTCCATTGAGTTGGCTCAGCCCGGCGGCCTGGCACGAAGCTCATACCGATGCCGGATGGACGGTCGAGCGCCTCGACCATGAGACCCGCCACTACACTTTTCCTTCGTCGCTGGAGCTATTACGTTGGCTCCATTCAACCGGCGCAGTGGCGTCTGACAGCGGCCACCGCCTATCAATCGGCAGACTCCGTCAAGCCATCAAAGAGTGCGACCGCCGATTCCTATCCACCGATGGAACCCTAAGCTCTACCTGGACATTTCTCCGAATCGCAGCTCGTATAAATTAGCCCGAATCCGGTTGAACCAGAAAATTACCTGTTACGATTCTGGTACAGCTTCGATCTGATCTTGCTCGGGCCCGGAAGCCATCTCCCGCTCTGATGCTTTTCCCTTGCGCATCGCCATGTAGCGGAACACAGCAAAGCCGGTGAAGGCAAGCTCTGCGGCTACAATACCAAGGACTACCGGGTAGCCACCGGTACCAAATCCATAGCTGTGCAGGCCGGTACCAAGCACAAAATTGACCCCGTACCAAGCCATCACCACTGAAAGAAACGCAACAACTGAACCGACGGCCAACCCAAATCCTCCCCAGACGCCGGCAATTCGCCCATGCAGGATGACCAGGTAGCAGAGGAATGCAATCAATGCCCAAGTTTCTTTTGGGTCCCAATCCCAAAAGCGGCCCCAGGAATAGTTGGCCCATACCCCACCAAGGATAGTCCCAGTGCCAAGCAGGAACACCCCGATCTGCAGTGTCTTATAAATATAGTTGTAAAGCGATGCCTGCGGCTTGAACCCAAAGATTACTTTGCCGAGGACAATGTGGGCCACGCCAAGCGCCAACGCAAAGGCCGCATAGCTCAAGGTGATTGTTAGAACGTGGGTCGTTAGCCAGAAATTATCCCGCAGTACCGGCACCAGTGGGTCGATCGCGCTACTGAGCACGGTCGGTTGTGAGTCAGCAAGAATAAGCGAGACAACCGCCACCGGCACAGCCCCAAGCAGGAAATGGCGCGACTTATAGATCACTTCAAAAACCAAGGCAAACAGCACACATCCGAAGGCCACCCAAAGCACCGACTCGTACATATTGGTCACGGGTGGCCGCCCGGAAATTATAATCCGGCAGACAAAGCCAAAGACTTGTGCGGCAAAGCCAGCCAAGGCAAATGCCCAACCCAACAGGTAACTACCGCGAGTCATCCAGCCATTTCCTACCAGCAAGGCAATTCCAGCGAGTGCGTACAAAATCCACGCCAGGCGGAATGGATGAAAATCGTAATAAAAATGCTCGAGCTCGATAAGAGACTGCTGCGGGTAATGTGCCGGATCCAACGCCGCCAGCTCATCTCTCAGCCTGAGGCTAACGCCTTGAAACTCGCTCTCGTTTGCGCTGGCGTAGGCATTCTTAAGTTCTTGCCCCAGACCCGCTATTCGTTCGCCGGCCTGCCCCGGATAATACTCGGTGGCACGTTGCAACGGTAACCAGCGTTTATTCTCCTCACTCGGATGCGGCACGAACGCTAATGCTTCACCGGAAAGAATTTCTTCAAAGTCTGCAACCCTACTACCCACTGCCACGGCTTCCTGCTGCAACCGGTCAAGCTCGGCATTGCGATCTGCAGTTCTGATCTGCCGGATTTCCGACAGCATCATGCGTAGCTTCTGGTTGGCAGCCAGCTCATGATAAGAAAATAATTTTTGGTCTTCCGCCAACCCCAACTCAGCCTTGAACGGCTTGAGGTTGACCAGAATCAGTGGCCGGTCCGGCCAAGCCTCAGGTTGCAGCCAAATATCCAGCATCGTTTGGACCGCTGACCACTTTTTGCCGTCGGCAAACTTGTAGCTGCCTGATCCGCTCAGCGTTTGCAATGCTTCTGTGGCAAATGTCGAAAAGGGCTTCTTGCGGCCACCCTCTTGCACCG